>DATFDP010000199.1:0-38354 GCA_035252015.1 Terriglobales bacterium
GAAGGCGGACGCAAGTATTTCCGCCGCAAAAAGGTGTGTAAGTTCTGCGTGGAGAAGATTGATTCCATTGATTACAAGGACTACCGCCTGCTCTCGCAGTTCGTGGCGGAAAGCGGCAAGATCGTGCCCCGGCGTCTGAGCGGTGTGTGTACGCCGCACCAGCGGCGGCTCTCCACGGCCATCAAGCAGGCCCGCAATATCGCCCTGCTGCCGTTCAGCGCCCGCGCGTAAACTGTGCCGCGAACGCCCTCGCCCGTGATGGGGCGAGAAACGCGTGTGGCGGCAAGCTGCCGGCGACACGGCCCGGGGCTGCTCAGTAGTTCATTTGCTGGATGCTGTAGATAAATAAGAACACGAGACGACAGCAAAATCGGGCACATCGCCCACGGAGTCATCCATGGAAGTCATTCTGAAGGAAGATGTACATAAGCTGGGGTCCCGCGGCGACGTGGTCAAAGTTGCCGATGGATATGGCCGCAACTACCTGCTGCCGCGCAAGCTGGCCATCGAGGCCACCAAGAGCAACCGCGCCGTCATCGAGCAGATGAAGGCGGCGGCGGTGCGCCGCTCCGCCCGCGAGAAGGCCGATGCCGAGGCGCTCTCCAGCCAGGTCAACAACCTCAGCCTCACCTTCCAGCGCCGTTCCGGCGAGCATGACCAGCTGTTCGGCTCGGTCACCTCCGCCGACATCGCCACGGAAATGGAGAAGAAGGGCTTCAACGTGGATCGCCGCAAGATCCAGCTGCATGAGCCGCTGAAATCGCTCGGCGAATTCACCATCCCGGTGAAACTTCACAAGGACGTAACCGCCCACGTGCGTGTGGTAATCGAGAAAGAAGCCACTGAAGAACAGCAGTAGTTCGGAGGTCGAGCCGTCGGCTTGAGGTCGCTTTCCCGGCGTTTTGTTGCGCGCTGGGCCGGTTCATTTCTCCGAAGGGCGCGGCTCCAGCCGCGTCGCCAGGGGCCAAATCGGTTAGAATTCCTGCACCCTAAAACGTGGGATTTTACTCAAACGTTCAGCCGTCACTTCAATAGGAGGAATCACTGATGCCGACAAAAACCAAGCCCGCCAGCAGCGCCGACGCCCAAACTATTCTCCAACTCTACGATTTCCGCCGCGAAGCCGAAATGCGCAAGGCCCGCAACTTCATCGCCAACTGGTGGCCGCAAAGCGCCGACGATATTGTCAACCTAGCCATGGCCTGGGGCACACCGGAAAACGCCTGGATGCGCCAGGTGTTTACCTATTGGGACATGGCCGCCGCTCTGGCTTTGCGCGGCGCCATTCATCCCGGCGTGGCTTTCGACTGCCTTGGCGAGATGTGGTTCGTTTACTGCAAGGTAAAGCCCCACCTCAAGGAGATGCGCCAGAAGCTGAACGCACCCGAATCCTTCGTCAATATCGAAAAATTTGTTGAGGGCACGCCGGAAGGCCGCCAGCGTTTGAAGCTCATGCAGGAGCGCCTGGCGAAATTCGCGGAGCGCCTGGCCAAAGCCAAGGCCGCCGACTGAATCAGTCTCACCGCCGAGCAACGCCGAGCGCGCAGAGATGGTGTTTTTAAATCTTCCTCTGCGCTCTCTGCGTCTCGGCGGTGGAACGTGATCTTAATCTCAGGAAATGTATTCTCGGATGTACTCATCCCGGCTGCTCGCCAGTTCGTGGGCACTGCCGTCGAAAATCACTTCCCCATCCCGCAAGACGAGAAAGCTGGTGCGGGTGTCAATGTGCGCCCCGTTCACCGGCACCATGCGGTTCTGCGTGCGGTCGAAGTAGTGCGTCGCCATGGTGAACGCATCCTGCAAGCGATGGCTCACCAGCAGCGAACTGTTGTGGTACACGTCGCGCTGCTTGACGATTAGTTCGATGATGGTGGTGGAGGTCACCGGGTCCAGTCCTCCGGTGGGCGAATCATAGAGAACAATTTCCGGCTGATCCACAATGGCGCGGGCAATCGCCACCCTCCGCCGCATGCCGCCGGAAAGCTCGCTGGGCAGCATGTTCAACGTGTGTTCCAGTTCCACAAAGCGCAACGCCTCTTCTACCCGTTGCTGCACCTTCTCTTCCGGCACGTCCTCTTCTATCAGGCGGTAGGCCACGTTATCGCGCACCGAAAGGGAATCGAACAGCGCGCTTTCCTGGAACACCATGCCGATCCGGCGCCGCAGCTCAAACAGGTCTTCTTCTTTCATGGCGCTTACTTCCTGGCCCAGCACCCAGATGTTGCCGCGGTCCGGCCGGAGCAGTCCCATGGTCAGCTTCAGGATGGTGCTCTTGCCCGATCCCGCCACGCCCAGCAGCGCCTTGGTCTCGCCGCGCTCCAGGGAAAATGAAATTCCACCCAGCACCGGGTTACCTTCAAAGCTGATGGCAACATCCTCGAAGACGATGACCGGCTGAGGCTGCGCTTGGCTTAGGCGCGCGGACGATTCGGCGGGAGCGACGGGCGCGGGCATCTCACTTGAGCAGGTAGAGCAGCAGCTGCGACGTAAAGTAGTTTACCGCCAGGATCAGGATGGATGCGGCCACCACCGCCTGGGTGGTGGCGCGGCCTACTCCCTGGGTGCCGCCGCGAGAGGTGAGCCCGTAATAACAGCCGATGGTGGCCACCAGGAAGCCGAAGAGCAGCGGTTTGATCAGGCCAATGATTACGTCGCCGAATTCCAGGCTCTGGTAGGCATTGCTCCAGTACTGGTGCGCGTCCAGGTGCAGCCCCAGTTGCGAGACGGCAAAGCCGCCGGTCAGCCCGAAGAAGTCGCAGATGATGGTCAGGAAGAACAGCATGATAATGGTGGCCACCACCCGCGGGGTCACCAGCTTCTTCGAAGGATCGGTGCCCAGGGCGCGCATGGCGTCAATCTGCTCGGTAACCTTCATCGAGCCTAGCTCGCTGGCCATGCCGGAAGCGTTGCGCCCGGCCACCATCAGGCCGGCCAGCGTGGGGCCCAGTTCGCGCACCATGGAGATGGCAACCAGCTGCCCGGTGAGGCTGAGGGAACCGTACTGCTCCAGGGTACGGGCGGCGTTGAGGGCCAGCACGCCGCCGGTGAAGAAGCCGGTGAGCACCACGATGGGCAGCGAGCCCACGCCGATCAGGTCGGCCTGCTGCAGAGTGTCCGCCACGTAGCGCGGCTGTCGGAAGACGTTGGTCACCGAGCGCGCGGCCAGGTTGGTCCACTCCTGGATGGCCAGCACGAAGTTCTTGGTCCAGTCGGTTGGGGAGATCAGTTCCATGTGGAGCGTTATCAGAAATATAGCAGCAGGGACGGGTAGCTGGTAGTTGGAAGCAGGGGACCGGTAGCGGGTAGCTTGTAATTGGAAGTTGGAGGCCCCGTCAACCATCAGCTTGTTAGTTTTCAACTGCGTCGGTCTCGGGGGAGTTGGGAAAGTCGAGGCGGGCGAGGTGGCGCTTGACTTCGCGCTGGAACATGAGAGAGAGAGCGGCGCGGGGGCTGCTGGAGAGCATGCGATGGTCAAGGACAGCGGAGGAAGCGCGCTTGCGGCGGGTGGGGCGTTTCGGACGCGAAGCAGTTGGTGGCTGCGGGAAGTCGGGAGAAGCAGTTGCCAGTGGTGGAGCATTGGGCAGTGAATCAGAGGAATTGGCGGGAAAAGTAGCGCCAGCATCTTGCCGGCTGTCGCGAGGGTGTCCCGCCTTCGCAGGTGCGGCCATTTCGAGTCGGGTCAAGGCACACTCGTCCGGATTAGCAACGGGCGGGACGTCCGCCGCCACAGCTGCCGGGACGGCGGCGCTACTTTCGGACGACGCGTTTGCACCTGCCAGCGCGGTTTCGGTGGCGGGGAGGTTGCGGATTACGTTCCTGTAGTAGGGCTCGAAGGTGGTTTGCTTGACGTTGGAGGCGGCGATCTGGAGGCCGTAAAGGAGGAGGGCGGCCTGGCGGCGGTCGATGGAGGCGTCGAGGATGCGGCGCAGCACCCATTGCAGGGCGCACTGGATGGAGTTGGCGTCTTCGAGGAGAAGAAACTCGGTATTGAGCGGAGCGCCTGCCGGAGATAACTCCTGGCGGTTAGCGTTTAGCTCTTGGCTGTTGGCCGTTAGCTGTTGGCTATTGGGTTTTGGCAAGACCGCCGCGCCGCTGAGGCGACTGCGGTAGTGGAAGTAGCAGTAAGCTTTGCCTTTGAGGGCGGGCGACTCGCAGCGGGTGCCGTTGACCTTGACATGCTGGCAGCGCGCGACGCCGCGCGGCAGATATGACATGGGATACCCCCCACCCCCTGCCTGCGGCGGCGAATCTTTGGATTCAGTGACTTAGCCGGACGAGGTCCGGGCAAAATCTTCAAAGGAAAGAATTTAGCTGGAAAATCTTTAAAAGCAAGAACTTGCCGCCACGGGCCGGAGGTGTGTGTTGGAATTTAGTGTTCTATTTTCATTATAGCGGGTTGAAGTGATATTCCGTGACAGTGCGGGTAAAATCATTTCTCCAGAGTAGCGTTGCAAAGAAGGGTGGTTTCAGCGCATCAGCACGCGGCCAGGCAGCCACAGCTCTGGGCCTTCGGGACTAAAGTCCCTCAGGATAACGCCGGTCATGTTTAGTGCTCGCGGAAGAAGAGGTCAACATGTTGGCGGTCGCGGAAGGCCTCCGTGCCGCCCGGCATGGTGGTGGAGAGCGCGCCTGCCAGGTTGCCATAGTGCAGGCAGGCGTTGAGGTTTTCGCCTCTCACATACTGACATAAGAAGCCGGCGTCGAAGCTATCGCCTGCGCCGACCGGGTCTACAGGCCTAACTTTCGCCGCCGGGCAGCGAAACTCTTCCTGGCCGCGTCGTGCCAGCGCTCCCTGGGCCCCCACTTTGACGGCCAGCACGGGCACGCGCTTGGCCAAATCGTTTACGGCAGCCTCCAGATTTGCCGCCCGTGTCAGCCGCAGTGCCTCGCGCTCATTGGGCAGGAACACGTCCACATGGGGCAGCACTTCAAAGACGCCCTCCCAGCGGTCTTGCGGATCATCGTTGGTGTCGAAAGAGGTGCTCAACCCGGCCGCTTTCATCTCGCGGAATAGTTCGGCTACATGCGGCCGCAGCTTGGGCTGCAGAAAAAAGGACGACAGATGGAAGTGCCGCGCCGATTTCAGGAATTCCATGTCGAGGTCGGCCGGGCTCATATCGGCCATGGTGCCGGGATAGGTAAGAATCCGCCGCCGCCCCTCATGCTGCAGAATTACGGTAAGGCCAGTGGTGCGTCCGCTTGCCTTCTTCACGTGCGAAACATCCACCCTGGCGGCCGCCAAGCGCTGCAGAGCAATTTCGCCCAGCGGATCGTCGCCGATGAGTGAAGAGAAGGCAACCCGCGCGCCCAGGGCGGCGAGATTGTGGGCAAGGATGGCCGAGGAGGACCCCAGCGTGACCATGAACCCATCGGCCAGGAATTCGCGTTCAGTGGGCAGTTCTTCGGGCAGGCCGTAGAGGATGAGGTCCAGGTTCAACTCCCCGACCACGGTCACGTCAAAACGAGGCATGTTGCGGCTTCTCGTCCGCCTCCAGCACGACCACGCGCGAGAGGTTGCGAGGCTGGTCAGGATTGAAGCCCTTCTTAAGCGCGGTGGTCAGCCCCAGCAACTGGCCAGCAACGATGTACGGCGCGAGGCGCGCGTACTCCGGAACATCAAACCCCAGCTCCACCAACAGGTCGGCGTTCGACCGCGCCCGTTGCCCGGCGGTATTGGTCACAACCACCGTGGTGGCACCCAGTTGCTTCACCTCTTCCAAAACGTCCAGCTCCGCCTCCTGGCCGCTTTCCGAAAGCAGAAAAGTCACCAGCACCTCAGGTCCAAGGATCGCCTTGGGCCCGTGGCGGAACTCCAGGGTATGGAAGGGCTGAGCGTAGGAACAGGACATCTCAGTTATCTTGAGGGCCGCCTCGCAGGCCAGGCCGTAGAAGGGTCCCTGCCCCAAATAGACGTAGTCAGCGAACTGGTTGGGGCCGACAAATTCCAGGATGCGTTCGTGCAATGTGCCCGGCAGCGGCTCGGCCAACGCTGGCATTCTGCGCAACGCTTGCAGGAAGCCATGATCGCCCGCCACGGTGGAGGCCAGCGCTTCCGTGGCCAGCAGCATGGAACTGAAGGAACGGGTCATGACCGTGCTTTGCTCGTCGGCGGCGGGCAGGTGAATGGTGGCGCCGGCAGCCTGTTGCAACGGCTGGCCGTTGCTGCACGTGATGGCGAGGGTGCGGATGTGGCGCGTTCCTTCCAGGTATTCGGCGGCACGCAGCACTTCGGTGGTTCGTCCTGAGCGGGAGATCAAAACCGGAACAAGCTTCGTTGTGCCGGCGAGCACGGTGTCGGGAAAGAGCAGCAGTTCGGAGGCCGGGACTCCCCTGGCCCGGAGTCCGGTTATGGCAGACCAGGCGGCAGCCGCCGATTGCGCCAGATAGTAACTGGAGCCGCAGCCCACAAAAAGACACTCAGCGTCGCCGGCAAAACGCTTGCGCAGTTCGTCCAGTTCGCCACTTCCCTCGAGGCCGGCAAGGCACTTCGCCCAGCACTGCGGCTGCGACAAGATTTCCGCCAGCGTATGTCCGCCCTTTCCCGTGTTGTCGTGACTCATGAAATCTCCCTGTTTCCCCTGGCTCGGTAACTGCAGTAGTTGGCAATTGAAAGTCAGGAATTCGCGGACACCCCCAACTACTGGCTAACAACCAGCAGCTACTGTCTACTACACCAGCACCACCTCGACCCCGGCCTTGTGCAAGGCGCGCAAATCGGATTTGGGCGCCTTCTTATCGGTAATCACCCGGTGCAAGCCCGAGGTGGGGACGATAAGCGACAAACTGCGCCGTCCGAACTTACTGGAATCGCAAACCACTACGGTTTGCTTGGCTACCTCCACCATCACGCGGTTCACTTTAGCTTCCAGCAGGTTGGGCGTGCTCAAGCCGTAGTGCACGTCGAAGCCATCGACGCCCAGAAACAGAGTGTCGGCATTCAGACGGCGCAGGGTATCCTCCGCGATAGGCCCGACCAGGGAAAACGAATTCTTGCGCAGCGTGCCTCCGGTGAGGATGACCTCGATGGGCGTTCCCGCCAGTTCCGCGGCGATGTTGACGGCATTGGTCACGATGGTCAAATTCTGCATGTGCCGCAGCCCCCGCGCGATGGCCGTGGTGGTTGTTCCGGAATCGAGAATCACGACCTGTCCCTCCTGCACCATGCGCGCGGCGGCGGTAGCGATGTGCAGTTTTTCTTTTCGGTACAGCTTTTCCTTTTCGCGCAGCGTGGGATCGGAAAGCGCGCCTTCGCGAAACGGCAGCGCTCCCCCATGCGTGCGGTGCACGAAGCCCTGCGCGTGGAGCACTTCCAGGTCCTTGCGAATAGTGACCTGGGAAGTAGTGAAGCGGCGCGCCAATTCCTTCACCAGCACGCGCCCCTCGCGATTGGTAATATCGAGGATGGCGCGGCGGCGTTCTTCGTTCAGCACGATGGACTCGCTGGGACCGTCGCCGGCGGAGAAAGCCGGTTTTACCTTCCCTTTCTTTTTAGTACGTTTTGTTTCGATTGTCCAAGGAAAAGTGGAGACACGCAGGGCAGGCCGCCGGCCTGCCTGTCCTCAGCCAAAGGGCCTAATCCGGCTACGGGGCAGGGTGGCGGCACTCCCAAGAGAGAATGCGGCGCGATTATATCCTCGCCTTTCCGGGCCGCAAATGGCTTTCGATTAAGGCTGCTGCTTGCGCCAGGATAGCGGGGTCATCACCGCAGCCCGGCAGCCAGCGCACGTCCGGTTCGCGGCGAAACCAGGTCATCTGCCGCTTGGCGTAATTGCGGTGTCCCTGTTGCGCAGCCGACAGCGCTGCCTCGCGGCTCAATTCTCCGCTCAGCAGTTGTTCCGCCTGGCGGTAGCCCAGCGAACTCAGGGCCCAGGCCCGGTCGCCGTATTTATGCTGGAGGCGCGCGGTTTCGTCCACCAGGCCGGTGGCAAACATTTGCTGGGCGCGCTGGTTGATGCGCTGATACAGCGCTTTGCGTTCCGGATCCAGCCCCAAACGCAAAATGTGAAAACCCCGCAGCGGCTCGCGTCCTTGCTTCCACATTGCCGTCATCTGCTGGCGGCTGGCCAGGCATACTTCAATGGCGCGGATAAGTTTGGGCGCATCGTGAGGATGAATCTTCTCCGCCGCCGGTTTGTCCAGGCGCGCGAGCAAGCGATGCAGGTAGCCCGCGCCTTTGCTCCTGCTGCGACGGCGCAAGCGTTCACGCAACTCTTCTGACCGGCGGGGGCCGGGAAAAAGTCCCTCCAGCAAGGCCCGCAGGTATAAGCCGGTGCCCCCCACCACGATGGGCAGCTTGTGCCGGGCGCTGATCTCGCGCAGCACCTGACGAGCCTGCCGCGCATATTCCCCGGCGGTCACCGGGGTGATGGGATCGGCAACATCGAACAAATGATGGGGCACTCGGGCGCGTTCTTCGGGCGCGGGTTTGGCGGCGCCAATATCGAAATCGCGATAGAGGGCTACCGAGTCGCAGTTAACGATTTCGCCGCTGAAGCGCTCCGCCAGGGCCAGCGACAATGCGGTTTTGCCGCTACCAGTAGGCCCCAGCACGACCACGAGCAGCGGCAAATTGGAACTGGGAGCAGCGGGCTCAAGCACAGCTAGCGGGCGCTCCAATTGATGTGCGCCCCATACCGCAGGACCGTGAAAAGGAAAACGAGCAAGGCAATCACAATGATGCCGATGGTTTCGGCTCGCAGCGCTCGCTTGCGCGCGGCGTCGAAATGATTCGCCAGTCTAGACTCTCCCGGCGGTTTTGGCATTGTGGGCTGGTCCACGATGTTAATTGTAGGCGATGCCGTAGTTTCCAGCTTGAGATGAAGCGCCGAAGCCGGGGACCTGGAGCAGGCCGCAGACTTCTACCGCAAGTCGTTCGTATCGGGGTTGTAGAAGAAGTGGAAGCGCAAGGCCAGATATTGCCCTTGGAACTGGGTCGGAAGCGGCGGGAAAGGGCCGGACTGGTTAATGCCACCGATGGCGGCGCCATCGAGGGAGGGGTCGCCGGAGGTACCAACTACTTCCATGCCAGTGATTTGGCCGGTTTTCATGATATCGAATTGAATCGAGACTTTGCCCTTTTTCATGAGCGGAGCGCGGGCCGACTCGGGGATCCGGCTGTACCAATTAACGCGGACCGCCCGCAATATTCGACTGAGGTAGGGGCCGAAGTCCACCCCTTTGGTGTCGCTAATGACGTCTACCTCGCTCTGGCGGGCGGGCTGTGATGCGGCCGCGCTGAGACCGTTTTCAACAGCCCCACCGCCCCGGCTGCCAGATGCCCCAAGTGGCGTGCCGGTGAGCGCGCCCGATCCAGGTTGCGCAGCCAAGCGCATAGAGGTGGCAGGGGCCGCCGGAACGTTTGCCATTTCCGGCTGACCGGCGCGGACCTGGGCGGGCGCGGTTGCAGCTGCTATCTCGAGCGCGTTTTGAGACGGGGGAGCGGAGTTGAGTGTGGGCGCCAGTTTCGCCTGGAACTGGTGCGCCTTCTCGCTCTTGCCCTTGGGGCCGCTGGCCAGGAGGTGCTGTAGCGCCTTGCGGTCAACTACCGGCTGCTTTGAGCTCGCCACCCGGTTCTTGTCGGAAAGAACGCTGCTGTGGGGGCGGGCAACCGGCTTCATCAGGTCGGGAGGCAGCACCAGGAACGTATATTCATGATTCTGCAGCACTTCCGTTTCGGTTGGCACAACGACACGCTGCGTGGGGAAAAGCTTGGCGGCATCAATAAACACCACCAGCGCTACCAGATGGACCAGTATTGACATCCAGAACGCCTCGCGACGGTGGGAGCGCTCGAGTTCATCCTGCAGGGAAGCCAGAAATACCGGGGCGGGCAGGCTATGCTCCGAACGTGAGGGCGGTGCTCCGCCAGAACCGGCCGAATAAAGCGGGGGCGGCAGAAAGGGCTTGCGGGGCGGTATTTCCGTAGAGGCCATCAGGCTGCTGGTTGCAAGTCGAGTCGCGACGGCATCGGTATCTCCGCGATAAGCCGAACCAGGTGCAAACAACTATTGGGCTATTCTCGCACCAAAGGCGGGGTGGGCTAAAGCACAGAAGTACTTGGCCTAAATGCCGTATCCCAGGGAGTTAACCGCGCTGCCGTCATCTCAGGGTGTGGAAATGTGCTGAACCGCCGGGCGCTCACTGGCAAGTGGGTAGAGGCAACTGTAAACTCGCTTCAGATGTCCAGCGGCGGCCAACTCGATTTAACCTTCCAGGCGATCCAAGAGCGCCGCATCTGGAGCGTGCACGACCTGGTCAGCGCGGTGCGCACCCGTTTGGAGCGCGAGTACACCGAGGTCTGGGTGGAAGGCGAAATGTCCAACCTTCGCCCGGCGGAATCCGGCCACATCTACTTCACGCTGAAAGATGAGAGCGCGCAGGTGCGAATTGTGATGTTCCGCTCTCAGGCGCGGCTGCTGCGCTTTCGCCCCGAGAACGGCATGCACGTGATAGCCCGTGGGCGGGTCACGGTGTACGACGCCCGCGGGGAGCTGCAGCTTTCGGCTGAGTACCTGGAGCCCAAGGGCGCAGGCGCGCTGCAGGTGGCATTCGAGCAGCTTAAGGCACGGCTGGAAGCCGAGGGCCTGTTCGATGCCGGCCGGAAGAAGGCCATTCCTGCGTTGCCGCGCGCGATTGGCGTGGTCACCTCGCCGCGGGCGGCGGCGCTGCGCGACATTCTGAATATCCTGCGCCGGCGTCATGAGAGCGCCAACGTGCTCATCTTCCCCGCCCAGGTGCAGGGTGAAACAGCGCCCGCCGAGGTCACCGCCGGGCTGCGTTACTTCAACCGGGCGCGCAATGTGGAGGTGATCATCGTGGCGCGCGGCGGCGGCTCGGTGGAGGATCTGGCCGCCTTCAACGATGAAGGTCTGGCCCGCGCGGTGGTGGCTTCGCACATTCCGGTGATTTCCGCGGTGGGCCACGAAACCGACTTCACCATCATTGATTTCGTCGCCGACCTGCGCGCGCCCACGCCCTCGGCCGCCGCCGAGCTGGTGATCCGCTCGCGCCAGGAAATCGAGGACCAGGCGCAAACGCTTCGCCAACGCCTGGGGCGTGCCATGCGCTACCACCTGCTGATGCTGCGGCAGCAACTCACGGAACTGGCGCAGCACGGCGCCTTTGCCCGCATGTCAGACGCGATTGCACGGCGCCAGCAGCGTGTGGACGACCTGGTCTACAAGCTGGCCACGGCGGAACGCGGGCTGCTGACGCAGCAGCGCCGGCGGCTGGAGATCGCCAGCGCCGGCGTGCGGCATCATGACTTGCGGCGCGTGCTGGCGGGAGTGCGCCGCGACCTGCAGGCTCAAGTGTCGGCCCTGGTGGCTTCCGGCCGGGCGCAGTTGCTCCGTCATCGTTCCCGGATGGAACAGATGGAGGCGCGCCTGCACGGGCTTTCGCCTCTCAAGATCCTGGAACGCGGTTATGCGCTGGTGTTTGATGCCCAGGGCAATCTGGTGAAGGACGCGGCCCAGGTCCACACCGGCGATGAAATTCGCGCTCGCGTAGCCAGAGGCGAGATTGACGCCACGGTCAAAACGCGGCGGGTTGACAGCGGTCGGTGAACGCCTTTACACCATTGCTTAGCGGCCATTAGACTAGTCGTTTCAAAACAGAGGGGGATTGGACATGGCAGCCGTAGACGAAAAAGTGAAGCAAATCATCGTGGAGCAGCTGGGAGTGGAGGAATCGGAGGTTACAGCCACCGCTTCCTTTGTGGATGACCTGGGGGCAGACTCCCTGGACGTGGTGGAGCTGGTAATGGCTTTCGAAGAGGCCTTCGACATTGAAATTCCCGATGAAGATGCGGAGAAGATCCGCACCGTGCAGGACGCTATCAACTACATCGGCAAACACGCCAAGGCCGCCAAGTAGCCTCATCCGGGGCTGTGCGGCACCGCCATCGGGCCGGCAGAAGGAGTCACATGGCAGGGGTTGACGACAAGGTGAAGGAGATTATCGTCGAGCAGCTAGGCGTGGACGAAGGCGAGGTTACATCCACTGCTTCGTTCGTGGACGACCTGGGAGCGGACTCTCTAGACACAGTGGAGCTGGTGATGGCGTTCGAAGAGGCCTTCAACATCGAAATTCCTGATGAGGATGCGGAAAAGATCCGCACCGTGCAAGACGCCGTGGATTACATCCAGAAACACGCCAAAGCCGGAAAGTAACCGCTTTAGCGAACTTCTGAGCGCAACCGAGGATTCCCCAGAACGATGAAACCGAAGACAGAGGCATGTCCGTGGCTCGGCGCGTAGTCGTCACCGGGGTGGGACTGATCTGCGGGGTGGGCAACACCAGCCCGGAAGTGTGGGCCAGCCTGCTGGCCGGCAAGAGCGGCGTAGCCCGCATCACTCACTTCGATGCTTCGCAGTTTGCCGCCCAGATCGCGGCCGAAGTGAAGAATTTCGACCCGCTGCAGTTCGCTGACAAAAAAGAACTGAAAAAAATGGGCCGCTTCATTCATCTGGCGCTGGCGGCGTCAGATGAAGCGATGCGCATGTCGGGGCTGCAGATCACGCCGGAGCTGGCGCCGCGGGTGGGTGTGCACATTGGATCCGGCATTGGCGGGTTCGATGTGATCGAGCGCGAACATTCTAATTTGCTCAACGGCGGCCCGAGGCGAATATCCCCCTTCTTCATTCCCGCCTCCATCGTGAATCTGGCGGCCGGACACGTCAGTATCCGCTATAACGCCAAAGGACCGAACGAGGCCACGTGCACCGCCTGCACCTCCAGCGCGCACTCCATTGGCGATGCCTTCAAGATCATTGCCCGCTGCGATGCTGAGGTGATGATTGCGGGCGGCGCCGAAGCTGCGATCACACCTATGGGTGTGGGTGGATTTGCCGCCATGCGCGCGCTTTCCACCCGCAATGACGAGCCGGAGAAGGCCAGCCGACCCTGGGACGCGGGCCGCGATGGTTTCATCATCGGCGAAGGCGCGGGCGTGCTGATCCTGGAGGAACTGGAGTTTGCCCGCCGCCGTGGGGCCAAGATTCTGGCTGAGGTAGTGGGTTATGGCATGAGCGCGGACGCCTTCCACATTACGCAGCCGGCGGAAAACGGAGATGGCGCCTATCGCGTGATGCTGAACACGCTGGCCGACGCCAAAATTCAGGCCGAGCAGGTGGGCTACATCAACGCCCACGGCACTTCCACCGATATCGGCGACAAGCTGGAAACCGTGGCCATCAAGCGCGCCTTTGGCGACCACGCTTACAAAGTGGCCATCAGCTCCACCAAGTCCATGACCGGGCATCTGCTGGGCGGCGCCGGAGGGTTGGAGGCCGGCATAACCGTGCTGGCGCTGCGCGACCAGAAGGTTCCGCCCACCATTAACCTGGAAGATCCCGATCCCGAGTGCGACCTCGACTACGTGCCCAACAAGGCGCGCGCAGTGAAGATGGAGTTCGCCATGTCCAACTCCTTCGGCTTCGGCGGAACCAACGGCGCGCTCCTGTTCCGCGGCTGGAACGAGTAAGCGCAGCCTGGATGGGTCTGCCCCGGCCTTAACCCCTTCGCGAGCACAAAACCGCATGCCAGGGGCACATGCCTCGTATGAGGGCACGGCTTCTAGCCGTGCTGATGCCATGCTGATTGGGAGATTCGCCTTCCGGCGCTGCAGACAAGTCACAGCGCTAAAGCCGGCCATGGAACGGCAGCTTTGGGCGGCACGACTGAAGTCATGTTCCGATACGAATCGCTCCCAAAAAACTAGATTCTGTTCCGGTCCGAGAATTGATAAGCAGCCCTCACTTGGCGCTGGCGGCGAATCCCAGCGGCTCCCGGTTCTTCACCACTGCGGCCGCGACCAGCCCCGCAGCTAGATACCCCAGGATTTGTGTGGTCATGTACGCCGCTGTGTAATTGCCAGGAAAGCCATACCAGTTCAAGTAAGGGATGTTGCTGGTGACGGCGGCAACAATGCCGACCAGGGTGATGAATCCTACCTTTCCGGCGTAGCTGCCAATCCGGGTCTGCGCCAGCAGAATCACAGCCAGCAGCGCTTCCACAAACTCAGTAAGAAATTCCAGGCCCAGCTTGCCTCCCGTGATGCCTTTGGCTCCAGGCGGGTGATAGACGAGCAGCCCGGAGGGATTGGCGGCCAGCTTGGGCTCGTAGTTCTTCATGGCCGCATTGCGCTGCGCCGAAGTTGGAGTCGGCCCCGCACCCAAACCAGGAAACAGATAGAGCCCGGGGGTCTGGCCCATGCTGGACTGCATGGCGCCTAACACGGCGCTTTCGTTTGGTATTTCTCGAACGCCCGTGTAGCCCAAGGGCAAGAGCATGTGAGCAACAAATGACCAGACAAACATCGCGATCGCGCCCAGCACACCCGCCAGCAGAACCCGTTTCGCCATAGCGCCTCCTGTCTGCGCGGGAGATTATGCCGCAAAAAGTAGGCCAAGGGCGCTCTTCAGGGCACAAAAAAGGCGCAGCCGTCAGCTGCGCCCTGGTATTAGACGGAGGCTGGCTAGAAGCCAGTGCCACCGCCCATGTCGCTCTTGCTCTTTTTACCCTTCGCGCCTGCGGTGCAGGTGTCGGCTATATGGGTAATGTTGGTGGCCTTGAATTCATGCTCTTCTTTGCCCGTCTTCTTTTCGGCGTTTTCAGTGGCAGCGCTTTCACTGCCTTCGGACATGGCGCCCTGCTCCCACGCGCCGGTCAGCTTCACTTCATGGCCGACATGGTTCTTCAGTTCGTCTGAGCCGGTGACCATGGTCTTGTGTTTCCCGTGAGTGAGCACATAGGTGCCCGGGCTGGTGCCTTCGCTCAGGCAGCCGGTCAAGCTGTGCTCCTTGGCGCCCTTCATGTGGTGCTTCGTTGTCTTGGTTGTGGTGGTAGTCTGATCTGTGCTTTGACCCATGCTTCCCATGTTGTCCTGGGCCATCATCGCCAGCGTAAAGGCGAAACACAGCGCCAACAACATTCCGAGTTTTTTCATTGCGTCCTCTCCTTGCAGTCTCTGATCCTGTTAAGGATTCGTGCTTTTGAGATGCCTCCGCCTGAGAAGCGGGTTGGCAGGTCGCCGAAGCGAATTGCAGGATTGTCACAGCCCTATTCCAGCGACAAAACAAAGTCGTGGGGCGATAATTGGCCTCAGAGCAGGCTGAGAACCGCGGCCTACGGACTTCGGCTTTATTAATTCAGGGCGGGAAAGAGTAGTCCGGCGGCAGCCGTTACAATACGAATGTGACCGGCCCGGCGCCCAGCGTTGCCGCAGATGAGCCCGCCTCCGAGCCCAGATTTCCGCTGCGCCAGCGTGTGCTTCTGCCGCTGATTGCGTGGGCTGGGGCGCTACTAGTGCGCTTGCTGTGCGCCACCGTGCGCTACCGCAATTCCGCCGAACCGGGCGGGCCGCTGGATGCCAATGAGCGGCCCATGATCTGGGCGTTTTGGCATCGCTGCCTGATCCTGGCCACGCACCGTTTCCAGAAACGGGACATTGCTGTGCTGACCAGCCGCAGCTTCGACGGCGAAATTATTTCCCGCATCATCGAGAAGTTCGGCTACTACGCCGTGCGCGGCTCCAGCCGCCGCGGCGCATTAGGCGCGGTGCTGGGCGCACGCCGCGAACTGGAAGCCGGGCGCGCCGTAGCCTTCACCGTGGATGGTCCGCTGGGCCCGCTGTACGAAGCGAAGCCGGGGCCGGTGGTCCTCTCGCGCCTTACCGGCGTGCAGGTGATCGCCTTCCACATTGCCCTGGAACATGCGTGGACGCTGGGTACATGGGACCGCATGCTCGTACCCAAACCCTTCTCTCGCGCTTTTGTGCACTTCAGCGCGCCCATGCTAGTGCCGGCCGGGTCAGATGAAGTGCAGATGGAAGGCCAGCGCCGCGACTTGCAGATGACCCTGGAGCACGTGCGGGATATTGCCGAAGCCAAGATAAAAGCCTCCAGGCAGAGAACGCAGAGGTAATTGAGGATTGTCGATGGACTCAATGGGTCACTTCCCTCGCCATTTGACAGCTCGCATCCGTCGCGCCTATCTTTGTTCCCGTTAGTTCGGTTCGTGCGTCCCGGACGCTGGTTCGGGACTGGGAAGCGGGTGAGAATCCCGCGCTGCCGCGCAACTGTAAGCGAGGAACCTGCCGCCGGTCACTGGGCGTTGCCCGGGAAGGCCGGCGGGCCGATTGCGGACCACACCGGGTAAGCATGCCGGAGCGGTCCTGACTCGCCAAGCCAGGAGACCGGCGCGAATCGCCAACACCCACCCCTTTCGCGTGTAAAGGAGGAATCATGCGGGTTCTGCGCTGGTTCGCTTGCAGTCTGCTGCTGTTTCAGGCCGCCTGGGCGGCTGATATCACGGTCAAAGTAGTTGATCCCCAATCCGCCGTTATCCCCGGTGCAAGTGTGCTTCTGCTGCGTGCGGGATCGTCATCACCGATCGCCGTTGAGAGCACTTCCGGCAACGGAATCGCTCGTTTCCCCGGGCTCGCCGCGGGCTCCTATGAAGTGCGCGTTTTGGCGCCCGGCTTCGCCCCGCTCACCGCGAACGCAACGTCGCCCGGTGAACTCACTCTGCAGTTGCGGATCGCTGTCGCTACGCAAAACGTTGTGGTCAGCGCCACGCGCACACCGGTGCCAGGCGAGGAGGCGGGCGCGGAAATTTCCAGCCTGAACGCCGCCGAACTGAACACGATGCAGCCGGTGAATGAAGCGGAAGCCCTTCGCTTTTTGCCGGACGCCATCATCGGCGAGAACGGGCGCCGGGGCGCGTTGGCCTCGCTATTCGTGCGCGGTGGCGACTCCCGCTACAACAAGGTGATAGTTGACGGGGTCACGGTGAACGACCCCGGTGGCCGGTTCGACTTTGGCGTGGTCCCCATGGACCAGGTGGATCGCCTGGAATTCGTGCGCGGCGCCGAGAGCGACCTCTACGGCTCCGACGCCATGACCAGCGTGGTTCAGACCTGGAGCAGGGAAGGAAGTACGCTCACGCCCCAGCTGACCTTCGGCGCCGACGGCGGCACGTTCCAAACAGCGAACGGATACGCTTCCCTTTCCGGCGCCCGCGGCCGCTTTGACTTCAACCTTTTCGGCAACCAATTCAACACCAACGGCCAGGGTCCTAACGACGAATACTCCAATTCTTCCCAGGGCGCGAACCTGGGCATCACGCTGGCGCCCCGGGTGCACTTCCGCCTGCGCGCTCGTCACCTCAACAGCCGCACTGGAATACAGTCTTTCTGGGACTTCAACGGTCAGCCTCTGCTGCCGCCGGACATGGACGAGAAAGCCCGGCAGAACGATTTCCTCTCCAGCGCCGAAATCACCGTCAACGGGACCCGCTGGCAGCACACATTCACGGGCTTCGAATACCACCACAAGCTGGCGAATGTGGACCAGATCATGGAGCCAGGACGGGTTTCCCCGTCATTCGGAAACATTGACACGCCTTTTGACAGCATCTCCGATGTCAATCGCGCCGGGTTTGAGTACCAGGGCCAATACTGGGAGAGCAGTTGGGCGCGCCTGATAGTGGGCTACCGCTTCGAGGACGAAAATGGCTTTGTGGGCGACCTGCTGTCTCCGCCGCTCAGCCATGGGCTTCGCCTTAACCACGACATATATGCCCAGCAACTGGTCACCCGCGGGCGTGCCTCGCTGGTGGCCGGGCTGCGGTTCACTCACAATGGGAGTTTTGGCAACGCGGTGGTGCCGCGGATCGCTCCCAGCTTTTTGCTGCTGCGCGGCGGCCAATTCTTCTCCGGCACGAGACTGCGCGGTTCGTTTGCTACCGGCATCAAAGAACCGCTGCTGGAAGAGGCCTTCGCATCGGGTGCTTTTGTCATCCCCAACCCCGGCCTGAAGGCGGAGGAGAACCGCGCTTTCGATGCCGGCCTGGAGCAGCGCCTGGTGGGCGGCAGATTCGTGCTCGCGGCCACTTACTTCCACAATACCTTCCGGCGACAGATTGAGTTCGCCACCAACCCGGTGACATTTGTCGGCCAGTACGTAAATGTGAACAAATCGCTGGCCCACGGCGCGGAAACGGAGTTCCACGCCCGTTTGCGTTCGCGCCTGTCGCTCGATTCCTCCTACACCTATACTTCCACTCAGATCCTGAGCGCGCCACTGTGTACGGTGCAGAATTTCTGCGATCCGCTACTGGCCACCGGCCGTCCCCTGATACGGCGGCCCAAGCATGCCGGCAATGTGTTGCTCAACTACTCCAGCCGCCGCTGGGGCGGACAAATTGGCGGCACGTTCCTGGGAAGGCGAGTGGACTCAGATTTTCTAGGCCTATTACCGCCCGTAAATCACACGGCTGGCTACGGTCGCGTGGATCTGGGTGGCTGGTACGCGCTCACCAGTCACATGACGGCTTATCTGAATATTGGGAACCTGCTCGACCGGCGCTACGAAGAAGCTGCGGGCTATCCCGCGCTCGGCTTCAACTTCCGCGCCGGCATGCGCTTCCGTATAGGAGGGGAGTAGCGGCCTTAAACTTCGAACTTCCCTTGAATGAAAACCGCCGAGGACGCCAGGGACGCAAAGGTACCGCTTCACAGACTTTCTGATCCTTTGCGTACTCGGCGTCCTCTGCGGTTTTGGTTTTGGGGTTAGCGCTTCCGGCCGGCGAGCGCGGCTTCCTTGCCATTGCGGCTCTTCGTTTCAGCAGTCCTGCCGTCGTTCCGAAGTGAGTGGTTGCCGCTGCCGTACTTCTCGCGCGCCGCAGCCAGCTTGCGCATGTCTTCTTCGCTGAGCAGGTGCTGCCGCCCCAGCATATGGGCCACCAGGGCCACTTTAGCAAAGTGCTCCACCGTCTCCATGTGCATGTAGGCGGAGAGCAGGTCTGCGCCATATGTCACAACCCCGTGGTTCGACATGAGAATAGCCTGGTAGCGGGGAATCAGCGGAGCCAAAGTGTCGCAGAGTTCGCTGGTGCCCGGGGTGCCATATTCGGCCAGGGGAATGTCTTCCAGCGCGATCACCACCTCGGAGAGCAGGGCGGGATTGAGCGGCTGGCCCGCGGCAGCGTAGCCCGTGGCCGTAGGAGGATGGGCGTGCACGATGGCATTCACGTCCTGGCGCAGCCGATAAATCAGCAGGTGCATGGCAAGTTCGCTCGAAACGTCGCGCTTGCCGCGCAGCTTTTTGCCATGGGGGTCCACCACAATCAGGTCGGAGGGTTTCATCAGGCCCTTGGACATGGCGGTCGGTGTCATCAGAATGCGGCTGCCGCTCAGGCGCACTGATAGATTGCCGTCGGTGGCCGCCACATAGCCGCGCTCGTGAATCATTCGGCCTAAGCGGACAATTTCTTGCCGATGCTGTCGTTCGCTCATCATGGGGACCTGCGAGTTTAACGGGGGAGGTCTGCGGCCCGGACGTGGCTGTATGTTACAGCAGGCAATGGGATGCGGCAATCCCGGTTTAGATCGCCGAAAAATCTCGCCAGCAGCCAGGGCTGTGAGCTGCCCCCCGCAGCAATACGTGCGTGGGCACAGGCGCCCTCGCCCGGCATCTCCATGACGCTGGGGTTGGCGATGGGGTAATCGCCTGGGCCGGCAGCATCGCAGGCCTGCGTCTCTTGCTAATCTGTTATGTGCTTGTTTCCGAGTTTGATTACCACCTTCCGCCGGAGTTGATCGCCCAGGAGCCCCTGCCTGACAGAGCTGCCTCCCGCCTGCTGCATGTGCGACGAGAGATGGGCGCATGTGATGACGACACCTTCCGCGACTTTCCCGACCTGCTCCGCCCGGAGGATCTGCTGGTGCTCAACAACACGCGAGTGTTCCCGGCGCGGCTCTATGGGCATCGTTCCGGGGCGCGGTCCCAGCCGGTCAGCTCGCGGAACCCGGCCGCGCGTGAGTTCCTGCAGGGCAGGGTAGAAGTTCTGCTCACCAAGCAGCTCTCAGCCGAGCCCAACGTCTGGGAATGCCTGGTGCATCCCGGTCGAAAAATAGGGGTGGACGAACGGATCTGGTTCGGCGAGAACCGTCAGCTTCAGGCGGAGGTAATTGCGCGGGGCAGCTTCGGCGAGCGCACCATTCGCTTCGAACCTGTCGTCGATTTCTGGGGCGAGCTCGAGTGCCTGGGCCATGTGCCTTTGCCGCCCTACATTGACCGCCCCGACCAGCCTGGCGACCGTGAACGTTACCAGACGGTTTACGCTCGCGAGCGGGGCTCGGTGGCCGCGCCCACCGCCGGCCTGCACTTCACGCCAGAAATTTTCGAACACCTGCGGAAGCGCGGTATTGAAACCGCCGAGATTACTCTGCACGTCGGCCTGGGAACCTTCCAGCCGGTGCATGAACAGGAGGTAGAGCAGCACCAGCTGCACCGCGAGCGGTACTCCATCCCGCCGCAGGCCGCAGAACGGATTAACGCCGCATTGAAGTCAGGCCGGCGCGTAGTGGCCGTGGGCACCACCACGGTGCGTACTCTGGAGTATGCCGCTGGCCTGGCGGGCGGTCGCGTGAATACCGGCACCGGCGAAGCCGACCTGTTCATCTATCCCGGCTACCGGTTCCGCGTAGTGGGTGCGCTGCTCACCAATTTTCACCTGCCCAAGTCCACCCTGTTCATGCTGGTGTGCGCCTTCGCCGGCCGCGAGCGCGTGCTCGCGGCCTACCAGCACGCCGTCGAGCAGCGCTACCGTTTCTATTCCTACGGCGACTGCATGTTCGTGGAATGAAGTGACCTGCGCAACGCTGATAAACTAATTTCTTGCCCCGCAAAAAGCCCAATTCGCATGACACGGCAACGGCCGTAACCGAAGCGCCGGCTGCCCAGCCCACGGCTGCCCCGGCGTCGGTCGCACCGAACTTGCCCCAGGGAGCCCCGGGCAAAGGCCGCATCTTCCTGATAGACGCCATGTCGTTTATTTTCCGCGCCTACCACGCCATGGCGCGGCAGCGGCCGATGTCCACGCGCACGGGCGTACCCACGGCCGCCACTTACGTTTTCGTCAACATGCTGCGCAAGCTGCGCGACGACTTCGCCCCCGAATACCTCGCGGCGGTGTTCGACGTGGCCGCGCCCACCTTCCGCGACCAGCAGGCCGCGGCCATCACCTCGGTACGCCGCTTCGATTCCAAAACCCAGAGCTGGCAGGAGCAGGTCTACGCCGGCTACAAAGCAACTCGGGCGGAGATGCCCGGCGATTTGGCGCAGCAGATACCCTACATCCGGCGCGCACTGGAGGCCTATCGAATCCCTATCCTCGAGATGCCCGGCTACGAAGCCGACGATGTCATTGGCACCTTGGCGCGCCAGGCGGCAGCCCAGTCCTATCCCGTGTACGTGGTCTCCAGCGACAAGGACATGCTGCAACTGGTGGACGACAGGATCTGCGTGCTCAATCCGCCCAAGGACAACCTGATTTGCGACCGCGCCAAAGTGGAAGAGGTGCTGGGTGTGCCGCCGGAAAAAGTGGTGGACGTGATGGCCCTGCGCGGCGACTCGATTGACAACATACCCGGCGCACCCGGTATTGGCGACAAAGGCTCGGTAGAGCTGATTCGCAGGTTTGGCAGCGTGGAAGCGGCGCTGGACCACGCGGAAGAGGTCGAAAAGAAGACTTACCGCGAATCGTTGCAGCACAACCGGCAGGCCGTTCTGGAAAGCAAGAAGCTGGCCACCATTGACACGAACGTTGCAGTTACCCTGGACGCGGATTCCATGCGGGCCCAGGAGCCGGACGCTGAGGCCTGCCGCAAGCTCTTTACCGAGCTGGAATTCACCACGCTTGTGAAGGACTTCATCTCCAGCGTGGAGGTCGCGGAAACCGAGTACAGTGAGGCCAAGTCCGCGGCCGACGTGCAGGCGGTACTGAAGGCAGTCAAAAAGGATGGCGTGCTGGCAGTGGCGCTGGCCACGGCAGAATCGGCTGCAGCTCCGGAAGAAGAACAGGAGCCGGACGAAAGCGAAACCGGCACGCTGGACTTCAGCGCCGTCCCGGCGGCTGCTCCGGCTCCCGATCATAAAGCCGCGATCTCCGCCCAGCCGGGCAAAGCGGTTTCCGTCTCCATGGACGACGGCCCGTCGGCGCAGGCTCTCCTGAAGGCGCTCGACGATCCCGGCGTACCCAAAGCGGTTCACGACTATAAAGCCGCTATGCATGCGCTGGAGGCGGTCGGCGGCCACGCGCTGGCAGGAGTGCGCGATGAGCCGATGCTTTACTCCTATCTGCTCGACCCCACGTACAGCTCACATCACCTGGCGGACGTGGCCTTGCGGCGATTCAATGTGAAGGTCTCAGGGGGTCTGGCAGAAGCCGCCGACTTAACCGGACGGCTCGCGGCCACTTTGCGGCGGGAGGTCGAAGATGCGGGCCTTATGACGGTATACGAGCAGATTGATTTGCCCCTAATCGCGGTGCTCGCCCGCATGGAGCAGGCCGGCGTCAAAATTGATTGCGACGCGTTAGCCGAAATGTCCACTCGGCTGGAGCGCGATTGCCGAGCCAAGGAAAGGGAAATCTGGGAACTGTCTGGCTTCGAGTTCAACATTAACTCGCCCAAGCAGCTCGGTGACGTGCTCTTCAACAAGCTGAACCTGCCGAAGCCGGTTAAGTACGGCAAAGGCAAGACCGTCTCTACCGCGGTGGACGTTCTGGAGGGGCTGGCACTTACCCACGATGTTCCGCGACTGGTGCTCGAGTATCGGCAGCTCAGCAAGCTGAAGTCCACATACGTGGACGCGCTACCCGCACTGCTCAACTCCTGCACCCGGCGCCTGCACACCACCTTCGGACAAACGGGCACGGCGACAGGACGGCTTTCTTCCGCCAATCCCAACCTGCAGAACATTCCGATCCGCACCGAGCTCGGTAAGCAAATTCGCGCCGCCTTCATCGCCGATCCTGGGCACGTGCTGCTGGCAGCCGACTACTCGCAGATCGAACTGCGCCTGCTGGCCCACTTCTCCGGGGACCCACTGCTCGGCGAGGCCTTCCGCCGCGGCGATGATATTCACTCCCTGACCGCGCAGGAAGTGTTCGGCGTGCCGCCTATGATGATCACGGCGGAGCACCGGCGCCGCGCCAAGGCGGTGAACTTCGGCATCGTTTACGGGCTCTCGCCCTTCGGCCTCTCGCAGCAGCTGGGGATCGAGAAAGGCGAAGCCAGGCAGTTCATTGATGCTTACTTTGAAAAATACAAAGGGGTGCGCCAGTACCTCGATAGCACTCTGGAAGTGGCGCGCCGCGAGCAGCGCGTGAAAACCTTATTCGGGCGTATCCGTCCCATTCCCGACATCAACAGCAAGAATGTGAATATGCGCGGCTTTGCCGAGCGCACCGCGGTAAACACGCCCTTGCAGGGCACTGCCGCCGACCTGATTAAGCTGGCGATGATTTCCATTGACGAGGAACTGCGCCGCCGCAAGCTGAAATCCCGCATGCTCCTGCAGGTTCACGACGAACTGGTATTCGAAGTTCCGCAGGCTGAGGTAGACACCATGCGCGAACTGGTGCGCGAAAAGATGGAAAACGTGCACTCGCTCAGCGTGCCATTGTTAGTGGAAATCGGTGTCGGCCCGAACTGGCGGGACCTGGATTAAGCTCAATAATTCAGCACAGAGACAGCAGAACCCCAGAACACTCACTCATTAAATGATTAAATCACTAAATGATTTAATGTTTTTCTCTGCGCCTCTGTGTCTGTGTGATGAATGGGTTTTAGACGGCTTCTTTCAGCACGCTTTCGCGGCGCCTGTGCCCGTCCCCGGCGTCCGCCGGCAGGAAAATAGAAAAGACCGTTCCGCTGCAGCCGGGTGTGGTCCGGCTGCGCAAGCGGATAGTTCCCCCGTGCCTATCTACGATGCCTTTGGAGACCCACAGCCCCAGTCCGGTTCCTACTTCCTTTTTGGTAGTAAAGAAAGGTTCAAAGATTCGCGAACGGTGCAAGGAATCAATCCCCGGGCCGGAATCTGCAATGGTGACTCGCGCTCCCGTCCTCGCGGCATGGTTGAACTCGCGCGCCAGCGACACCCGGACCCGGATGGTTCCATCCACCGGCACCGCCTCAATGCTGTTGCTCAGCAGATTGGCAAAAAGCTGCCGCAGTTCGCCGGGTACCGCCACAATCTCCGGATCCTGGTCCACTTCCATCTGAAGGTCAATGCGTTTGTTGGTGGTTTTGGGAGAAAAAACGGTGCGCAGTTGCGAAATGATAGGTCCTACGCGGACGGTAGTGGCCGCGGTCTTTTCCCGATAAAAGCCCAGCGCCTGGCGCGTGAGCTGGGAAACGCGGTCCAATTCCTCCTCCGCGGCATGCAGGTATTCGCGCACATTCTCCGACAGTCCCTTTTGGCTCTTCGCCAGGTATACCAGGTTCACAACCGATTCCAGCGGATTATTGATCTCGTGGGCCACCGTAGCCGCCAGCCGTCCAGTGGTGGCCAATTTCTCGCTCATGCGCAGGGCTTCTTCCGTTTTCTTGCGCTGTGTGATGTCGCGCGCGATCTTGGCCGCTCCTATAATTCGCCCGTTCTCGTCCCGAACCGGGGAGATCGTGAGCGATACGTCCAGGCGCTCCCCGCTTTTGGTCAAGCGAACTGTTTCGAAGTGGTGAATGCGCTCGCCACGGCGCAAAGTTTCCAGGATGCGAACCTCATCATAGTGCAGCTCCGGAGGAATGATCTTCAAAATAGACTGTCCGATCATGTCCGCGGCGGTGTAGCCGAACACGCGCTCCGCGGCCGCATTCCAGCTGGTGACGATGCCGTTTAAGTCCTTGCTGACGATGGCATCATCCGATGATTCCACGATGGCCGCCAGTCTGAAACGCGAAATTTCCTCTCTTTTGCGCGTAGTCACATCGCTGCAAGCGCCCACCAGATAGTGCGGTTTGCCATTCTTCCAAACCATCTTGCCGCGATCGTAAATCCACCGGGTGCTTCCGTCCGAGAGCACCACCCGATACTCCATTTCAAAATCACCGCCCTGGCGCCGGTGTTCTAGCCCGGCCAGCAGATCGGGAATATCATCAGCGTGTACTAAACGGACGAAATCTTCGGTTTTACGAATTTCCGCGGTGGGGGACAAACCAAAAAGACGCTTCAGGTTTTCGTCGAATTCCGCGAACTCATCGGTCTTCGGATCCCACCGATAGATACCGGTATCGGAGGCAGCCAAGGCCGCGAGCAGGCGCTCCTCGTTCTCGCGCAGGGCGCTTTCCGCTTTCTGCTGCACCGTTATGTCGGTATTGGTGCCGAACCAACGCACCACCTTGTTCTGGGCGTCGCGCACTGGAAGCACGCGGGTCAGAAACTGGCGGAACTTTCCGTCAGCGCCGCGCAGCGGAAATACCATCTCAAAGGGTTGGCCGGTGAGAATTGACTCCTTCCACCGCTCCATCACCTTGGGCAGCACCTCGGGATCGTGCACCGACTGCCAGCCCCAGCCCATCATCTGTTCCGGCTGGGTGCCGGTGTAGTCATACCAGCGCTGGTTGTACCAGTAGATCCAGCCGTCCGCGTTGGCCATCCAGTCCAGCTGCGGGATGGACTCCGCCAGCATGCGGAACTGCTCTTCGCTTTCCTCATTTCCACGCCGTGCCTCCGCCTGCGAGGTCACGTCGACAGAGTGAACGAAAACGCCTTCCACTTTGCCGGAGTCGTCCTTGAGCGGCTGGTAAAGGAAATTGAAGTAGGCGTGTTCCTGCTGCCCGCCGGGCCCACGATTGAGCAGCACCTTGGCTCCGGGCCCGCTAACCGCTTTCCCAGTCTGATACACCTCATTCAGCAGCTCGAGATAACCTTGTTCCTCGGCCCAACAGTCCCGGCAACGCTGCCCCAGGGCCCAGGGATGCTTGCTGCCCAGGATGGTGATGTAGGCATCGTTGTAGAGCACCACGTACTCCGGCCCCCAATACATGGCGGTCGGAAACCGGGAGGCCAGGCAAATGCCGAGAGAAGTCTTCAGGCTTTGTGGCCAATCGGAGATGGGGCCAAGCGGGGTTTTCGACCAGTCCAGAGAGCGCATTCGCGCGCTCACCTCGCCCGTGCCCGCAAATATCTCATTGGGGATGGCTGCTTGCTTCCCCTGATTGGCGCTACGCATAGCAGGTGTGAGGGTTAAACTGATGCCGATGCCTATTCCCATCGACGCCTATGGGTGCCCAAGCTGACTCCCGGTTGGATTCGGAACTGCTCCTGGAAGTTGTCCTTCAGACTCCTCGCGGCTCACCCGTTTTCTTATGCTAGCACGTGCTAGCGTTGGGGCGCAGGGCGGCTGTGATCAGCTACTTGGTTTCAGCGCTGCAGTGCCTTATGCAGGCACCGGGGGCAGGGGGTATATCCGCGGCGAACCGCATCTTGGGCGGTCACCATCTCTTTCTTTCCATGAATATAGCGGCAGGAAGGATCGTGAAAGAGTTTGCCCTCGGCGGTGATGGCCACCAGGCGGTTGGGCATATGGATCGCCGGTTCACTGTGCCGGGACAGGAGGGTAGCGGTCGCCCCCGGGCGTGAGTATCCGTAACCGACCGCCGCCGCGATCAGCGCTGCCGTTATCACCACTGCGATCCAAACGCGATCTGCCATAACAATTCCGAGCAGCCAGTTCGATTTCGAGTAAAGATTCCGACTGCTAAGAAGCCCGCTATTCGGCACTCCTGCGTGCCAGGTACTCGGGGTCACGCTTCCATCCCGTCAGCATGGAGGCAAAGTTCGACCAGCCATGAAGCACTACCATAATCAGGTGCCCGGGAATAAATGCCAGGAAACCGCACATGGCGGCGAAATGCCACACTCGCGCCAGATGATAACCACCCATCGGCCACGCTAACCAGGAAAACTGCACCGGTTTGTAGAGCACAATGCCGGTGAACAATGAGGCCACGCCGCACAGCACCGTAACCGTGTAGGCCAGTTTCTGCAGCGCATTGTACTGTTCAGTAAGCGCCGGCTTGGCACCGAACAAAAAATAGTGGCGCGTCATTGGCCACACACCCTTTACATCCCGTGGCATAAACAGCACCGTTTTGTAGTGGCCGCTGAGCAACTGGTAACCGATGTAGAGCACGCCGCTGCCCGCAAAAAGCCACATGAAGGTGAAATGCCACTGTAAGGCTCCTCCCAGCCAGCCACCGAGGGTGAGCGCTTTCGGAATGTTGATGAGGTCGCGCTCGGGAATCTTTGCCCCGAAGCTGGGGAAAGCGCGGAAGATGCGCAGGCCACTGGCCGCTAGTACAAAAATCGCCGCCGCGTTCAACCAGTGCGTGAAGCGTATGGCCCAGGGATGCTCATAGGCCGCCGTCACCAGCTTTGGCTGCGGTTCTGGACGTTTGGCTTCCGGTTCTCCGGTTTGTGCTCCGCTCGCCATCTTTTTTCTAGAGCCCTGCGTGCCAGCTGTAGCCCTGGTCTTCCCAGTAGCCGCGCTCTGCTCCCAGCACGTTGGTGACGGATAGTTTAGTCAGGTATTTGGCCGATTTGTATCCCAGTTTGGTAGGCAAGCTCAGGCGAAGCGGAGCGCCATGCCCGCGGTCCAACGGCTTGCCGTACATCTCGTAACATAGAAGCGATTGCGGATGCAGGGCCGTAGCCATGTCCAGCGATTCGTAGTAATCGTCGGCGCACTCCACGGTGAGAAAGCGCGCGCTGGCGTCCGCGCCCACGAGCGTCAAAAAATCGGAGATGCGGACGCCGCCGAAGGAGCCGATCACGTCCCAGCCTTCCACGCACACATGGCGCGTATTCTGGCGAATCTTAGGCAATGCCTGAATTTGCGCCAGCGTGTACTCGCCCGGATGGCGCACATTGCCTGCCACCGTGAGCGTCCAGTTCTCCAGGTCCACCCCCGGGTCGAGGTCGTCGTAGCCGTTGTAAGGAAATTTTTCGAAGGGCACCACATCGGCGTCGGAGAATGTGGCTGCCGGATGACGCCGTCGGAAAACCAGGCCGGACGCCCAATCGCTCAAGCGCACACCGCGGCCCAGCAAGGGATCCTGCCAACGCGTGACCGCAAATGCTCCCACGGCCGCCAGCGGCACCAGTTTCAGCAGCTCGCGGCGGCTCAATCGTTTCAGGTTTTTTTCTTCGATGCTGGCCACAACAGTCCTCGACTCTCTCCCTGACGTTGAAACACATCTGACGTCAGCTTGAGCCCTGAAGATACGCCGTATTGGATACCCAAAGAACCTGCCTGTCTGAAATGGAATGGCGATGCCGAATTGTATACGAGCCGGAAGTTGCTTGCCTGATTCTTGCAGGCATTGCCTGCACCGATGTCATTCCTAGTCAGTCGAAGAATTCTGCATGCGGTGCCATGAAATTGTGGGGCGGTTGACCTCGCCCGCGGGCCCCTTTTGCTCTGGTAATATCGAATTTTGGCGTGAGGCGGCTGTGGTAAGCCCCAATTCTGCGCCACATTCAATGCGGAGGAATTCATGAACGAAGCAGTGAATATTCCTGTGGGTGCGCGGCGCAATGAGGATATCGCGCTCGACATGATGCGGTTCATCGCCATGACCACCGGTTACGGCAAGACCGGCTCCGCGGGCGCCGGCTTCGGTGGCAGCGTGGCTTCCAAGCCCGAGGAGTACGCCACTCACCTGCTGGAACTGTACGGCCGCTGCCTCACGGCAGTGGAGCGCAAGAAGTAGCGGATGCAACCTCATCGTTCCCCCTGGATTCGAACGGTGAGCACGGGAACCTTGCTATTCCTCACTACGTACTCGGCCACGCTGCCCAGAAGCAGATGCGCCAATCCGGAGCGGCCGTGGGTTCCCATCACGATCATTTGACAGTCCAATTCCAGCGCGGCATCGACGATCGCGGGGCGCGGCGAGCCCTCATGAACCATTGTCTCGGCATCCGGCACCACCGCCTTCAATTCCCCCATGCACTTGTGAGCCTGCTCCCGCAGCAGATGCAGGGGGTCAATTCCACCGATTACACACCCGACCTCGGCCAGGCTGAAAATATCAATTACATGAAGCAATAACAGTTTCGCCCCGAAGGCACGCGCGCAGGAATGGGCCCATTGCAGCGCCTTGCCGGCTTGCGGAGAAAAATCTGTGGCCACAAGGATTCGCGAAATCCTGGCCGCGTTTTCAGGATGAGCCATTGTTGATCCTCATTCTGCGTTAAAGCAGAAAAGCCGCGGGGATTCCCGCGGCTCAACAAAACATTGTGATCGGGATTAGCGGCGCTTGCGTGAGCTCTTGCGTTTCGCCTTGCCCTTGCGTGCCGACGACTTGCCCCGGCTGCGGCTGCCGCCCCGCTTGGCCGCCTTTTTCTTGCCTCCCCGCTTCTTAGCGGCGCCTTTTTTCGCACGGGCGGCTGGGCGCTTCGTCGCCGCCCTTCGCGCTGGCGCTTTTTTCTTTGCGGGAGCGCGTTTCGAGCCGCGCCCTCCGCCGCCTCCTGCGGGGGGTTCCTCCGGCTCCGGCGTCATAGCCGGCACGGAGGGCGCTTCACCGGAGCCGCTTACCGGCTCCTCTTCCTCTTCTTCCTCTTCTTCGTAATCTTCTTCCAGCGACTCGCCATAAGAACCGGTGTCGCCGAATTCGTCCATATCGTCGTCTCGCCCGTACAGTGTCTCATCATCCAAAAATCGCATGGCTCCTCCTGATCTCCGCTGCGAAAGTTGCCGTCACCGAGCGGCAACCCCTGCCCATTAGGAAATTAAACAAGACTGCCAGACCACACTGCCGCTGCGCCGCGCGAAAAGCGTCTTCGCGGACGGCGCGCGATTATAGCATGGCGATTCCGCAACACACTGTGATGCGCTGCACCCGCATATTACACCTTACGAAGAGATTGCGTGGGTGGTGAGAGGCGGAAACTTCTTCAGGGATTTTCCTGGATTACCAGCACCGCGCCAGCTCGCAAATTAGCCGCCACTTTGCCATTGGTGCGTCGCAGCGCTGCCACGGTGGTGTTGTATTGGTTGGCAATGCTGTAGAGAGTCTCGCCTTGACGTACTTTATGCCTAATCTGCTTATTCCCCGCGGCGGACGCACGTAACTTGCTGTTGCGCTTGTACTTAGTCCGACCGTGGGTGGAGACGACCTCGCGTTCTCCGGGAGCCAGCGGTCGGTGCAGATAGAGCACCGTCCCGGGGCGCAGCTTTTTCCCAACGCGGGGATTCCAGCGGCGCAGGCGCGCCACGGGAACGCCAAAATCATCCGCAACCGAGGTTAAAGTGTCGCCTCGGCGCACCCGGTAACGCGTGAGACGGCGCGAGTACGCGATCGCTTCCACATAACGCCCGGCAGCCACGGGAATAATCAGCTTCGCGCCCGCTTCCAGTTCTTTACCGTCCAGGCTGTTGGCCTCGGCTATGGAGCGCGAAGTGGTGTGATAACCGCGCGCCACGCCGGCCAGAGTCTCGCCTGCTGTCACGGTGTGGTAGCGCCACCACACGCGCTTGTCGCGTGGTATGGCCGCAATCGCCGTCTGAAATTTGTCCGTAGTGCCCGCCGGCAGGTGCAGGTCGAAGCTGCCTTCGCGCGGTGTGGTCATGCGCAGCAGGCTGGGATTTAACTCCTGCAGCGTCGCCACGGAAGTGTCCACGCATTCCGCTACCAGGCGGAGATCCACCGGGTAATTAATGGTCACCGTGTCTGCCGGGATTGGCTTGTCAGGAACGATTCGATCCAGCCCATATTGCGCCGGATTCTTGGCCATGATGGCCACGGCGATAATGATGGGCACATAGTTGCGGGTTTCCGCCGGCAGCACGTTGCGCCGGTATAGTTCCCAGAAATCGGCATAGCCGGTGCGCTGCACCGCCTGCATCACCGTGAGCGGCCCGGAGTTGTAGGCGGCCATGGCCAGGTACCAATCGCCAAATTCCTTGTAGAGGTCTTTGAGGTGACGGGCGGCGGCGCGGGTGGATTTTTCGGGATCCTGGCGCTCATCCACCCACCAGGTGCGCTCCAGGCCGTATCCTCGTGCGCGGCTGGACATGAACTGCCAAAGCCCGCGAGCGCCCACGTGCGACAAAGCCACGGGGTGAAAGCCAGATTCTGCCTCTGCCAGGTAAATCAGGTCCTGGGGCACGCCTTCTTCCTTAAGCACCCGGCGGATCATGTCGCTATACAGGCCGGCGCGGGTCAGCGCCCGTTCCAGCACACCGCGGCCGCGGGTGGAGAAGTAATTGATGTAGCCGGCCACGGCATCGTTCATGGTCAGCGGCAGGTCGGAGTGAATCTGGCGGATTTCTTCCGCCGCTTTGGCCTTGAGGTTAGGGTCCACCGGAAAGGTGATCTGGTTGGTTTCATCAATCGGGGCGGGCTCGGACTTCTGCTCAGTAAAGCCATCACCCTGGCGCAGGGCAACCAGTTCCAGGCTGTTTACGCCATCTACAATCTTGTCGAATTCCTTCTGCAGGCGCTCGTCGGAGCTGGCCCCGCCCGGAGCCTGGGTGAGGATATCGAAGGCGCGGTCGAAATTAGCCTTGGCCGCCTCCAAATGGCCCGCCGAGTAATTGGCCTGACCTGCCTGATATTGCTCCTCGGCCTGGGCGACCAGGGCATCAATCGGGTCAGCCTTGGCCACGGGAGGCGGAGCCTCCTGCGGTGTGGGATCGGGAGCTGGTATAGCTGTGGGCTTAGGTTGAATCGGAGGAGCGGCAGGTAACTGCGGGACAATCGCCAATGCCGGCTTCTTAGCTGCAGTTTGGCAGGATGTGCTTCCCAGAGCCAGGGCGACGAGCAGCGGGGTAAACCAATAGAACTGTCGAATCCTCATGCGCCTCTAGGACTTAGGACCTTTCACCTGTCTTTGATTCCGGAACTGCTGGAATCGTACTACGGCTTTTTTCGGCGGGTCAATCGAACAAAGGTACCGTGGTTACCTTCCCATGGTCCCTGTTCTCCCGCGAAACATCCTCTGCACTACCTGGAAGTCAAGAAGAACCAGAGTCACAGGCCAGGGTTGCCTCAGGAGTTAGGGGCCACGAGTCAGGAGTCAGGAAAGCAAGTCTTCTGTCGCGCCCGATGCAAACGCGCGGGCAGGGCCCGCTCAATTGCCTGACTTGGAGGGGCGCGACTGGTCCAGGCGGACCACCTGTGCCCCAGGCGGCTGTTGCAGATCAAACTGCTCATTGGTGAGCGGCTGGTTGATCTGCAGCTTCACCATGTTGAGCACAATGGAATATTCCTCCTGCGGACGCCATATCTGAATGACGGAAGGGAACTTAAAGCTGTTGTAATCACGAAGATCGCTGTAGCGGGTGTCCGTCGCGACATAGCCGTTCTGGTCGTACATGAGCTGGCGGTCGGGCTGCAGGTTCACACGGTTGAAGATGATTTTTCGTTGCAGGTACCAGCCGGCCCCATTTTTGCTGATGACATCAAGCTCGTAATCGGGTTGCTGCATCCATTTGTGAGTTTTGGGGTCCTGCACCTCCTCGTAACCGTTTTCCAGCACCGCGATGTCTTGGGTACTAATCTGGCGCAAGAGCAGGGAATCGTAAATCTGCTGTGGCCGTATGTTTTCCAGGGGCTGGCTGGAGGGCAGAACCACATCGTTGCGGCCGACAAAAAACTTGTTTTTGACCGGAATCCAGAGCTTGAAAGTCTCGCCGTTGCTCACCATGTCAAAGGCGCGGTTGCGCACAATGGGCATAAGGCCGATCATGCGCATCATGTCCGGCTTGCGCACCAGCACATAGCCGCGAATCTGCTTGTATTCCGTGATCTTGCCCTTCACTTCGCCGCCTACCGAGGTATCGATATCCACTGTGGCATTGAGGGTGTGGATCCGGTTGGCCTGGGAGTTGATTTCCTCCACCAGCTGGTCACGGGTAGCGGTGAGCAGCTGTGCCGTGCTGATCCGGTTCTCCACTTTGCGTGAGCGAAACAGGCAGCCGCTCAACGGGATAACTACAAGAAGCGGCAGGAGAACGCGGTGGCGCAGAGGAAAAGCCATGCAGCGGTTACGATGAATAATTAGAGCTCCCCAAGAGTATATAACGTGCCGCGGGCCCGGTACGGTGGGCGGTAGCGCGGCAAAACTTTTTTAGATGCAAGGGGAAAGGCCGTGATGCGCGCCGCTTACCTCATGACGTTAACTGCTTTGCGATACAGAGCCACATTGTGATTGTGCTCTTCCAGGGTGGCGGCAAAGCGATGGTGGCCGTCGCCGGCGCTGACAAAATAAAGATAGTCGCTGTTGGCCGGACGCATGGCGGCCTGCAGCGAAGCTACTCCCGGGTTAGCGATGGGTCCCGGCGGCAGTCCGATGTGGCGGTAAGTGTTGTAGGGGGAATCAAACTGCATATCGTCGTGGTGCAGCGCGCCCGTGTAGGAGCCCGCCAGCAGTTCGGCGTAGATCACGCTGGGGTCGGCGTCGAGGGCCACGCGCTGGCTCAGCCGGTTGTAGTAAACGCTGGCCACAAGCGGACGTTCCTGAGAGACCGCGGTTTCCTTCTCCACGATGGAAGCCATGGTGACCACCTGGTGCAGATTGCCGGTCAATCCCAGCGAGTGCACCTTGGCGCGGAAACGATGCACCATCACGGCCAGCATGTCGGTGGGAGTCTGGGTGCGGGTGAATTGATAGGTATCCGGGAAAAGGTAGCCCTCGAGCGAAGTGGCCTGCGGGTCCAAATCGTGGACGAGAACGATATCCGCGCGGGCGGCCTGCAGGAATTCTTTTTCCGAGCCCAATCCGGCAGCTTGCATGGCCTGCGCCACCTCAAACATATTGAAGCCTTCGGGAATTACGACTGTGTGCACGTAAACATCCCCGTGAGCCAGGCGGCGGTGCACTTGGATTGCATTGGCAGATTGTTCGAACAGGTATTCGCCCGCCTTCAGGGTGCGGGGATGAGCGACAAAATGCCACAGCAGGAAGGCGCTAGAACTGCGAATTACGCCTGCGGACTTAAGCTCGTGCGCGATGTGACGGGTGGTGTAACCGGGATGCAACAACACGGTGGTCTGGGCCGCTGGCCTCACGGGCAGCCACAACGCCCAAGCCAGCCAGGCGGCGGCTGCAAGTACCGCGATTCCCAGCAGTTTGAGCACGGTCCGCATCTGGACCAGTTTAGATGATTCCGGAACGGCAGGTGTAAGCCGATGGTCGCTGGACATTCGGCCATAGAAAACGGTTCCCGTTGGGGTCTTGAAGTGGCCTTTTTCGTGCTTCCGCCACCAGGCAGCGGGCATCTGATTACAGGACGGAGGAATAGCCCGCATGGCCCAGAATGCGCTGGAGGATTTTCGATGCTTTGCCGGGATCACTGAATCCTGGGAACTGGTGAAGACCGGCTTAGTGGTTATTTCCGGTACTTCCTACAAGCTGGAACTCTGGCACTCCTATTCCAACCCGGACATTCCCTATTACGTCTCCACTTACCTGCAGGAAAACGGTGTGTGGCGCAAGATGCCGGACCAGTCTTTTCCCATCGCGCTCAACGGCGAAGAAGCGCTACGCACGGCCATGGCATTTCTGGTAGAGAAGCACGCGGCCTGACTGATGATTGATGAATGAAGAATGATAAATTGAGCCAGTGCCGTCCGGGACCGGAGTCCATTCATCATTCGACATTCATCATTCTTAATTCTTCCTTAATTCTTAATTCTTCATTGGCGCCGCGGTCGAACGGTGGAGTTTTTCGAACTGCTGCTCGTTGGCGGGCAAGAAGTAGCCAACCACGATGCCCATGGCGCCCTCGCGCAGAAGGTGCCCGGTGGGATTCAGGTAGGTGGCGGTGACCTGCATGCGATCGCCCGGCGCGACCTTATACCCGCCTTCTTTCATGAACAGCACGATGGGCATGGAAAGCATGTGGCCGCTGGCATCGAGTTTGGAATCGAGGGTGGCCACGGTTTGCTGGCGGGTCAGATTCGTGAGCACCAGTTCGCGGCCGTAATCGTGCATGTGGCCCCCCACCCCGAGCAGAATTCCCGGATAATTCAAGGTCACGTCGCCGGTAGTGACATTGCGGCCCGGTTTCAGGTCGTAGCTGGAATCACCACAGGTTTTCACGTCCAGCCAGGTCGGATACACACTCTTGAGCGGCGTGCCGGTCTTGCGGTAGTCCATGCGCACTTCCAGGTACGCGGCGGGATAACTGACAGCGGTTGGGTTGTGAAACATGCTGGTGATGCGGATGCGGTCACCTGGGCGGACGCGGTAACCGAAGCCAGGAGTGGCCGGCCAGTCGTTCATTTCGCCGCCAGCACCGAAGATGTGCTCCTGCTTGTTGGGGCAAATAAAATCGGGGCGTGCGGTGTTGTAGAAGGCGACGTGGTGGAGCAGGCGGCCGGGAATCACGTTGCCCTTGTCGTCGACCAGGCGGGGGTGGTAAGCGATGATCCACCCGTCGAAGGGAATCTTCAGAAACTGGGCCCGCGGCTGTGCTGTGCGCATGTGGCTGGTGTTGGCGGGAAGGTTCAAGGGGCCCAGTTTGGCGGTGAGCACTTGCTTGTCGACGTCATCTTTCACCGCGAGCGTGGCGATGCTGTTCACTGGCATGGCCATGTGCATGCCCCGCATGTCGTGGTGCTGGGCGCGAAGCGGAGCGGCCCAGAGAGCAGGAAAAATAAGCAGGCAAATGAAGGCCGGCAGCCTGCAGACTGTGGTGGAGGAAACTTTCATAGCGGATAAGAGGGTACCACCAGTAAGCTCGTGCAGGCGCGGGCGGATCGCCCTGCCCAGAGCCGGTAGCACACCAGGCGCTGTCGGCTAATGCGGACGCGCCGAGAGCATCCCCAGAACTTCCCGCAACCCCTGACGCACCCGCTTGATCTCGGCTGTGTGACGGGTGGGAAAGGGCAAGGCAGTCTGGTTGGCAGCGGTGGCACGAGCTGCTTCGCGCAGGTACTGACGCGCGCCGGCAATGGTGAACCCGTCTTCGTAAAGCAGCTTGCGGATCTGCAGGACGTTGTCCACGTCCCGCCGGCGGTACATGCGCTGGCCAGTGCTGCTCTTGGTGGGACGCAACTGGGAAAACTCTGTTTCCCAGAAGCGCAGCACATACGTGGGCAGCTCGCACAGCTCCGCGACCTCGCCGATGCGGAAGTAAAGCTTATCGGGAATGACGGGTTCGATGGACTTGGCTTTTTCGGCTTTCTTTTTGGTCAGGCTCATCCTTCTTCCTTCCCTGGGAGAAAGTACGGGGCGCAAGAGCTTGCTTTGCGTGTTTCTAGCATGACGCAGGGCTGAGAACAACAACTTTCGTAAGGATTTGGGATTTTAGAAGTCGGCGGCGAGCCCTGGTCAGGAACGTAGGGGAAACACCTCACAAGTGCCGGACTGAAGTAAAAAGGTCCCCGCTGTGGCGGAGACCAAAAACTCCTTCAGGGCCCAACAAGAGGTACAGCCTCGCTTAGTGTTTCTTCTTTTTCTTTGCTTTCTTCTTCATCGGCATCGAAGTTTTCCCTCCGTGAACGATTTCCGTTGCAAGGTACGAAAGGGCCCCGGCTGCTCTTGCTGCGAGCAGCACTTCTGGTGCGATGGTGCGGTGGAAAAGTTTTGCTGTCAATTACAAAGTCGGGTTCCTACGGAGTAAACGCCTTTGGAGCCTAAATTTTTGTGGAAAAGCGGGAACAAATCCGGCAAAAAATCTCCTTTGAATTTCGCGGTGTACTGGGGGTCGGCCGTAGAACTTGGTTTTGCTGTACTTGGCGTAAACTTTCCCGCATGGCAAGCGATCCGATTGAGCTGGAAATTTTTAAGAACCTCTACCACTCCATCGCCGAGGAAATGGGAGCGGCGCTGCGCCGCACCGCATTTTCGCCCAACATCAAGGAGCGGCGCGACTACTCCTGTGCGGTTTTTGACAGCGAAGCCGAGGTCATCGCCATGGGCGACCATATGCCGGTGCACCTGGGTTCTATGCCCATGTCTGTGCGCGCGGCCATTGAACGCGTGCCCCTCGGGCCAGGCGACATGGCCATGCTCAACGATCCTTTCTGCGGCGGCACCCATCTGCCCGATATCACGCTGGTGGCGCCGTTTTACGCCAGGGGAACGCGGAAGCGAGGCAAAGCGCCCAATTTTTTTGTGGCCTCGCGCGCTCACCACGCCGATGTGGGAGGCGCTTATCCCGGTTCCATGGGGCCATGCCGTGAAATCTACCAGGAAGGGCTGCGCATCCCCCCGGTGCGGCTGATGCGTGGCGGCAGATTGGATGACGACGTTCTGGCGCTGGTGCTGAACAATGTGCGCACCCCCCGCGAGCGCGAAGGCGACCTGGGGGCGCAGATCGCGGCCTGCCACACCGGGCTCACTCGACTGGAAGAAATCTGCCGGCGCTACGGCCTGCGGGAGGTGACAAGGGCTGGGCGCGAGCTGCTGGATTATTCCGCGCGCATGATGCGGGCCTTCCTGGCGCAGGTGCCGCCGGGAACCTACCGGGCGCAGGACGCGCTCGACGACGACGGTGTAAACGGGCGCCCGGTGCATATCGCAGTAGCGATTACATTCCGTAAAAACGGCAAACCGGGACCGCTGGTCACGGTGGATTTTACCGGCACCGACCAGCAGGTGGAAGGCGCCATCAACGCGGTGGAGGCCATCACCTGGTCGGCGTGCTTCTATGTGTTTCGCTGCCTGCTGACGGAAGATGTGCCGGCCACAGCGGGGCTGATGCGCCCCATCGAAGTGATTGCGCCTGCGGGAACGGTGGTGAATGCGCGCCCGCCGGCGGCGGTGGCGGGAGGGAACGTGGAAACCTCGCAGCGCATTGTAGACGTTCTGCTGCGAGCGCTGGCGGAGGCTATCCCGCAGCGCATTCCCGCGGCCGCTTCCGGCACCATGAATAATTTGACTGTGGGCGGCATGGATCCGCGCACAGGCGAGCCTTTCGCCTACTACGAAACTGTTGCTGGAGGAATGGGAGCGCGTCCCACCAAGGGGGGAGTTTCCGGCGTGCACACCCACATGACCAACTCGCTGAACACGCCGGCGGAGGCGCTGGAATATGCTTATCCGCTGCGGGTGCGGTGCTACTCGCTGCGGCCGAACAGTGGCGGCGAAGGTAAATATCGCGGCGGTGACGGCATTGTGCGCGAAATCGAGGTGCTGACCGAAGCCGACGTTACGCTGCTTGCGGACCGGCGCCAAGGGCGCCCGTATGGTTTAAAGGGAGGGGAGCCAGGCGCGGCCGGGCGCACCGACGTCCTACGCGCCGATGGCAGCCGACAGCAACTCGCCGGCAAGGCCAGCGTGCGCTTGAAAGCCGGCGAGCGTATCCGCGTGGAAACTCCGGGCGGGGGAGGCTGGGGAGCGCCGTCAGGGCGAAAATGAATACGTGAACTTCGGCGGAAAGCGGCGGGCATGAGCTGCATGGTACTGGCCGCATCCAACTGGGCATTGAGGAGGAGAAACAGCTGCCGCCACAAAGGAAAGGACCTGGAGCAGAGGCTTAGGCGTCGATCGCCTCGTCAATCAACCTTTCACAGAGGGAGAATCCAAGCAGGCGCTGTTCGCGCAGAAAAT
>DATFDP010000200.1:0-15417 GCA_035252015.1 Terriglobales bacterium
CGGCCAGGATGCCGTTCTCGTCGGTGAGTTCAACGTTGCCGCAGCGGTCAGCTTCCAGCGGCATCAAGGTCTCCAGAATCCATTTGCTCTTGGCCAGGTGCTGCTCCGGCGTTTTTACGTCCGCCCAGCAGTCCATCGGCCCGCCCGGCACGCCTTCAAATACCATGATTTCGCAAGCGCCGGTTGTGGTCAGCGCCGGGAACACAAAGTACTCTCCCACCCCGGGAACCAGGTTGAACGATACGGCGGTGAACGGCTTCCTCGGCGCCATGCCCTTCACGTAGGTGAGGGCGAGGGCGCGCATCGGCTGGTCGAAGGGCGACTTCTCGGCATCGCGCTCGAACATGCGGTTGATCTCGCCCTTGCCCGCGGCCACAATTATCAAATCATTCTTCTTGGCGTATTCGTCCACGTCCTTGGGCCCGGCGTCCTGAATCACCAAGTTCCCGCCGCGTTTGGCGAATTCCTTCAGCCACCCCGAAAATTTCACCCGCTGGTCCACCGACTGCCCGTAATGGTCGAGCTTAGCGTCCCAGAACAGCGCCTTGGTGCGATTGGGACCGGGAATGGTGAAGGCAATGCCTTCTGTAATCGGACATTCCTTCTCCCAAAAGTTAATGCCCAGGTCTCGCTCGTTCTGGAGGGAGTCGTGAAACATGAATTGGCTGGAGGTGACGCGCCCCTTGAAAATCTGCTCCGGCGCGCGATTGGACACCACCGTCACTTCATACTTGTTCTGCAGCAGGCCCAGTGCCAGCTGCAATCCCGATTGTCCCCCGCCGATGATCGCGATTTTGCGCATGTTCGCTCCTGGTCGCTTTCGGTCCTGCCTCAGCCAATACTGCCGGAACAGGCTGCATACTATACCGCCAACCCCAGCGACGCCGCAAAACAAGGACGGCGCACTTGTTACGCTGTGCGGCCGCGTGATACGGTTTGCCTTCCCAAACCCGTAGTCAGCACGGAGCTCAGCATGGATGGAATCAAAGGAAAAATCAGTATTGTCACCGGCGGCGCGACGCTGATTGGCGCTGCCGTGGTGCGCGCGTTTCAGCGCGAAGGTGCCAAGGTTGTGATTGCTGACGTCAACGAGCAGGGCGGCCTGGCGGTGGCCAAACAAGCTGGTAAAGACGTGCTGTTTGTGAAAACCGATCTCGCCGACGACACCCAGATCGCCGCCTGCGTCGAGCGCACAGTTTCCACTTTCGGCGGTGTGGATTTTCTCATCAACCTGGCCTGCGTATACATAGACGATGCTCTCAATTCCTCGCGTAAAGACTGGCTCGATAGCTACAACATCAACGTGGTGGGTGGAGTGATGATGCTCAAAGCCGTGCGCCCGCACATGGTAAAACGCGGCGCCGGCGCAGTAGTCAACTTCGGCAGCATCAGCGCCAAGGTGGCCCAGACCGGCCGCTGGCTGTATCCCGTCACGAAGGCGGCTATTCTGCAGCTCACGCGCAATGAAGCCATGGACCTGGCCGGCGACAAAATTCGCGTTAACTCCGTTTCGCCGGGCTGGACCTGGTGCCGCCTCATGGACGACCTCACTCATGGAGACAAAGCTAAAACTAACCGCGTCGGCGGCCCGTTCCATCTCCTGGGGCGGGTCGGCGAACCGGAAGAAGTGGCGCAGGCCGTCCTGTTCCTCTGCTCCAACCACTCTTCGTTCGTTACCGGGACCGACCTGGCCGTGGACGGCGGCTACTCCGCCATGGGTCCGGAAATGGCGGCTCCCACCATTCCCAAGCTGATGGAATAGGCTCTTTCTTCATGAAGCGCATCGCCATTGTCGGCGCCGGCCAGTCGGGATTGCAGCTAGCTCTGGGGCTCCTCGGGGCCGGCTATGAAGTGACACTCTACTCCGACCGTTCCACGCACGAAATTCACGACGGCTATGTGATGTCCAGCCAGTGCATGTTTGATTCCGCGCTGGAGATCGAGCGTAACCTCAAGATGAACTACTGGGAAGAGGAATGTCCCAAGGTAGAGGGCATAGCCTTCACCGTGCCCGACGGCGTAGGCGGCAAGAGCCTGGACTGGTCGGCGCGCCTCGATGATTATGCGGAGTCGGTGGATCAGCGCGTGAAAATCCCGCGCTGGATGAGCGAATTTGAAAACCGCGGTGGAACTCTGCGTGTTCAAGCCGTCGGCCGCGAGGAACTCGACGCCTGCGCCCGCAGCCACGATCTTGTGATTGTGGCCAGCGGCAAGGGCGCCCTCGGCGACGTTTTCCAGCGTGACCCAACTCGGTCGCCATATTCTGAGCCGCAGCGCGCTCTCGCCCTCACGTATGTCCGCAATCTTCGCCCGCGCCGTCCTTACCCTGCCGTCTGCTTCAATTTGATTCCCAATGTCGGCGAATATTTCGTGTTTCCGGCGCTCACCACCACCGGTCAATGCGAAATCATGGTGTTTGAGGGTATCCCGGGCGGGCCCATGGATTGTTGGAACGACGTGAAGACGCCTGCTGATCATCTCGCACGCAGCAAGTGGATACTGGAAAAATTCTTGCCCTGGGAGGCCGAGCGCAGCCGCGAAATCGAACTGACCGACGATCACGGCGTTCTCACCGGCCGCGTTACTCCCATCGTGCGCCGGCCGATCGGCGTGCTTTCCTCAGGGCGGTCCGTTCTGGGCATGGCCGACGCGGTAGTGCTCAATGATCCCATCACCGGGCAGGGGTCCAACAATGCTGCCCGCTGCGCCGAGATTTACCTGGAAAGCATTCTCGAACGCGGTGAAAAGCCAGCCGATGGTGAATGGATGCAGCAGACCTTCGAGCGCTACTGGACGGGCTACGCGCAGTGGGTGGTCGATTGGACCAACCTGCTTCTCAAGCCGCCGGGACATGTTCTCAAACTGCTGGATTGTGCCGGCAGGATCAAGGCCGTGAGCGCCGCCGTGGTCAATGGGTTCGACGATCCGCGCACGCTGTTTCCCTGGTTTATGGACCCCGCCGAGGCGGATATTTACGTTCGCCAGCAGGCTAAGGCGGTGGCCGATCGCCTGGACCGGCGCGACTTCCGCCGCGCTCTCGGCCAGTTCGCCACCGGCGTCACCGTGGTGACCGCCCGCACCACTGATGGCCGCAAAGTGGGCGTGACCGTCAATTCATTTTCTTCGGTATCGCTGGATCCGCCCCTGGTGTCGTGGAGTCTCTCCCGGCAGGCTCCCAGCTTTTCCGACTTCACCCATGCCACCCACTTTGCGGTGAATGTGCTGGCTGCCAACCAGCACCACCTTTCGCGGCAATTCTCCACCCCAGTGCCCGATAAATTCTCTGGAGTTGAGTTCGTTGAGGGCCCCGCCGGCGTGCCCCTGCTCAGCGGCGTCAACGCCCACTTTGTTTGCCGCAATGTTCGTCAGTACGACGGCGGCGACCACGTGATTTTTCTGGGCGAAGTAGAGGATTACAAGTATTCCGACGGCGAGCCTCTCGTCTTCCATTCCGGCCGCTACCGCCTGGCCACCCGCCACCCCGACATTCCGGAATAGACATCGCACAGTTTCTTTCGAAAGAGGGTATCTACGTTCGGCATTCCTTCTTTCTGTCATCCCGAGCGAGCGCGACCCGAGCTTTGCGAAAGCCTGCCCTGATCTTGCCGAAGGGGAGCGCGAGTCGAGGGACCTTGCGTTTTCGACAGAAACCAAACCCTCTCTTCTCATTCGAACGTACAGGTTAAACGCACTATCCACCTGCGAGGTTTCGCATCGTCCGCGCACCCAGTAGCTGCCTTGCCACCAGCAGCCCCGACGTCCCATGCAACCCTGGCCCCGGATGCGTCGAAGCTCCTATGTGGTACAACCCATGCACCGGAGTGCGGTGGTTGGCCACTCCTGCGAATGGGCGCCACAAAAAGAACTGATCTGGCGCGCAAGACCCGCTATACGGATCGCCGCCAACCAGATTGATATTGGCGGATTCCAAATCGGCAGGCGAGAGCACTGCCCGCTTCATGATCGAGCTCTCGAGGTTGGGAATTTGCCCCCCCAGCTTGGCAATTACCCGATCGGCGTATCGTTCGCGCAGCGACTCCGTCCACCTGCCATCGCCCGTATCAATCTTCCCGGCGGCATCGCCTTTCGGACGGCTGGGCAGTTCCTGCAGCTGCAGCCAGAAAATCCACCTTCCCTGGGGCGCACGCGAGGGATCCACTGCCATCGGCTGTCCCACTACAACAGTTGGATCGGTCGGGATCAGCCCGCGCTCGGCCTCGTTTACTGCCCGGGAAACTCCGTCCAGTCCGTCGTTGACGTGTACGATAGCGGTGCGCAGAAAGCGCTCATTGTTTCCCGGCCAGCGCGGCGGCTCCGAAAGCGCAAGGTGAATCTGCATGTCGGCGCGTCCATAGCGAAAGCGCTTCGCCCGCGCCACAGCCCAATCCGGCAAAACGCGTCGCTCCAGCAACCGCGTGTAGAGTTGCTGCGGCGTCACGCTACATACCACCGCTTTGCGTGCTTCGATCAGCTTACCCTGCGAGTGCACGCCGACGGCTCGGCCATTTTTTACCTCCACTCGTTCCACGTGAGCGTCAGTTTCCAGTTGCCCGCCGGCGTTGCGGATCAGCCGCACTAGCGCGTCCGCCAGTCGCGCCCCGCCTCCCCGCGGCACGGGCATGCCTCCCATTTGCAGGGCCACCGCAATGATCTTGTTCATTAATCCCGAGCCTGCGCCCTCCGGGCCCAATCCCATGTGCAGCACCCAGGGAGCAAACAGCCCATGAATTGCCGGGGAGCGGAAGGTCGAGATGAGCCAGTCGCGGCTGGTACCCAACAGATCGGCGGAGAATTCCAGCGCGCCTCGAGTCCGCAAACGGCGGAACGATTTGGTGGCCAGTCGCAGGCCCGCGCCCGACCAAAGCTCCGTTCCCAGCAGTCCGAAAGCCAGTTCAGCATTTTTCAAAAACAAATCAACCGTCTGCGACCAGGCGTTGCCATCGTCCGTCGCCAGATGCTCGAATTCATGCACATTGGCTGGTTGGGAGGTGGAAAGAAATGCGGCAGTACCGTCCGGCATCAGGGTGCCGGTAGGATAGTCGGTATTCAGATATTCCAGGCCGCGCGCCGATAGATCTTTCTTCAGCAGCCCAAAGGCCTCCGAGCCCGCGAACAGCGGATGCCAGGCGGAGAAAACGTCATGCAAAAAGCCCGGCTCGGTTAGCTCCGCCGTCCGAATGGCGCCGCCCAACCAGGAATTGCGCTCCAGCACGCAGACTTTCCATCCCGCTTTGGCGAGCAAGGCGGCACCCACCAGCGAGTTGATTCCACTGCCCACGAAGACGGCATCCCATATCGCCATGTTCTATCCCGGGCCAAACAGTGTACGTCGCCTGTCAATCACGCGGTGTGACACCGCCACTACCTCGCAGTAGAGGCGTAACTTGTTGCGTCTCCTGCAGGAGCCGGCGTGACAACACCCTGAGCCGCACGGTCTGTTCTTTACAACATTTAACACTGACTTTACGAATCGTTACGTGTCCTCGCGCAAAGCCTTCATCCAATCCACTGAGCAACACATAGGCAAGGATCTGGAGGGCTATATGAAACGCGGCAAATGGATCGTAGCAATGGCAGTGCTGACGCTGGGACTCAGCGCCGGAGCCTTCGCCCAGGAGCAGCGCTGGGATAACGGCCGAAATCGCGACGGCTATGTCTACAACCAGCGCGACACTCGCGACCGTGCTCAGGTCTGGAATGATGGCTACCGCGACAATGACGATCGCGATCGCGTCTGGAACAACAGCTATCGCGACCGCGACGACCATTATCGGGATCGCGATGATCAGCACCGCGACCGTGATCACCACGACCGTGACCGCGACCGGAGAGATCGCGACGACCGTGGCAGAGACCGGAACTAAGCTGGCAGTCGCAGCCCAATTAGCTGTGAGGTGAACCCGAGCCCCGCTCCCGACGAGCGGGGCTCAGTTCTCGAAAGGCGGATTTGTTTGCGTCCGAAAGTCGCCACGTTTCGCAGAGACGCTGCGTCACTTATTTCATAACGATATTTTCTGAAGGATTGTTCTATCTCGGCGACGTGGGGCACCCATCCACGTGGGCTGAAATCAGCGACTTCCGCGACTGGGCTTTCCCAGAATGGGAACGCCCGGCACACCTGACACCCCAGCTGGGCTACCCCAACCCGAGTACCACAGAGTGACTCCAGCCGCTCTACTGCACCATGGTGAGCCCGTGGTAAACCCAGATGCCGGCAATCACCAGGATGAGCACGACCGAACTCGCCCCAAAACCGCGCACCAGCGGATTGAGCTTGTTGACCTTGCGCATGATGTCCATCTGTTCCAGTTGCATATGCGACTCGGATTCATCCAGGAACAGTTGGTCGTCTTCCCGCATGGTCAGGGTACTGCGGTAGATGAGCAGCACGATCAGGATTGTGGTCAGAACGCCCCAGACGATCAGCAGCCACACCAGAGAGGACATAGCCGCACCTCGCTTCTGATTGAAGCTTGCTCGCCCAGCCTCGGACCCGGCCATTTGGGACGGGCAGCCGGAACCGCAGTAGGGGGCCAGCATCATTATAGCCCCACTTGGCAATAGGCAATACCGGTGCAAAACAAAAGCCCCGCCTCGGCAGGGCTTTTTGCCTTAATCCTTAAAAATCTATACCTGGAACGACGATCCGCACCCGCACGTGCTCTTTACGTTGGGGTTGTCGAACTTGAATCCCGCGCCTTCCAGGCTCTCGATGTAGTCAATATTGCAGCCGTTCAGGTACATCAGAGAGGTGGCGTCCACGAACACCTTCAACCCATCGAAATCAAAGGTTTTGTCCATCATCCCGGCAGCGTTCTCAAACGACATGGCATAGGAGAAGCCGGAGCATCCGCCGCCTTGCACTCCCACCCGTAGTCCGGCGGGAACCGGGTTTTGCTGCCCCATGATTTCCTTGACCTTGCTGATGGCCTTGGGGGTCAGGGTGATGGGGGCGGTCTTGGTTACATTTGCGGTTGTGGTAGCCATTTCCTCTCTCCTTAGAAAACGCCAGATGATTATAGCAAAACCGGGCTTCCGCCTTAACAATGGAATAACAGCGGTAAATCCCTTGTTTACTGTTTGTTTAGATGAGCTTTTGTGGCTCCAGGCGGCAAGAAAATTGGTCTGACAGGCTGTATAACTAAATGGCTGCCTAGCTGGTACCTTGGCTACCCTCGGACGCGCCAGGCAGCTATTCAGCCAGCAGGCAGTCAGCTTGCCTACTGCTGCTTCGGAGTGTCTTGCGGTTGCGCGGGGATCATCGCTCCCGGACCCTGCAGAGCCGGGTTCCCGAACCCAGGCATTGGGTTCCCGAAACCTGGCGAACTGGCCCCAGCAGGACCCGACCCTGCAGCTCCGCCAGCCCCAACCCCGCCCACTACCGACCCGCCCGTGCCCGGTATTGGCGGCTGCGCCGGGCCTTTCACCAGACCGCCACGGTCCAGGCTGGGATCGTAAATAAAGTACCAGTCGTTGTAGTGGTTTTTCTTGTTGAATTCGCGAATGGAATTCTTGTGACTGGTGCTCGCCACCCCGATGATCGGGCCGCCGCCAAAAACCTTGGTGGCCAACGTGTCGGTCGAGCTCGAAGTTGAGCCTGGCAGGCCTTGTACTGGAGTTCCCGGCGAGCCGGCCATTGCGCCTCCAGGCTGCTGACCTAAGATGCCGATTGCTTGCTGACCAAGCAGGCTAGGATTGGCCGTTTGGCTCTGCCCGAAAGCCCCGCTCATGGCCGCCGCGGCAGCCCCGCCCATTATTCCGGCGCCCGCGTTGTTCATTCCCATCACAGCGCCCAGATTCACCTCTCCAAAATGCAACAAGCGGAAATCCTTGCCTGTGATTGGATCCTTGTAACGCCGGCGCAGGAAGCGGATGTTGTTGGTGTTTTCCAGATCCTCAATGCGCAGGGGATAGCGTCCAAACTTTTTGTAGTAATGCTGAATCGCGCGCATGTACTGCGTGCCGCGGTGAATCAGTTCCGCTTCCCGTTCGCGGCGAATGGACATGGCGATGTCGGGCGCCGCCGCGGCCGCCGCGATTACAATCAGCGCCAGCATCAAAATAATCGCCAGCAACATATAGCCTCGCTGGCCTTGTCCGCCGCCGTTGGTCGGTCGCTCACCCCGCAATTGCCCGCTCAGCTTCACCTTTTATCCCTGATTGATGGGAATGCTTTGCCGGTTATTGTTGAGCACGTCCTGCAGTTCGATGGAAGTCGGCCCGATGCGCAGCACCTTGTAACGCCGGTCCACAATGTCGCCTTCGCCAGCAATGAAAACGTCCTGTCCCTTGGCCAGAAAAACCTTCCGCGGCTGGCCGGGCTTGTTGGCAAAACCAAAAAACTTCAGTTCGATGGGGGGCGGGGGCGGCGGAGGCGGCGGCTGCGTCTGCGCCACCTTGCCTTTGTCGAGCCGGGGATCGGAAACCGGCTTGGGAATGGGTGCCTCCTCCTGTGACAGGAAGATGTTCCTCCCGGTCCCCGCGTATCTTACGTCTTCACTGCTTTTGAGGAGGTCCAGCCGCAACCGTGGATCGAGGTTCAAGGTGGCTGTTTGCTGTTTTTTCCCTTTCGCCAGCCGCCGCGGGTGGGTGCGCACGGACTGCGCTGCTGTGGCGCCGCTCGGTTCGAAGCTGGGCGGGGCGGAAGCGCTGGGGCCGGAATCCACCAGCAGCATGCGTACAACTAGCAGCAGCGCCGCCACCATGAGCACGCCCGCGATCGCTACTTTCTTCCGATCATCGGCTCCAACCTTCACTTACGTCCCGCTCCTCATGTAGGTCTGCATTTTAAGCTGCAGCTTAACGGTGCCGCCCTTGGCGTCGCCCAGGTTGATGCCGTTGACGATAAACAACATCTTGTCCCGCTCTAGTGCATTGATGAACTTCACAATGTGCAGGTAGTCCCCGGAAAGCAGCGACTCGATGCTGATGGGCCGCAAGCCCCCGCCTTCCTCATCTTCCAGGTGATATTTCACCTGGGCAATGTTGGTGCCGTTCTGGTCGGCCAGTTTGCCCATTTCCTCAGCAATCGCCGAATAGTCCGAGGGCAGCCGGTCGCGGTAGAAATCGGCGATTTGCTGCTTGGCCACGAGCACTTTGTTATCCAGCCCGCGCAAGGGTTGTACCTGCTGCGTCTTCAGCCGGAGCTGCGTCTGCAGGACCTGGATGTCCTCCTGCCGCGAGCGGCCTAATGGCGAAAGCAGAACCACGGCACAAATCAGATCCAGGCCCAGCAGCACGGCCAGAACCCCAGTCAGGCGCTTGCGCAGCTGTCGCACATCGGTCATCACAAGCCTCCCTGTGACGCCGAGGCTGGCGTGCCGGAAGAGGGAGCCTGTTGGGTGATTTCTGCTGCGTACAGTGTGCTTATATCGAACTGAACCCGGTCGCCGGGGTCTTGTGGCTGTTCTTCCCTGGCTTCGGCCACAATTTGAGGCTGCCGGAAGCGCGGCGATTGTTCCATGTGGCGCACCAGTTCCAGAGCGCGCTCCCGCGATTCGCCCGCCACCACCATGCGCAGCGCGAGTTGATTATCCGGCGTCAGTTCCGGGCGAATCGAAACCACGTGCAGGCGCGGCGGCATAATGCGTTCCAGGTCGGAGAACACCTCCGTCCAGGAGAACGCCTTGCGCGTAATCAGATCATTCAGGATCAGCGACTTGTCGCGCGTGTCGCGGTTTTCCGGCCGGTTGAGGAAAGCTTCCGCCTGCCCGATCTCACGGTCGCCCTGCGCCAGTTGCGCTTGCAGTTCGTGTATGCGGCGCTCTTCCACGCTCCAGGAACGCAGCCGGAGCACAGCTCCAACCACCAGCACCAGAGTCAGCAGGCCCACCAGGCCCAGGGTAAGGCTCCATTGGCGGACAAACCGCTGCGCGTCTTCGAAGGGTTGGCTGGCGAGATTGATGCTGATGCGCATGACTTATGACAACAAGGCTCCTGATACTCCCGCGAGTTGCGACGGTGGCCCTTCAAATCCGCTCACTGGCCCGGAGCCCCCCAGTTCCTGCACTTCCACCCCGGTTTGCGCGTGCAGGCTTTCAAGCGCCACTTCGGAATGGGGTAAGCCAGCCACGTACACGCGTTCCACGTCCAGCTTGTAGGTGTCCTGGAAAAATACCACCGAAGGATAAACATCCTCCGCCAGTTGCTCTCCGGTAATGTTCAGCCCCCGGGCATTTTCCAGGGTACGAAACAGCAGCAGCTGCTGCCTTTCCATGATGGCAATGCTGGTGGTGAGCGGGTCTACCTTCACCACCAGGGTGGGACGGGCGGCATCCACTGCGCCCAGCGCCGCCAGCATGGAAGGCAGGACCACGCCCGGAGCATAGCCGCTATCCCGAAAGGCGGCTTCGTATTCGTCCAGCACGCTGGCCAGGGCCACGGCTGCAATCACTTTTAACTCCTTGCCGGAACTGCCGGCCTGCACCTGGTAGGAAAGGCGGGCTTTCTCCACATCAAAGGGCAACGACTTTTTCAATCGGAAGCGCACTACCGCCTCGGCTTCCTCGCGTTTTTCCGGCAATGTCTCAAACTCCAGCAGCACCACCCGCACAGCGGCATCGGGAAGGATGGTGACCACGTCCCGGGCGCGGCCGGCAACTTCGTCCAGCGCCGACTTAATCACGTCACGCAGCCAGTCGGCGCGCACCACGTTGGCTTCGGTCAGGCCAGGAGACACCACGCCGTGCGGCAGTTCCTTGGCGGTGTACGCTTCAAGCTGCCCGTGCTGGTTGGCTCGCGCGGCAACCACCGCGTCGCCGGAAATTTCACAGGCGACCTGCAGCCGATTCTTGTTCAAACTCCGGCTCCTATCCTGGTTCTTATTCTGGCCCTTAACACGCCATATTACTGGTATTGCGGGTGGTTCGGGAGAAACCACTTTGCCGCGTCCAGCCGCCTTGTGCGGAGGCTAGCGCGTCGTTTCGATGAACGTAACCTTGTTGATCTCCTTCAGGGTGGTGGTGCCCGCGCGCACCTTGTCCAGCGCCGATTCGCGCAGAAAACGCATGCCTTCCTCGCGGGCAGCGCGGCGAATCTCCGAGCTCGGCCGCTTGTCCAGGATCATCTCGCGAATGCGGTCGGTCAGGTCGAGCAGTTCATGAATGGCGGTGCGGCCGCGGAACCCCGTGCCCGCGCACTCGATACACCCCTCCCCTTCATAGAACGGGATTTGACCCCATTGTTGCGGGTCCAGGCCGCTGGCCTCCAGCACCTCGGGCGGGTAGAAGGCCTGCTTGCGGCAGTTGGGGCAGATTACGCGCACCAGGCGCTGCGCCAGAATGCAGTTCAGCGCGGATACAAAGTTATAAGGCTCTACCCCCATGTTCAGGAAGCGCCCGATCACGTCTACCACGTTGTTGGCGTGGACAGTGGTGAACACTAAGTGTCCGGTGAGCGCCGACTGGATGGCAATCTGCGCCGTTTCCGTGTCGCGGATTTCACCCACCATGATCTTGTCCGGGTCGTGGCGCAGAATGCTGCGCAGGCCGCGGGCAAACGTCAGCCCCTTCTTCTCGTTCACCGGAATCTGCGTGATGCCCCGAATCTGGTATTCCACCGGGTCTTCGATGGTAATGATCTTGTCTTCGTCGGTCTTGATCTCGTTCACCGCCGCATAGAGAGTGGTGGTTTTGCCGCTGCCCGTGGGCCCGGTCACCAGCACCATGCCGTACGGCTCTTTGATGTAGCGACGGAACTTGCGCAAGTCGTCGTCGCTGAAGCCGACCACATCGAGCACCAGCGTGTGGAACTTCTCACTCATTGATTCTTTGTCCAGCACGCGCAGCACGGCATCCTCGCCGTTGATGGAAGGCATGATGGAAACGCGGAAATCAATGGGTCGCCCCTTGTACTTCACCCGGAAGCGGCCGTCCTGGGGCACGCGGCGCTCGGCGATGTCCAGCTCGCTCATCACCTTGATACGGGAGATGATGGTGGAATGGTGCTCCTTGGCTATGGGATTCATGGCCTGCTGCAGCACGCCGTCAATGCGGTACTTGATATACACCGAGTCATCGCGGGTCTCGATGTGAATGTCGCTGGCCCGCCGCTCCAAGGCGGTGAAGATGGTCGTATCTACCAGGCGGATGATGGGGCTGATGTCGCCCTCGGCGGTCAGCCGCTCGATGGAAATGGTTTCATCGCCGCTCTCGTCTTCGCGGATAACGTCCAGGGTGAAGCCTTCACTGGCCTCCTCCAGGACACGTTGCGACTGCTCCGTCTTCTTCAGGATGTCGGCGATCTGCGAAAGCGTGGCGACTTTGGTGACGATGCGCTTGCCCAGCAGCAGGCTGATTTCGTCAATCATCATCAGCTGGCTGGGATCGGCGATGGCGATGGCCAGCCGGCCTTCCTCCGTCTCCTGCAGAGGGACGAAGTTGTAGCGGAACATCAGGTCTACCGGAATCTTCTTGAACAGGTCGTGGTGGAGCTGGAAATCGCGCAGGTCAACGTACTCGCAGCGATAGCGCCGCGCCACATCGCGCGCTCGCGAAAGCTCGTCGGCAGGAGTTTCGGTGGCGATCCGCCCGCCATTTCCGCCGTTCGCGAAGAGTGATTTCTTGTCTGCCATGACTCAAACCAAGTAGTCAGCGGTCCGTAATCAGTAGTCAGTAATCAGCAAAAACCAACATTTCCGATAGACGTGCATCCTGACACCTGACTCCTGAGCCCTAACTCCTGCCTTCACCGAATTCCTCCCGCTCCTAAAGTAAACAGCGGCAAATAAAGCGAGAGGAGCACGAAAAATACCACCGAACCCATGAAAATCAAGATCACCGGCTCAATCAATGCCATGGCGGCTGTCAGCGCCGCCTGCACATCTTCCTCGTAGAACTCCGCCACCGAGGTCAGCATGGCGGGCAAGGCGCCGGTGGATTCTCCTACCTCAATCATCTCCACGGACAGGTCGGGCATGATGCCCTGTTCTTCCAGGCTGCGGGCCAGCGGCCGACCTTCCCGCACCTTGCGTACGGCTTTGCCGACTCCATTGGCCATGTGCCGGCTGCCCAGCGAATCGCCTGCCGTCTCCAGTGCGGGTACCAGGGGCAGGCCGCCGGTGAGCAGGGTGGCCATGATGCGCGAGAAGTTGGCTACCTGGTACTTCGTCAAGATGGGCCCCATTACCGGCAGCCCCTGCAAGAAGCGATCAATGCGGTCGGCGCCCCGCTCCGTGTTCTTCCAGCGCCAGAACAACAGGATGAAAGCGACTATTGCGCCTAAAAATACAAACACGTATTTGCGGGCCCCCGTACCCAGTTCCAGCATGAACATAGTGAGCGCTGGCAGCTGCGCATTCAGGGTTTGATACAGCTCGGCAAAACGCGGCACCACATACGTCACCAGGAAGCTAAGCATGCCCACCACCAGCGTCACCAGGAGCGCGGGATAAACCAGGGATGCCTTCAACTTCTTTTTGAATGAAATAGTCAACCGCTGAAAAGAAATAAAGCGGTTCAGCACCTCTTCCAGGTTGCCGCTTTTTTCCCCCGCCAGCAGGGTGGTGGTGTACATCTTGGGAAAGATTCCCTGCGCCGCAAACGCGTCGGAGAGCAGTTCGCCACTGCGCACCCGGTCGCGCACATTTTCCAGCAAGGAGCGGAAAAACTGGTCTTTTTGCCGCTTGATGAGCAGATCGAGCGCGTGCAGGATGGGCAAGCCCGCGCGCACCAGGGTGACGAACTGCTGGTTGAAAACCACAAACTGCTCCAGCTTCACCTTGCGCCGGCGAAACAGCGGAATTCCGCCTCCGGCCAGCAGGCCGCGCGGCTTGACCCAGTAAACCAGGTAGCCCTGCTGGGCGTAGCGCTCCCTGATCTCGGCGACCGAGAATCCGTTTTCAACCTGCTGCAGAAGGCGGCCTTGTTCGTCGGCTACCTTGATGAGAAATTCGGCCATCCAGCTCGATCTTTTCGCGAAATCTGGCTTAGTCTAACATCGCAACTTAGCTGTCCAAGTGCTTCACCCGCTTACAAAAGTACCCCATTTTCAACTTACTGGCCTACGTCTTGTTCAATTACCTCTACGCCCGGTGGAGGAGTGAATTGGAACTGCCGGTCAGCTATCTCCAGGTTCTCTTTCTGGCCATCAAACCGGTATTCCGTGGTCGAACCGTCCGCCCCATCTACTACCAGGCGAACAATTTTTCCTTCTGGCGCAATCTCCATCAAAACTTCGTTCACTCCTTCCATGAACTTGGGAACTCCGCGCAAAACCACGTCGCCGGGGTTCAGCGGAGGCTTGTCAGGCGCCAGCGAAAGCGCCGTGAACTCCTTTTGCAGCTTGGTCTTACCCAGCAAATACGCCAGCGGCGAGCGCAAATCCTCCAGCTTCTTCATGGGTGTTTTGCGCGCCTGCTGCTCGCCGGGAACGTAAAACCATGCCGTTTTGCCATTGCTAACAAAGAGTTTCTCGCGTGGTTGTTGATAGTTCCAGCGCATTTTGCCGGGGCGCTTCAGCCAAAGCGTGCCCGATTCTTGCCGCGAGATGCCGCTTCCGTTGTAGATTTCGGTGAAATTCGCCTGCAAAGTGCGCAGCTGGTTATAGTGCGCGTCCACCTCCTCCGCAATCCTGGGAACGCTGGTTTGGGCGAAAATTGCGCCGCAGAGAAACAATAAGGTGCCCAGCGCGGTCAACGCGCCCTTGGGGCGTAGCTTCATGGGCTTCTGTCCTTTTACGAGAGTCTGAGGACGGTTTCCCAATTAGATTACAGCTTGGGCTTCTCTGATGCTTGAACATCCGGCGGCAACCCCTTTGTAATGAAGGGGAGATCGTCGGGGGCCCTTACCTCAACCCTTCCCCCTACCGCCAATTTATAGGGATGGCCAACCGGGTCGAGCGGGATTCCAGGCAAATAACCGGCGCGGACCAAATCCGCCCAATTTTCCGGGGTATGTCCGAAGCGCAAAGTGAATTGGCGGACCGCTTCCTCGAGTCTGGGCACGACCTCATCCACCTGGAGGGCGCGCAAGTGAGAGATAGCGTTGTCTTTAATCTGCGGGTCCTTACTGGTTTCGTAGGTTGTGGTCCAGAGCAGGCGAGCAGTTTCCACATCTCCGCCACGTTGCGCCATGCGAGCCGCGAGGATCTTCAGAAATGGGTGCGCATTTGGCACCTTGGAGCCTTGCGCAAAGGCCTGAGCAGCAGCCAGATAGTCCTTCTTTTCCAGGGAGTAGATGAAGCCGAGGTTGTAGTACAGGCGCCAGTCGGCGGGGTTGTGCTGAATGCCATACTGAACCAGCCTGATGGCGGCATCGGGGTCACCGGCGCCATTGGGCGGAGGCTGGGTAAGAAAAACGGAGCCGAATTCGTAGGCAACGGTCAGATGAGGGTCAAGCTGGGTGGTGATGTCCAGAAGAGGCGCCAGCAGTTCGTAGTGACGCGAGAGCACCACGTGCCGGGCGCCGAAATACTGCACCG
>DATFDP010000201.1:0-3360 GCA_035252015.1 Terriglobales bacterium
GGCTGCGACGTTGCCAGTCCAGAAAGTTGGGATAGGAAACCGAAGCCTCGTGGAACTGCGGCATGCTGGTGTAAAGCTTCAGCAGGCGCTGCGGCTCGGCATATGGAACGGGACGCAACAACACTGCGTTCACAATGCTGAACATCGCCGTGTTTGCCCCAATGCCCAGCGCCAGCGTGAGCACCGCTACCGCGGTAAAGCCGCGGCTCCGCCTCAATGTCCTCAGCGCGTAACGCATGTCCTGCCGCAAAGTTTCCATGTCTTCCTCGCCTTGGGGTGCCCACCCCTTGCCACTTCTGCAAAGAGTGGGAACTGCCTACTCGTACCGCAACGCCATCATAGGGTCCACTTTCGCCGCTCGCCGCGCCGGAACATAGCTGGCCAGGATCGCCACAATCACGAGCAGAAGCGCGGTTCCGGCAAAGGTCAGCGGATCGGTTGGCCTCAATCCGAAAAGCAGCGAGCTCAGGCTGCGGGTTACCGCCAGGGAGATGACGATGCCAGCAAGCACACCCCCCGCCGCCGTCAACAAACCCTGTCTGAGGACCATGCGCAGCACGCTTGCCTGGCTCGCACCCAGGGCCATGCGCACGCCGATTTCGCTTGTCCGGCGAGTGACGGAATAAGCCATGACCCCGTACATCCCCGCCACAGCCAACAGGAGGGCGGTCGCCGCAAATAGTCCCACCAGCAGCAGGTTGAAGCGGCGGGATTGAAGCGATCCCGAGACCACCTGCGCCAGACTAGCGAACCTGGGAGGAACATTTGGGTCAAGGTCGCGCACGATCTGCCGCGCCGCGGAAGTGACCGCCGCGGGATCAGCCGCGCTGCCCATAACCACCGTGAAGTCATAAGTAGCCTGCGGCCGCTGCCGGTAATCAACGTAGATGGTCGGGTTGGCGGGCTGTTCGAGCTTAGAGTCGCGCACATCGCCCACTACGCCCACCACCGTGAGCAGGCGCAGGTCCCCATCCATGTTGCCGAACTCAATCCGGTGGCCGAGCGGGTCCTGGTTGGGCCACTTCTCCCGTGCCAATGATTCGCTGATCACAGCCACAGGCGGCGAACTGAGTGTGTCGCCCCGGTTGAACAGCCGCCCCCGCAGCAGGGGAATCCCCAGCACCCGGAAGAAGCCGGAGTTGACCTCACTGTAGTCGGCGTCACCCGTGCGGCTGCGAGCATGAAACAACCGCTCGATCTGCTCCAAATTGTCGGGAGGTTCTTCTCCCGGATTCATCACCGCATACATGCCATCAGAGGATGGGCTGGCGAAGGGAAGGCTATTGGTGCCGCCGGCGTCGCGAACACCCGGGATAGCGCGAATACGGGCGATCACTTCATCGAGGAACTGCACCCGACGGACCTTGACGGCCTCGGTTTGGGAAAATCCGCCGAAGGGCAGCGCCAGATTCATGGTGATTATGTGTTCGGTGCGAAAGCCTGGGTCCACCGATAGCACGCGCAGCAAACTGCGGCCGAGCAGTGCAGCGCCGGCCAGCAAGGCGAGGGTGACAGCCAGCTGTCCGGCGACAATGGCGCGGCTCAAACGCTGCGAAATCAGGGCGCCGGTCTGGGAACGCCCTCCCGCGGCCAGCGCGTGCTGCACGCCGCTTCCACTGCAGCGCAGCCCGGTGCAAATGCCCAGCGACAGCGCCACCAGCACGCACACTCCCACAGAGAACCCCAGAACGGGCGCGCTGATCGCAACCTCCCGCATGCGGGGCAGCACATCGGGCGATAATGCCAGCAGCCCCTGCACTCCCCAGAAGGCGGTAATAACACCGACAGCTCCGCCAGCCACTGTGAGCAGAAGAGATTCCCAAATCAGTTGGCGGATAATCCGGCCCCGATTCGCACCCAGGGCCAAGCGAATGCCAATCTCCCGTTGCCGCGCCGCCGATTGCACCAGGAGCAGGTTGGCAACATTGGCGCAGGCAATGAGCAGCAGAAATCCCACCGCACCCAAAAGAATCCACAGAGCGGTGCGCACCGGGCTGGTCATGGCTTCGCGCAGGGGAGCGATGGCCACTCCCACCATCATCGTTTTCTCCCCGTACTGCCGCTTCAGCCGCGTGGCGATGGCCTGCAGTTCGGCTCGCGCTTCGTAAACTGAAAAACCATCCCGCAGACGGCCCAGCACCTGCCAGTTGTGCGCGCTGCGGCTGGGGAGACGCTCGTAGAGCTCCCGCGGAATCCAGATTTCAGCACCGGGAGGAAAGCTGAATTGCCGCGGAAGCACTCCCACAATCGAAAAAGCACGGTTTTCAATAGTTAGCTTCTTTGCGGCAAGATTGCTAGCCCCGCCGAGAAACTGCCGCCAGTACCCGTAACCGACCAGGGCAACCGGCGATGCGCCAAAGCGCTGGTCTTCCGGTACGAAACCGCGTCCCAAAATCGGGGCGACGCGCAGCACAGGAAAAAAGTCGCGGGAGACAGCGGCCACCGTCGTGCGGCTCGGCTCGGTGCCGCCCGACACCGATTCAACACCGAGGTTGTACTCCGCCACTCCCTGCAGAGAACGCGCCTCCGCCCGCACATCCTCAAAGTTGGGGTCGGCGAAGTGCATCTCCCCGCCCTGGGCGTTCACTTCGTGGAGTTCGACAATCTGATCGGGGCGCTCGTAGCGCAGCGGACGAAGCAGCACGCCGTAGACCACGCTGAAGATCGCTGTGGTCGCCCCAATGCCCAGCGCCAGCGTGACTACCGCCACCGCGGTAAATCCCGGCGACTTGCGCAGCATGCGCAGCCCGTAGCGGATGTCCTGGACTAACGTCTCCATCCCGGCTGCTCCTTCAGAGAAAAAACGGCCTCCGGTGTTCGCGTAACAGGACGAAATTGACGGACAGAGAACCTTTAGTTCACTTCGACGGTTTCCTCCACCACACGCCCGTCAAACAGGTGGATAGTACGCTCCGCGTGGCGGGCGAAGCGCGGGTCGTGGGTCACCATGCAGATGGTGGAGCCTTCGCGGTGCAGTTCGCGCAGCAACTCCATGATATTTTCCGCGTTGCGCGAATCCAGGTTGCCGGTGGGCTCATCGGCCAGCATGATGGAAGGGCTGCCGCCCAGCGCGCGCGCCACCGCCACGCGCTGCTGCTGGCCGCCGGAGAGCTGCGAGGGATAGTGCTTCAGGCGGTGGCTCATGCCCACCCGCTCCAGCGCCTCCAGCACCCGCTTCTTGCGCTCCGCCCCGGACATGCCGCGGTAGGTGAGCGGCAGCTCGACGTTCTCGTACACGGTGAGGTCGCCGATCAGGTTGAAGTTCTGGAAAATGAAGCCGATCTCGCGGTTGCGGATGCGCGAGCGTTCATTAATGTTGAGATTGGCCACCTGGCTCCCGTTCAGCCAGTACTCGCCCTC
>DATFDP010000202.1:0-2846 GCA_035252015.1 Terriglobales bacterium
CGGCGGATGTGAAGAAGTTTACGGAGGCGAAGTGATCGCCGTGATCGGGAAGATGAAACCACAAAGGGCACAAAGGATCACGAAGGAGTTACACGGCAGTGGAGACGCGGCATGCCGCGTCTGTAACGACAGAGCGTTCACTTATTTACGCCAGCATGCCGGTGAGCATGTCGTGCAGGCCTTCGCGTTCCTCGGCCCAGTGGGTGAGAGCGCGCTGGTTGATGAACTCGCGGTGTTCGGCGAGGAAATCGACCATCAGAGCGGGGGCCAGCAGCTCAAAGGCGCGGACAATCTGGTCGGCGGCGAGCCGCGGAGTCACGGCGAGGCGTCCGGGGACGGCGGGCGCCATGAGCTGGCGCACCTCAGACATGACTTCCGGCTTTTCCAGGTTGCTGCGGACAAAGCTCTGCAGCTCGTGCATGAGTGTGATCCAGGAGTCGTTCAGTTGGGCTGACATCTGGGGCCTGATTTCTACCCTCCCCGCGCAGACCGCGGGGGAGGGTTGGGGGATGGGCTGCCGAGAAAGAGTATCAGATAGAAAGGTTATGGGCGAATTAGAAAGGAATTAGAGAAATTAATGGGCCTACAGGCAATCAAAGAAGCGGGTGTGAAACACGCAGCTAAGGACGGCGGAATCAGAATGAACACGCTGGCGACGGCGGAATTTAGTGGGCAAGTGATTGCCATCCAGCTATCCTGCTACGCACGTGCCCGCAACCAGATTGCCGCAATTCGTGTGTTTAGCCATGCTCGCCACCCTAATGCTTGGCGGTTGCCGGAAACCGCCTGCCGAGAACAGCGGCGCCGTACCGGAAAATGCTCCGGCGCCTGGAAGCTCTCTCTTGCCGGCGTCTGCGCCCGCGAGGGGCGAGCTGCCATTGCGGGCAGCCGTTGCGAAAATTCTGAATGCGGCGCAGCGGACCGGCTCGATTGTGGAGCACTGCCCGTGCAGCGCTGGAGCGCGAATGCTGGAAGTCCACTTGGTTCCGGCCGACGTTGCTCAGCAGCCGATGGAAAAGGCGATGCGGGAAATCGAGCAGCGCTATCCCCAGATTCGCTGGAGCGGCCCGGGACGCGAGCGCGTGCGCGTGGCGGACGCATCCATTGCTCCCGGCTTGCTGAAAGTAAGGATCAGGGAGTTTCTGGTGATCGAAGATCGTCCGCCGCAGGCTTCGTTGCCGGCATTGTTTCGCACGCCGGAAGTCGCGAGCTACATGCGGAGGCACCGCATACGCGTGGCGCAATCCAGTCCATCGACAGCCAAGTTGTCGCGGACATCGCCCACCATTATTCAGACGAAGAACGCCACAGTGGAACAGATCCTGGATCGCATGGTGGAAGGATACAAGTCGGCGGGCGGCCATCCTCTATACAGGGCGTGGTCATACCGCGAATGCCGGCGCAACGGCGGCACGCTGGTCGAGATTGGAATTTTTTAATCGCAGGCGCGCGCGAAAAAGTCCGCGTTTTCGACAGCGTTAACCAGTTTGATACTACCGCCGGGAAGTCAATGCCGTTATGCTGCAAGGCGATGGCAATGCGAATGACAGTCCTGGCCAGCGGAAGCCGTGGGAATTGCACGGTGGTTTCAAGCAGCCAGGCCAGCATCCTGGTGGATGCGGGTATTTCTTGCCGCGAGACGCTGAAACGGATGCGCGCCGCCGGCGAGGAGCCGGAAAAGCTGAAAGCGATTGTCATCTCACACGAGCACGCCGACCACGTGTCCGGCTTGCAGGTGCTGGCGCGCAAGCTGCAGATTCCGGTATTTATCACGGAGTCAACCTACTATCGCTGGCATCGCGAAAATAAAGATGGTGAGGGCAAGCCGGCGAATCTGGAGCGGCTGGAACATTTCCACGCCGGGCGCAGTTTCAGCGTGGGCGACATCACGGTAACGCCGTTCACGATTCCGCATGACGCCGCCGATCCCTGCGGCTTCACCTTCACGGCCAACGGACTGAAGATTGGCGTGGTGACCGACCTGGGCTACATGCCGCCGAACGTCAAGGAGCAACTGCGGCGCTGCGACGCGCTGCTGATTGAATCGAATCATGACCTGGAAATGCTGCGCAACGGCCCCTATCCATGGATGGTGAAACAGCGGGTGATGAGCCGCGTGGGGCATCTTTCGAACAGCGCGCTGGCGGAGTTCTTTGAGAAGGACTACGACGGGCACGCTACTCATCTGGTGCTGGCGCACCTTTCCGAGCATAACAACCATCCTGAACTGGCGCGTGAGAGCGCGTATAAGGCGCTCTGCGGCAAGATGAGCCTGTTCCAGTCGGCGTCGATCAGCCTTGCCCAGCAGGACAAGCCATTGCAGCCGCTCATGCTGGGGTGAGAACATGTATCCTATACTTATACTTAGTACTGAATGGTAATTGGGCCCGGATCAGGAACGCGATGAGTAGTGTTTGCAGTGATAAGGTGATTGGCGACATACTCGCCGGGTGGCGCTATGACATCTCCGGCCTGGCGCCGGAAATGCGAGGCGACTATGAGCAGCATCTGGCTGAGTGCGCCCGTTGCCACAGCAGGCAGATTCTTCATCGCACGATTGATATTGGGCTGATGATCATTGCCAGCATATCGGCGCTGGTGTTCCTGGTGGCGTTCGGCGCAGTGCGGCACTATTCGCCCAAACACGCGCTGGTGTTGGAGTTGATTGCGCTGGCCGGCTTCCTGTTCTTCAGCGTGGTGTGGCTGATCGTTGCCGTGGCTACGCCGGCTCCTGTGGTGGTGGCGGATGTGGCTCGGATCCATGCAAGGCGCATTCATGACCGCTTGCCCACGAATATCCGCGAGAAGCTGCCCGAGGTAACCCAGGAATTCCTGAAGGGCAACAA
>DATFDP010000203.1:0-18290 GCA_035252015.1 Terriglobales bacterium
TTTCCTGAGCCTCTGGGCGGGACAGGGGGTAACACGTGCCCGCTGCCTTCCGGCCTGGGAGTTGGTGCGGAAGCTGGTGGAGGAAATGGGATAAGCCGAGGTACGGGATCCCTCCAGGAAATGCGCCGCAGAGACACAGAGACACAGAGTCACAGAGGAAGCCGTTTTTCAGATTGAGGATTGATGATCTTCACTTTGGTCCAACTGCCGTTTTTCAATCCGTCAATCTTCGTAAATCGTCAATGATTTGAATGTGCTTTTCTCTGTGCCTCTGTGTCTCTGTGGTGAACAGTCTTTTGGGCGGGAGCGAGGGAGCGCAGCACCGCCACGTTGCGCTTGTCGTCGCCTGGGGCGTCAACTGGTGTTTCGGCAATGAAAGCGGCGTGGGCCAGGCGGGAGTCGCTCAGAAGGAGCCGAAAGGGCTCCAAACCAATAGTCCCTTTGCCGATGTGCTGGTGGCGGTCAAGCTTAGAGCCGCGCGCCGCCTTGGCATCGTTGCAGTGCCACACGGGAATGTTTTTCAGGCCGATGGCGAGTTCGAGGTAGCGCAGCGTCTGCTGCATGCCTTCCTCGCTCACGATGTCGTAGCCGGCCACGTGAACGTGGCAGGTGTCAATGCAGGCGCCCACCGGAATAATGCCGCGCAAGCGTTGGACAAGTTCGGCGACCTGGTCGAAAGTGCTACCCAGAGAAAACTCGGCTCCGGCCGTGTTCTCAATCAGCACGGTCAGGCCGCCTTTAGCCAGGTCGTGGCCCTGGGTCGCGGCCGCGATGGCCTGCGCGGCGCGCAGTAAGCCTTCCTCCCGGGTGCCGCCACGATAAGAGCCGGGATGCAGCACCAGGTAGTCGGCGCAGAGAGCCAGGGCCCGCTCCACTTCGCCGCGAAATGCCTCGATGGAACGACTATGGAAGTGCGACGTCGTTCCGGCCACGTTGATCAGATAGTTGGCATGGATCACCAGCGGCTTCAGGTCATATTTGTCGCGCAGGCGGCGCATGACGTCGCACTGCTTCCTGCCCAGCTCGTAAGGCTTCCACTGCCGCGGGCTGGAAGAGAAAACCTGGAAAGCGGTGCACCCCAGGCGCCACGCGCGTTCGGCGGAATTCTCCACTCCGCCTGCAATGGAAGTATGAATGCCCACCCGCCGCGAAATTTTGGGCCATGGCTTCCTGGGCGCTGGCAGCTTGAGAATGTCCTGATGTTTGGCGAGCGAGCTGGCCATGAGCGGTAAGAATGTTAACGTCTAGCAGCAGGTTTGCGCCAATGAAGCGAGTACGCATTTTTGGAATTGCCAGCGCTTTGGCCGTTGCCATTTACTTCCTGCTGTTTCCATTCTTCCCGTGGTCCATCCATGTACGCTGGCTCAGGTAAATGGTACGGCGGTAGCATGAGGCACGTGTACCGACCCACGGTTGCACTTTCGATTGCAGTATCAGCTATAGCTGTGTGTTGGTGGGCCTACAACTTTGTTGGCTGGAGCCTTGAGGACGCATTCGGCCCAGTACTTCATGCCAAGAGAGCTACCAACGCTGATGCGCTGATGTTGCTCTGGACCGCCTGCGCCGGCCTGGCGCTAACGCTCACATGGGGATTAATATCGCGTTACCGGCAGTACAAGCGCGGAAATTCAAAGTGACTCACCACCACGGCTTTCACCTGATTGCACCAAGCCCACCCACGAAAGTAAACTGATCGTTTGTCGCAGGGGAGTTTTCCATGCTGGTTGTCATGAAGGCGCACGCCACCGAGGAGGAGATCCGGGCGGCGTGCCAGAAAATCGAATCCATGGGCTATCGTGCCCACCCCATCCCGGGGGCGCAGCGCACTGCCATCGGCATTACCGGCAACCAGACCGAGGTCGAGCCGGGCACGCTGGAGGAAATGCCCGGCGTGCAGGAAGTGATTCGCGTCAGCAAGCCCTACAAGCTGGTGAGCCGCGACATCAAAGAAGAAAACACGGTCATAACTTTTGCGGGCACGGACGCCTCCATCGGTGGGCGCACACTGGCGGTCATCGCCGGCCCATGCGCGGTGGAGAGCCGCGAACAAGCCTTCGCTATCGCCGAGCGGGTGCACGGCGCCGGGGCACAGTTCTTCCGCGGTGGCGCCTACAAGCCGCGCACCTCGCCTTACTCATTCCAGGGCTTGGGCGAAGATGGGCTGCGCATCCTGGCGGAAATTCGCGAGCGCTTTGGGCTGCGGATTGTCACTGAAGCCGTGGACAACGAGTCGCTGGACCTGGTAGAGCATTACGCCGACGTCATCCAGATTGGCGCCCGCAACATGCAGAATTTCTCCCTGCTCAAGCGCGCAGGACGCGCCAAAAAGCCGGTGCTGCTTAAGCGCGGCATGTCAGCCACCCTGGAAGAATTCCTCATGGCCGCCGAATACATCATGTGTGAGGGTAACTACCAGGTCATCCTGTGCGAGCGCGGCGTGCGCACCTTCGCCGACCACACCCGCAACACGCTGGACCTGAGCCTGATTCCGGCGGTGCAGCGGCTCAGCCACCTGCCCATCCTGGTGGACCCCAGCCATGGCACCGGCAAGCGTAATAAAGTTACGCCGCTTTCACGGGCAGCGGTGGCGGTTGGCGCTGATGGGCTGATGGTCGAGGTGCATAACAATCCTGACCGCGCGCTTTCCGACGGCATGCAGTCCATCTATCCCGACCAGTTTGATGAGTTGATGCGACAGATCCGGCAGATCGCCGCCGTGGTGGACCGCTACGTGCCCCAGCCTACGTCGGCAACAAAGCAGAGCAGCGTGCCGGCCGCCGCCAGGCCTTGAAGAAATTCCTTATCGTTTGCGCTGTGGTGGCGGTTCTGGCCGGGGTAGTTTGGCGTCTGCGCACGCCTGACCTGCCGCACTACGCTCCCAGCTATCGCGAGTACGCTTACGTTACCAACGGCAAGAGCGGTACGGTCAGCGTGCTCGACCTCACGCCTCGTCCCTACCCGCGTTTCAACGTGATCAAGACTATTCGCGTAGGCGCCAATCCCACGGGTGTGGCCGCCAACAGCAGGAAAAACGAAATTTACGTGGTCAACACCGAGTCCAACAACGTCAGCGTGATTGACGCCGAGCGCAACCAGGTGCTGGCCACCATCGGCGTGCACCGCGCTCCTTACTTCATCAGCGTTTCGGATGATGGCAAACGCGCCTACGTGGCCAATTCGGGTTCGGCCAATGTTTCAGTCATTGACCTGGAGAGGCGCAAGGTGCTGGCCAACATTCGCGTGGGTGCGGCGCCGGGCCTGGCGCGGGTTGCGCCCGACGGTGAAACCGTGGTGGTCTCCAACCGTGGCAACAATACGGTGTCGCTGCTCGATGCCGGTGGATTGGCCGTGCGCGCCACGGTACCCGTGTGCGTGCACCCGGAAGACATTGCTATCATGCCCGACTCCAGCAAGGCTTTCATTTCCTGCAGCGGCTCCAACCAGGTGGCAGCCCTTGACCTCAAGAGCAGCAAGCTGCTGGCTTTGCTCGATGTGGGCAAGACTCCCGTTCACCTGCAGCTTAAGCCCGATGGCGGCGAACTCATAGTAAGCAACTTCGATTCCGAGAATATTTCCATCATTGAAACGACAACCAACGAGGTCGGCGGCAGCTACCTTATCGGCTCGCATCCTGTGCGCGGCATTGTGACAGCGGACAATTCGCTGCTTTACGAGAGCAACTTCGGCTCCAACACAGTGGGGGTCTACAGCATTGACACCGGCAAGGTGCTGGGCGCGGTGGGTGTGGGCAGCCACCCCGACGGACTGGCGCTAACCTCCAACCAGAATTTCCTGCTGGTGCTGGATACGCAGTCCGATGATGTGGCTGTGGTGCGCATGAAGCGACTGCCCACTACTTCGAAGATCAGCAGCGACCGCGCGCTGTGGGCCATTGTGCCGGTAGGCATGGAACCCAATGACATCGCCGTGAAGGCATTTTTCCTGACCGAGCGCGAGGCGCGGCGCTAGCTCGTTTACTGTGGCACGCCGTTGTACTCAACATTCGCCTTCAGAGTGACGGAGCCGATGCTGCGCCCTCCAGCCTCGGCTTCGACCTTGAGCGTCTGCCAGCTCCCTTTCTGCGACTGCGGCGCCACCAGAAACAGCGACACCGGTCTCTCTTCATGCGCCGCCAGGCTGTAGACCATGGGCCCGGGCATTTCGGTCCAGCCCGCGGGCAGCGACGACCGCAGCGTCACCTGCTGCGAACTGCCGCTGGTGTTGCGCAGAATCAGCGGCACCCACAAGTGGTAATCGGCCGTTCCCATGGCCGTTTCCGGCGCCAGCAGATTGCCCAGGTGCTCGAGGTTGTGCTGCGGCCAGAAATCGCGATAAAAGGCCCACGGCCCACCCAGTTGCAGCCCTTCCTCCGGGCCAGCCACAGCGTGGTGTCCCATTACGGGCACCCAGGGCACGCCCTCCGGCTTCACATTTTCCATAATGTCGCCAGTGGGCGAGCCCCCCACCACCGACTTGCCGAAAATGTACTGCATGGGCTTGGCCAGGTACTCTTTCACGGTCGCTTCGCTGAATTCAGGCCCGATCTGCGATTTGTCATGCATCCAGGCGTCGTACACCACCTGCCCATAGGAGACATGCTTGCTAGGCGAAGTTTCATCGGTGCGGTACTCCGGGCCCTTGCCTTTGACGAACTCTTCGTGGCTGGCGTCGGTGAAGTAGTAAATCTTCTGCGGCTGCCAGGGATGCAGGCCCTCTCCATAATTGTTTATAGTGAGCCGGTTGCGCGGCGCCTCCACCTGCTCGGGGAAGGCCAGCGAGTCGCCCGCCAAATCGAACGCCTCGGTGGCCAGCACGCCCGCCGCCTGATGGTCGTCGTGGTTTTCGCCCGCCACGTAGTCCGGCAACCACGTGAGAATAATCTCCGGCCGCGTCAGTCGCACCAGGCGTACCACTTGTTCCAGCGCAGCGCCGTGTCCCCATGCTTCCAGCGAATGGAGGACGTCCTGCCCCGGCGTGTCCGGGCCATTCAGAAACCAAACGTTGTAGACGCCCAGCGCCGCCTCAGCGCGGCGGCCTTCGATTTCGCGAATCGCGCCCAGCGAGGTCGCCTGTTCGTTACCCACATAGTTAGAGCCGGAGTTGCCGCGCGTACAGAAGATGACGGCGGCACGCTTACCCTGGTCCATGGCGCGGGCCACATAAGGGGCTGCCGCCATGTCGTCATCGGGATGCGCCACCACCACCAGGATGTCGGCCTTGTAGCGGTCGTCCGGCGCGGCATAGGGCGGTGCTTGCTTTACTTGCGCCCTGGCGGACAGTGTCAGCATCATGATGGCGAGCATGCATTGCGGTGCGGATATTTTCATTGAATGGGAAAATCCTCGGCTGAATTTGTAATTCAGTAATTTGTAATTTGCAAATGAAACCGCGCATACAATCCGCGATTACAAACTAGAAATCCTGGTCACACGCCCTGGCAGCAGTACGCCACATCACTTGACCTGACTCCCGACCCGCTGACTCCTTGCTTTACTGCGGCATGTGTTGCGTATCCACATGCCCGCGCAGCGTCACCGACCCCACATTCCTGCCTCGCCATTCGGCATTCCAGGTCAAATTGTGCCAGGCCCCGTTCTGTCCCGAACCTGGCGCCAGCACCCACGCGGAGACCGGATATGTGTCGTGGGCGGCGACCGTATAGACCTGCGCCTCAGGGTTTACAGTCCACCCGCCTGGCAATGCCGGGCGCAGCATAACCTGCTGTGTCGAATCCATATCATTGTGGATGAGAATCGGCACCCAAAGCTTCTCTCCGGGAGCCACCCCGGTTTCCGGAGCATAAAGCTTGGCCAGGTGCTGAATGTCGTGCGCCTGCCAGAACTGCCGGTAGAAGGCCCATGGGCCGCCCAGTTCGACGGACACTGGAGGCCGCGCCGACGGCTCGTATCCCGTGGCGCGATGGTACGGAATGGGTCCGGGCCCGATGCCCTCAAAGATATCTCCCGCCGGCGTGCCGCTCACCAGCGACTTGCCGAAGATGAAGCGCACCGGCGCCTCCATTACTTCCTTCAGCTGCTCGGGAGTGTAATCGCCTTGCGTCTGGTAGGCGCCCCACGCTTGCTCCGCTACCTGCGAGTAGGGGATGTGCCGCGAAGGGGAGATATCGCTGGTGGGGTACTCGGGGCCGTTTCCTTTGTAGAACTCGGAGTGGATGGCGTCGGAAAAATAATAGATCTTCTTAGGCTGCCATGGACGCAGCCCTTCGCCGTAGTTGCTGATATTGGAGTGGTCGCGCGGCGCTGCCACCTGCTCCGGAAACACCAAGGGGTTGCCCGCCATGTCGAAAGCCTCGGTCGCCAGCACCCCGGCCGCCTGGTGATCGGAGTGGTTTTCGCCGTCGTCATAGTTGGGCAGCCAGGTAAGGATGATCTCCGGGCGCGTCAGGCGCACCAGACGCACCACCTGCTCCAGCGACTCCCCGTGGCCCCACGTCTCCAGCGAATGCAGCACATCTTCGCTGGGCGTGTCAGGGCCGCGCAGAAACCAGGCATTCGTGACTCCATACGAGGCCAGCGAGTGGCGTGCTTCCATTTCCCGCGCATCGGCCAGCGCCTTGGACTGTTCGTAGCCCACTGCGTTGCCGCCGGAGTTGCCGCGGGTACCATAGACCACGCCGACCCGCCTGTGGTGCTGCTCCACTTCCCGGGCCAGGTACGAGGTCACTTCCGTGTCGTCATCCGGGTGGCCGACCACCACCAGAAGGTCCACTTTATAACGTGCATCGGGAGGCAGATTAGGCGGCGCCTGCGGCGCCTGTGCCCCGGCAGGAATGGTCAACAGCCAAGCGGCAAGAACACAGCGAGACAAGAATATTTTCATGAGTCCCTTGAATTATGAGTGCATTTGGACCTGCCACTTACGTGCACTCTGCGTGCTGAATGCTGAATATTAACCGGGCTGGCGTAAAGAGGGCCGCGGACGTTCCTCATCCGCGGCCCCATGTTGGACTTCGCTAGAACCGGAAGTGCAGACCGAACTGCATCTGGCGCATGTCGGTTTGTGTGGAGGTGATCTGCCCGGCCCCCGACTGGTCCACGAAGTCGTTGCCGCTGTTGGAACTGGCTCCGCCGGGCAGACCGAGATTTACGTGATTAATGGCGTTGAAATTCTCCCAGGAGAACTCCAGCGTCTTGCCCTCGCCCACTGTAAAGGTCTTGCCCAATGACAGATTGAGAAGCGCAAACCTGGGTCCGCGCAGAGAGTTACGCAATACGTCTCCATTGCGGCCAATACCTTGCGGGGCCACGAAAGCCGCCGGGTTGAACCACTCATTCGCGTTTTGGTTTGAGACATTGGGATTGCCCACCGCATCAGCCCTCACATGGTTAAAGTCGGCAAACAGCAAGGGCGCGGTTTGCACAGCGGGGGTAAAGGGTAATCCGGAATAGAACGTGCTGATGCCGCTGAACACCCAACCTCCGAGCAGCAGATCCAGAGGCTTGGTGGCGCTGCTGCCCCAGTGCTGGCCGTGGCCATAGGGCAACTGCCAGACGTGCGCGATGCTCAGCGCGTGCGTGCGATCGAAATTGGCCGGGCCGTGGTCCTGCCACCAGTTCAGGTTGTTGGAGAAGGCTCCGCCAGTTTCGGTATTGGCCATGGCCTTGGAATAGGTGTAGGTCACCAGCAGGTCCAGGCCGCGTGCCGCCCGCTTCTGTACTTTTGCCTGCAGCGAGTTGTAGCTGGAATTATCGCAATTGCAGGTTTCGTAAATGCCCTGGGTCAAATTACGGCCCGGGAAATTAGCCACAAAATAACGCCGGGCGTCCAGGTTAGAGCAGCCGTTGGGGTCGTTGGGATTCGGATCGCTAAGCAGGCAATTGGGTGAAGGCGGCGCTGCCTGGTTCACGTTCGGATTCACGAACAGGTGCCGGCCAACATTGCCTACGTAGCCGATTTCCGCTGTCAGCGTATTCGTGAACTCGTGCTGCACTGTCAGGTTGTAGGAATCAGCTAGCGGGATGCGGTAGGCGCTGGGCGGATTGAAGAAATAAAAGGTACTCAAGCCGGAAGGCAAGGGATAGCGGCCCGTATTAACGTTGGCCGGGTTCTGCGGCAAGGGCGGCCCCGTCAAAAGGTTGAATACCGGCGTATAAGCGTTCGATGGGGTCACCGATTGCGGGTTGGTGATGGGCGGATCGTAATCCGGTGCCTGGCCGAAAACTGCCCCCAAAGCGGAGGCTGTGAAGCTTCGCCCGTAGCCGGCGCGCACCACCGTGTGTTCCTGGATCTGGTAAGCAATCCCCAGTCGCGGAGCGAAACCCAGGTTATAAGGCTTCACCCCCATGTTGGCGGGAGTTGAACCGACACCCGCCACCAGCACGTCGGCGGTCTTGGGGTCAAAGCTGCCCGCTCCGCCCGGGCTGGCCGCTGTCTGCGGCAGGTAGTTTTCGTAGCGCAGCCCGTAGTTGATAGTCAGTTTCCGTGTGGCTCGCCAGGTATCCTGCCCGTAAAAGAAAAGCCGTGTCTGCCGCAGCCCGGGATGGAAGCCGATGCCCGTAAAGTAACGCGCAAACTGATTAGGCTGCGCCAACAGGAATGACGCAAACCCCTCCCCGGTGGTGGCTCCTGATGCCGAGGCGATCTGGTCCACGGTGGCATCACCCGTAACCGAGTTATCGAAGGTGATTTCGCCGGAGCGGTGCGAGTCGCTGGGAATGCGCTGCTGCTGGTCGCGACGTAAGTCCACACCCCAGCCGATGGTGTGATTGCCATGCGTCTTCGTCCAGTTGTTTACCCATTGAAACTGGTTCTCCGTCTCTTTCAGCGGGCAGTTGCACTGGTTCACACCCAACGCGTAACCAAAATTGAACCCGCCGTCGCCGTTAATGTAGAAGGCCGGCATGCCGCTGGTCTCCGTGGTTCCCATGTTCAAACCGGGGAAGCCGGCATCCTGCGCCGGCGTGGTGCCCACGCCATTGGGCTGCACCCGGATACGGTACCGGAAGGCGCCGAAGCGGAAATCGGTCACCAGCGTGTTGCTTAGGGTGTAGGTAGCGCCCAAAGCCAGGCTCTGGTTGCGATCCACCGAATCACCGGCGAAGTTGATGCCGTTCAGCGCCGGCCCGCCCGCTTCCGTGCCGTAGGCTCCGGGAGCAAACAGGTTAAAGTCCGCCAGCGAGTAGCGGCCGAAAATGTGCATCTTCTCCGAGTAGTTGTAGTCAATGCGGCCGTCCACCTGGTCGGTGCTGAAGCGCTCGCCACCGGTAGCGATGTAGTTGTTGAAGACCTGCCCCGGTGCGGTGTTGGGCATGGGCAGAAAATTCATAATTTTGCTGACTGCGGTGGGCACGGCCAGGATATTGGGCCGGCCGCCGCTGGTGATCGCCTGCCGCCCGGAGCCATCAGGATTACCTGTGTTGGGTGCAAATACCATGCCGGCCTGCACCGGGATGCTTCCTCCTTCCGTGGTCGGCACCATCAGAGGACTCGCGCAGGGCGTCGGCGAGGTGGTGCCGTTTGCGCAAATAAAGTCGCCCAGCAGCGCACTCAGGTCACCGGAGCGTTCAGCTGCCGTGGGTACCGTGGTCACGGTGGAAGCGGTACGGCGCCGGCGCGTGCCCTGGTAATCGGCAAAGAAGAATAGCTTGTCCTTCTTGATCGGCCCTCCGAAAGAGCCGCCAAACTGATTCCAGCGCAAAGGCAGGCTTAAGCCGGAAAACCGATCCTGGGCGTTGAAGAAGTCGTTGCGCAGAAATTCAAACGCGGATCCATGGAAGTTGTTGGTGCCGGACTTGGTGGTCGCCTGCAGCAGAGCGCCGGCCGCCGAACCAAACTGCGCGTCGTAGTTGCCGGTCGTTACCTTGAACTCCTGCAGCGAATCAATGTTGGGATTGATGACGGCAATGCCCAAAATGGGACTGCTGTTCTCGGTTCCGTCGAGCAGGAAGCCGTTGTGCGTAAACTGCTGGCCGTTCACATCAATCTGCAGGCCGCCTTGGGGGTTTTCCGCCGCGGCATGGGTCCAGTCGTTCTGCTGCGCCCCAGGTGTCGCAAAAAGCACCTGGGTCAGGTTGCGGTTGAGGATGGGCAGCGCGCCCAATTCCTGCGTGTTCAATGTGGTGCTGACGTCGGCACGATCTACCTTCAGCAGCGGCGTCTCTGCCGTGACGGTTACGGTGCTTGCTGCCGACTGCACCGCCAGCCGGGCATCTACGCGCGTACTGGCATCCACTTGCACATCGGCGGCAGCCTCGAAGGCGGCAAAACCCTGGGCAGCGACCTTCACCTTGTAGTGGCCGGCTAAGAGATGCGTCTGCTCAAAGTTGCCGGCAGCATTGCTGGTGGTGCTGTAACTGACGCCCCGGTCGGCGTCGGTTACAGTGACTGCGGCGTTGGGGACAGCGGCGCCGCTGGGGTCAGTAACCGTGCCACTGATGCTGCCATAGACTGCTTGTCCGAGAGCAAGACTCGGCAATAAGACCAGGAGAATTGCTGCCTCTAGAGCAAAGAACATCCGTAGCCGCCGCATACCAACCTCCCGCCAGAAACTGGCCAAAACGATGTCAGAAACACTCCTGCCCCTGCCCCAATCACCCAGAAAATGGGCGAATTTTCACAAAGGGGAGGAAGCGAGTCAAGCCTTTTCTAAAACGATTCAAGTACCACTTATTTCGCTAAGCGTCAATGCATCAGGTAGATACGTGCGCTCGCCCGATCCAAGCTTTTCCTGTATCCGGGAAACTTTATCCAATGGATGCTTTTCGGCTTTTCTCGATCCCTCTTCGAGAGCCGACCATGGGAACCAGAAGGAGTCGGCTTGCTCCTTTGCTGCAAGGGCTTGCACTCAGCTGCACTAACCCTTTCATTTGTCGGCAGTAAGTTATTGATGTACAGCTATTTGGGTGGGCGCATCGTTGGCTAAATTGGGCTAGCAGATTGCCATGGATATCGACGGGTGAACCTGGGTTTGCCCGGTTGAATTGCTGAGGTTAGGCGGCGCCACACCATGACTCGAATCGCGTTGCTTGCGTTTCTGCTGCCCGTCGCATCCATGGCGGCAATGCCCAACATGACCTCTCCGGCAGTGTTCTACGCAACTTCTACCAAGCTGGACAGCGGGCGGGTGGACCTCCTGAAATTTCAGCCCCTGGAAGAAGCCGATGTGGCCATGGAATGCGAATCCGCGGAGCCGCCACAAGCGCTGGCGACACCCCATGCCTGGGTGACCGCTATCCCAGATGGCACCAGGATTGTGGTGAACTTCATTGTAGGTACCGACGGCCAGGTCTATAGCCCGTTTGTGCTGGATGGCAGAGGCAGTGATTCGCTGTTCCGCAAGCTAGTGAACGAAGTACGGCGCTGGCATTACCGTCCCGCGCTGTGCAATGGCGTGCCCACCGACGCGGAAGTTAAGGTTCAACTTTCCAACCGTTAGATTTAAGGTGGCGCTTGCGCCCCCGTCCGCGAGGTGGCGCGGAAATGCCAGTCCCTTTTTGGGGTCTCAGTCGCGCAGTTCAAAAAAGTACACCATAGGGCGCAGCTGAAGCTGCGCCCTTCCGAAATCATGTTTCAGTGCAACCGATAACCTTCCAGTTCCACTTAGCTGCCGCGCAGCGCTTCCATGGGATCGGTGCGTGTGGCGCGAAGGGCAGGCAGGCAGCTGGCCAGCAAGGCGATACCGAGAAACGCCAGGGGGGCGAGCGCAAAAGTGGTGAGATCGCGCGCTCCGACTCTATAGAGCAGGCTTGACATCAGCCGCGTCAGGAGCAGCGCGGCAAGCAGTCCGATGGCGATTCCTACGCAGGCTAGCGCAAGTCCCTGAAGCACCACCAGCCGCAAGATGTCGGCGCGTTCCGCCCCCAGCGCCACGCGAATGCCCAACTCGTGCCGCCGCTGCGCTACGGAGTACGCCAGGACGCCATAAACGCCAATTACGGCCAGAGCGAGAGCGGCAACCGAAAACGCCACCAGCAGCAGCATAGTGAAGCGCGGCTGCGCCAGCGAGCTGTCCATGAGTTCATTCGCGGTCTGAATGCCGGTTACGGGCTGATCAGCATCCACGTTCGAGATCTGCGCCCGCACCGAGGCGGCCAGGCTCAGCGGCGCGGTTGCCGTCCGCACCAGCAGGTTCATGTTGCCCCAGGGCAACTGCGGAAAAGGAATGTAGATCTGGGCCTGCGTGTCCTGTGCCAGGCCGCGATTCTTAACATCCGCGGACACACCCACCACTTCCGCCGGCTGCGGCCAGCGGCCCACAATTACGCGCTTGCCTACCGGGTTCTGGCCGGGCCAGAAGCGGTGGGCGAAGGTCTGGTTGACGATTAGCACCTTGGGTGCTTGGGCATCGTCGGCGGGGGTGAACTGACGCCCAGTGACCAGGGGTGCGCGCATGGTGTCGAACCACTGCGAGCTGATAGCTTCAATATCAATAAAAGGCCGTTGCGCCAGAGGCAGGTTGGGTTGGCCTTCCGGCAAGAGAGGGGTGATTCGCTTCCAGCTTAGAGGCAGCGCGGCTGAAATGGCGGCATTGCGCACGCCCGGCAGGACGGAGACGCGGCGCAGCACCTCATCAAAAAAGGCGACTTGCTGTTCGGGGTTAGCGTACTTCACTGTGGGCAGCGAGACGTTCATGGTGAGCAGATTGTGGGCGTCGAACCCTGGCTCCACCCTCAGGAGCCGCTCAAAGCTGCGCAGCAGCAGGCCGGCGCCGATCAGCAATAGGAGCGAGAGCGCGACCTGGCCTACTACCAGCAGGCTAGTCGTGCGGACGCGAGCGTGGCCGGCGGTTGTGCTGCGACCTTCCTCGCTCAGCGATGTGCTGGGCTCAGCCCGGGAGAGTTGCAGCGCGGGGAAGATGCCGAACAGGATTCCGGTGAGCAGCGAAATGAGCAGAGTGAACAGGAGCACGGTGCCATCCGTGACGATGGGAATCCCTTGCGGAAGCTGGCCCTCGCCCCAGGCAAGCAGGGTACGAATCGCCAGCCAGCTCAGGCCGATCCCGAACGCCCCGCCAGCCAGGGCCAGAAGCGTGCTCTCCGCCAGGAGTTGGCGCACCAGCGCGCCCCGGCTAGCTCCTAGGGCAGAGCGCACAGCGATTTCCCTTTTCCGCGCCATGGCGCGGGCCAGCAGCAGGCTGGCTACATTGGCGCAGGCGATGAGCAGCACCAGCGCCACCACGGCAGAGAGGATCAGCACTTTGCTGCGCACGCCGGCGACCACCAGGTCGCGCAGGGGCGCAGCCGTCATCACCACCTCCGGGCCAGCATCCGGCGCGGTTGGATTTTGCTCGCGGTACTGCCGGTTGAGCACCGCCAGTTCGGACTGGGCGTGCGCCAGCGTGATCCCTGGCCGCAGCCGCGCCACAAGACCGAGATAGCCCACACCCATGCGCAGGCGTTGCGCCGGCATCAAGGTCAGCTCGAAGTAGCGGGGGGTCCACAGGTCAGCTTCGCCGACAAAAGGAAACTGAACTCCCGGCGGCAGCACGCCGATAATGCTATGAGGGGTGGTGTCGAGGCTAATGGTTTGGCCGATGATATTACGGTCGCCGCCGAAGCGGCTGCGCCAGAATGAATCGCTGAGCATGACCACAAACTTGCCTTCCGCCCGGCCTTCTTCGGCGGTGAAAGCGCGCCCTAATTCCGGCTGAACACCCAGCAGTGAGAAAAAGTTAGCAGTAACGCGCGCCACCGGGACCTGCAGTGGCTCGCCATGGCCAGTAACGTTGAAGTTGTCATTGGCCCAGGCGGCCACAGATTGGAACGACTGGCTGTGGTCGCGCAGCAGTTCGTAGCGCAGCAGGGTGCCGCCGAAATCTTTGCCTTCGTCCTTCGCGTCCACACTCACCAGCTGCTGCGGGTCGCGGTAAGGAAACGGCCGCAACAGCAGCGCGCTGGTCACGGTGAAGATAGCGCTGTTGGCCCCGATGCCCAGTGCGAGGGTGAGAGTGGCGATGACCGCGAATCCGGCGTTTTTGCGCAGCATGCGCGCGGCAAACCGCAGGTCACGAAGCAGGGCGTGCATAACGCAGAATTATAAGTGCCGCTGGAACCGGCCGCGGCACAAATCCAGGGGCGTGGATGTAGAATCAAAGATTCAACCATAATTTGCGGCCCAAAGATCATGCCCGACAACCCTATTCAGCCGGAAACCCGCGACGAGCGCTACGACGCCCAGCGCATTGAGCAGAAGTGGTTTGAGCGCTGGCAGAAGGATCCGGGGCTCTACCGCGCCGAGGCCGGTTCCACCCGGCCCAAGTATTACGTGCTGGAAATGCTGCCTTATCCCTCGGGCGCGCTGCACATGGGGCACGTGCGCAACTATTCCATTGGTGACGCGCTGGCGCGCTTCATGTGGATGAACGGCTACAACGTGCTGCACCCCATGGGCTGGGATTCGTTCGGCTTGCCGGCGGAAAACGCAGCTATCCAGAACAACACGCCGCCGCGGGAATGGACGCTGCGCAACGTCGCCAACATGAAGGCGCAGATGAAGCGCCTGGGGTTCGCTTACGACTGGCAGCGCGAGGTCACCACCTGCTTCCCCGATTACTACCGCTGGAACCAGTGGTTCTTTCTGAAGCTCTACGAGCGCGGCCTGGCCTATCGCAGAAAGAGCAAGGTGAACTGGTGCCCGAAGTGCGCCACCGTGCTGGCCAACGAGCAGGTGGTGAAGGGCTGCTGCTGGCGTCACGAGGACACGCCGGTAGAGCAGCGCGAACTGGAGCAGTGGTTTTTGCGCATCACCAATTACGCGGAAGAGCTGTTGCGCGACCTGGAAACGCTGGAGCGCTGGCCGGAAAAAGTTGTGGTCATGCAGCGCAACTGGATCGGGCGCAGCGAGGGCGCGCTGGTGGACCTCAAGCTCGAAGGCAAGCCGGGGTCGGCAGGCGACAAGATCAGTGTCTTCACCACGCGCATTGACACCATTTACGGCGCGACATCCATCCAGTTGGCGCCGGAGCACCCCCTGGTGGCCGACTTCGTGGCACAGGACGCGACGTTGGGCAGCAAGGTCGAGGAGCTTCTCGGGGAGCAGCGCAAAGCCCGTGAGGTAGGCGACGTCGGCGCGATCGAGAAGCACGGCGTGGATACGGGGCGCTTTGCCATCAATCCCTTCAACGGCGAGCGCCTGCCCATCTGGGTGGCGAACTACATCCTGATGGATTACGGCACCGGCGCCATCATGTCGGTTCCGGCGCACGATGACCGCGATTACGAGTTTGCCAAAAAATATGGGCTGGATATCCGCGTAGTCATACTTCCGCGGCGGGAAGAGGAGCCGCCCGCTGCGGGCGAAGAAGAAGAGCCGGTGCTGCCTTTTACCGCCACTTATAGCCTGCTCATCAATTCCGGACCATTCAACGGCCTCTCCTGCGCGGAGGCCATCAACAAGATGGCGCAATATGCCGAGGAGCACGGCTTTGGCAAAGCCACTGTAACTTATCGCCTGAAGGACTGGGGCATCTCAAGGCAGCGCTACTGGGGTACGCCCATTCCCATGTTGTATTGCGAGAAATGCGGAGTTGTTCCGGTACCGGAAAACGACCTGCCGGTGATTTTGCCCGAGAAGGTAGAAATTACGCTGACCGGAGGCTCACCGCTGGGCAGGGTGCCGGAGTTCGTTAACGCCAAGTGCCCGAAATGCGGCGGCAAGGCGCGGCGCGAGACCGATACCATGGACACCTTCGTGGATTCGTCCTGGTACTTCTATCGCTACACCGACGCGCGCAACGACCGCGAGCCCTTCAGCAGCCGCGAGGCTAACTACTGGTTTCCCATTGACCAGTACATTGGCGGCGTGGAGCACGCCATCCTGCACCTGATCTATTCGCGCTTCTGGACCAAGTTCATGCGCGACCTAGGCATGATCAAAAATTCCGAGCCGGCGCTGCGCCTGTTTACCCAGGGTATGGTGATCAAAGGCGGCGCCAAGATGTCGAAAAGCCTGGGCAACGTGGTGACGCCCGACGAGATGGTGGCGCGCTACGGCGCCGACAGCGCCCGCATGTACAGCCTGTTTGCCGCTCCCCCCGACCGCGACCTGGACTGGCAGGACGCGGGCGTGGAGGGAATTTACCGGTTCCTGGGGCGGGTGTACCGGTTTGTGAGCCGTCACGCCGCCGTCGCGCGTCCCGTGGGGGCGGACGTAACGCGCAGAGCGGTAGAGGCGGAACTTGTTCCTTCTCAGCTCGCGCCGCCGGCGCGCGCTCTGCAGCGCAAGCTGCACCAGACCATCAAGCGCGTGAGCACCGATTTTCAGGGACGTTGGCACTTTAATACTTCCATTGCCGCCATTATGGAGCTGGTGAACCAGCTCTACGCGACGGAGGAGCAGAAGGGCAACGGCATTCCGGATGGCCTTCTGGCGCAGGTGCAACGCGATATGGTGCTCTTGTTGGCCCCTTTCGCGCCTTATCTGGCGCACGAGCTCTGGGAGACCCTGGGCGAGCGGGAGAACCTGTTGCACGCTGCGTGGCCCAAGTACGACCCGGCACTGGCCAAGGAAGAAGAGATCGAGGTTCCGGTGCAGGTGAACGGCAAACTGCGTGGCCGCATCGTTGTGTCTGCGGATGCTTCCGAGGAAGAGATGCGCACGCGCGCTCTGGCCGAAGACAAGGTACAGTCCTTTGTGACCGGTAAGCAGGTGGTGAAGGTGATCATCGTTCCTGCCAAGCTGGTCAACCTCGTCGTTCGGTAACTGCCCCGTCGCAGGTCAGCGGCGAGCTCGCCGATCAATCCTTTCAATCAGCGTCCGATTCCTCTGCCATCCTGAGCGCGGGCGGATACCCGAGTTGCAAGCGAATCCGCCTGCCCCGCTCAGGATGACACTGGCAGTGGAGGAAAGGGTTGCGGGCGAAATCCGAGTGCCTCCGAGTAAGGCGGACATCAGTATGAGGAAAGGGAATTAAAAAAGCGGGCCTTTGGAGCCCGCTCAGACGAAGCAGTGTGCAACTAGGAGGCGCGCTTGTTCGGATGGTGGGCATGGGGAGGATGAGCCTGAGCACCGAACATCAGGGCTTCCCGCTGGTGGTTCCACTCGATTTCCGTGATGGTTTTGGCGCCGTTCTTCCTGGTGTTCTCCACCACCGCGTCATAGGGCGCTTTGGTGTTCAGTTGTGCGACTCTTGCCGGGGCGGTCAACACAGTCTTGCCGGATTGCACGAAATTGACTTTTACGTTTGGGCCGTTACCCTGCCACTCCACCTTGTACTGGCCGGCCGGAAGCGTCTTGCCCGCCAGCACAACCTGGTCAGCGATCTGCACATTCTTTTTCTGTTCCCTGGTGGCGTTGTTGCTGGCCAGCGAAGCCAATGGAAAGACCATGGTCAGCATCCCCGCTAATGCTAAGAATCTGAGTACTTTCATGCTTGCTCCTCTTTACAAGCCGGGCGCAGACAACAACCTTTCTTCCGTCGCCGGAACCCTGTCCCGCTCAGCTGGTATGAATTGTCGACATTTGAAGGGATGCCAGGGGAGGTGCACAGGTTGTCCGGGGATGTTCCAGGGCAGGAACAGGCAGTGAATTTCAAGTTTCCAGTTTCGAGTTTCACATTCAGGTTTCACAGGTTTCAAGATTTCTGAGGAGAATCCGGCGTTGTGCCGCATGGTGAAACCTTGAAGCATGTGGAATCTTGAAACCTTGTTCTTGCGCTATCCTAGGGCGTTCATGCGGGCTCGCACATCAATCCGGCGAGGTTTCGCGGCCGTCCGCCAAGAGCCCGCTCTGGCGCTGGCGGAAATTACCTGGCGCTGGTGCTTCGCTGCCGCCGCGGGGCTGCTCGCGGCAGTGGCGGTGCTGGAATATTTGAATTCGATTTCAGTTTCCTGGGGCGAGCGCTTGCTGCTGCAAAGCGACCAACCGCTGTTGGCGCTAGCGGCCCTGGCGCATTCCCTGCGAGGCAGTGCTGCCCGCTTCGGGGCAGGTGTCATTGTGGCGGGAACGGCTGTCGCTGTTCTATGGATGCTGTTCTCAGCGCTGGGACGGCTGGTCACGCTGCAGGCGTTGCTGCCGGAAGAGCGCGGGGCATACAGGCCCATGCTGGGTCTGAGCTTTCTGCGAGCAGGATTGTTTCTGGCGGCGGTTCTGGCTGTAGCCGCGGCGCTGATCCTCAGCGGCTTTGCCGGGCCTGTTGGCGACGCCGCTCCCAGCGTGGTGCTGGCCGCAGTGCTGACCGTCTGCATATGGCTCGCGTGGGTCTTGCTCAACTGGCTGTTATCGGTGGCAGCCATTTTCGTGGTGCGAGATCAGCAAGACACCTTCGGAGCCGTAACTGCGGCGGTGGATTTGATTCGAAGCGAATTTGGGGAAGTCGTGCTGACCAGCCTACC
>DATFDP010000204.1:0-2758 GCA_035252015.1 Terriglobales bacterium
CGAAAAGGCGTATTCGTAAGGATGGATGCGGAGATGGCTGCTACAGCTCGCCGCGGCACTGATCCTGGTGGTGTGCCTGGGAAGTTGTGTTTCTGAAATATTCGACCAGTGGGACCACACCATGCAGACCGGCCACGATACCGAATCTATCCTGGTAATGCTGGCGTCACTGGCCGGGGCCGTGCTGGTAATGGCCCGCGCTGTAGCCAGCGCAGCGCCCCGCATTTCCCCGTTGTTCCGTCTGCGCTGTTTCTGCAACGAGGCAGACGGCGTTCTGCTGGTCATCGCCTCCGGATCCTCACCACCGCTGAGCCTCCGCATTTAGAACCCACCTCGCGGTAATCGCTGATACAGATTCCCTCAGGGGCTAAAGCCCGATGTCTATGCCTCTTGACGGCGTGGCTGAAGCCACGCCCTTTCAAAACGCGTTTCTTGGATAGCTTCTGTTTCTGCGGCCAGTAAGAGCGGGAGGACAGGCCGTTGTTTGAAAGATGCAGTTGGAGGCGGTGGTGCGCCGTTTTGGCGGCGGCATGCATGTTTTGGACACAAACGGCAGGGGCCCAGGTTTCCCGCAGTCAGGGGGCATTGCAAGGCACGGTTCTGGACACAGGTGGGAATGGAGTCGCCAGTGCGGCCATCACACTGCGCCGGCCCGACAGCAACCAAACGCGCTCGCTCACTTCCGGACCTACCGGTTCATTCTGGGCGGGAGGACTTGCGCCGGGGAAATATGAGCTGCGGGTGGTGGCACCGGGATTTGCGCAATATGTGAACAGCGGCATTGTGATCAGCGTTGGAACAGTAGGGCAAATTGTTGTTCATTTGGCAACGGCTGAAGTTCGGCAAACGATAACAGTTTCCGGACAAACAGGTCCGATTGACGTGAGGCAAACCACGGTAGCCACGACCGTGGGGTCGGAGCGCATAGAAGAATCGCCGGTGGTGAACCGCAGCTATCTGCCCTTTGTGCTGCTGGCGCCGGGGCTGAGCTCCTCAAACCCGCAAAACGCAAGCGCGCCCGCAGCGGCGGCGCCCGACAGCGGCTTCACGTTTGCCGGCCTGCGCAGCCGGAGCAACAGCCTCTACATTGATGGCGTGGAGAACAACGACGAATACGGGGGAGCGGTGCGCACGGAGCTCTCGCCGGAAACGATCAGCGAGTTCCAGGTGGTGAACAACGGCCTGTCCGCCGAATCGGGGGGCAGCGCCGGAGGAACCATCAACGTGGTGACCAAGACGGGCGCCAACGTGCATCACGGCGACTTGTTCCTGTTTCTGCAAAATGGGGGGCTGAATGCGCGCGAACCGCTGACCAACGAAACCACCAGCCCGGACCTGACGAAATACCGGGTGGGCGGCGCCTTCGGCGGGACTCTGGTGCCGGACAGGACGTTTTACTACGTTGCCGCCGAGCAGGAACATGCGCGTGGCGACGATAGCTCGCTGATTTCGCCTGCCGTGGCGGACATGGTCAACCAGGCGCTCAAGTCGGGCGGGTTTCCGCGTCTCACAACGCGAGCGCTGAATCCCGGGCTGTTTCCGGTGGAGCGCGCTGAGACGGAAGCTTCCGGCAAATTCAACCACCAGATTACAGGCAGGCACGCTCTGGTGCTGAAGTATGCCTTCACCAACAGTCGAGAGGTGAACGAGTCCTTCAACACGGGAGGGATAGTTGATCCCGGCGGGCGTGGCAGCAGTTTTACTGAAGACGAGGGCCTGACCGGATCACTGGCTTCGGTGCCGAGCCCCACCGCCATCAATGCGCTGGGATGGCAGGTGAGCACACGGCGGGCTGTGCTGCGGACCGCGGATCAGGTGGGTCCGGGAATTGATATTGCCGGCCTAGTGCAGTTTGGGAGACCTTACGCAGGCAACAGCCACAGGCGCGAGAACCACTATGAGGTCAACGATGTTGCTTCCTTGCAACGCGGGCGGCACCTGCTGAAGCTGGGAGCGGACGCCGACCGCATTACTGAGAACCTGAACATCGGCGACGGGTTTGGGGCACTCTACATCTTTCCTTCGATGGCGGCATTTCTAAGCGGTGCGCCCGACGAGTACCGGCAGGCATTTGGCAATTCGCGCACCGTTTTTGCGGCTGATAAATTCGCGGCGTTCGCGGAAGACCACCTTTCCGCCACACGCCACGTGACCGTAGATGCCGGCCTGCGTTACGACTTTGAGCATTTGCCCGGGCAATTCCAAGTTGACAAGGACGGTTTCGCTCCGCGCCTGGGGCTGGCCTTCAGCCCGTCGGGGAATTGGGTGGCACGCGCCGGGTTTGGCATTTTCTGGGACCGCTACCTGCTGGAAGCGGCGAACCGGGTGACAGAGAAGGACGGCGTGGATGGCTTCGAGCAGGTGGCGCTGGGTGCGGCGGCAGCACAGATCTTCGCGTCAACCCTGGGTGGCACTGCGGAAACGCCCAGTCCCCTGATTGCGCCCTCGGTGTTCACGGCCAGCGGCCGCCTGGGCGGCTCTTACAGCGAAATCGCGAGCGCGGCGGTGGAGCATGCGCTGGAGAAGAACTTAACGCTGACCGCGACCTATCTGTTTGCGGGCGGCGCGCGGCTGCCGCGAACATTGAACGTAAATCTGCCACCGCCCGTCTTGCTGACGGCGAATAACGCAATCCAACTTGGCATTGCGCAGCCGGCGCCGCAACAGATCGGCAGGCTGGTATTTACTCCCGATCGCCTGACGCGACAGTTCGACGGCATCTACCAGTGGCAAAACCAAGCACATTCGACTTACAACG
>DATFDP010000205.1:0-19619 GCA_035252015.1 Terriglobales bacterium
TTAGTAAGGTCCGATGATTCCCCCTATTTGCCGCCCCGCCGGGCTCACTGCCTCCTTCTCCGTGTACCGCGCGATCGCGTCCACATACTTCAGGCCAGAGCCGGTGTTGTAGAGCACCACAGTGTCGCTCGCCTTAAAGAAGCCTTTGCTTAAGAGCTTGCGATAGGCCACCAGCGCCGCCGCTCCTTCCGGCGCCGCGAAAATGCCATCGGTGCGCGCCCAATGCTGCAGGGCCTCCATGATCTCCTGGTCGGTGGCGACCACCGCCGTGCCTTTACTTTTCCGCAGGATGTCGAGCATCAGGTAATCGCCATAAGCTTTGGGCACGCGCAAACCCGCCGCCACCGTAGCCGCATTGGCCCATGCTTCCGCCGTGGCCTTGTGTTCATCCCATGCTTTAACAATGGGAGCGCAACCGCTGGCCTGCACGATCACCATCCTGGGGCGCTCTTTGCCGATCCAGCCCAGCACTTCCATCTCGTCGAATGCTTTCCACATGCCGATCAGGCCGACCCCACCGCCGGTCGGATAGATGATCCCGTCGGGCACCTTCCATCCCAGTTGCTCCACTGCCTCGTAGCCCATGGTTTTCTTGCCTTCCACACGGAAGGGCTCTTTCAGAGTGGTCACATCGAACCAGCCTTCGGCCTGTTTGCGCTCGGCCACTAACCGCGCGCAATCGCCGATAAGTCCTTCTAACAGATTGACATGGGCGCCATAGCTGCGGCACTCCACAAGGTTAGCCCGTGGGACATCCTTAGGCATGAAGATATGGGCTTCTATGCCCGCAGCGGCGGCATAAGCGGCCAGTGCGCTGGCCGCATTTCCCGCGGAAGGAATGGCCAGTTTCTTCAGGCCATAAGCCCGGGCCATGGTCACCGCTGCGGAGAGGCCGCGCGCCTTGAACGACCCGGTGGGATTCAGGCCTTCATCCTTGATGTAGACCATGGGATATTCACGGCTGCGCAGCAAAGGCGTGAAGCCTTCGCCCAGCGAAACCGGTTCGGCGTCCGGCAGCACTTCGCGATAGCGCCACATCGTCGGCGCGCCTCCGGCCAGCGATTCACGCTTAAAGTTCTTCTTTATGGATGCCAGGTCATAGCGCGCAAACAAAACGCCGCCGTCACGCGGGCAGACGGTCTGCGGTTGCTCGGCGCTGAGATGTTCACCACAGCGGGTGCATTCCAGGAAGGTGATTTTGTCCATCGCGCGAAGTGTAGCAAAGTCTCTACCACAGTCTCGCCGCAGAGGCACACAGCCAAAGAGACACTCTTCAATGTTTAATCTTCAATCCTCAATTGCGTTTCTCTGTGCCTCTGTGGCGAAAGGGGGTTTACGCGGGCAGGCGGCGCAACAGGCCCGACGCGCGGCGGAACCAAGGACGCTCCTGGCGTTTCTGGAACCGCGGCATGGTCGGCTTCTTGTTGAGAATGCGTTGCGCCCACTGTCGTGCCTCTGCCTCGCGGTGCTGTGAGGCAAGGAACATAGCGTAGTTGTACTGGGTTTCAGAAAGGGTGGAAACTTCTGTGACCTGCTGGAAAAGCGCGGCTGCCTTTTCATTCTGTCCGGTGAGCGCGTAAGCATGCGCCAGCAGGCCCTGGGCGCGGTAGTAGCCGTGCTTTGGATCCTGCGCGACTACACGCTCCAGGTCGGGTACGGCGGCTGCAGGCTCGTCCAGTTCCAGGTTGCAAACCGCGCGATGATAGAAAGGATCAGGGTGGTCGGTACGCGGCGAAATCGCTTTGTTGTAGCACTCGCGCGCGCGGGTGTATTTGCAGTCTTCCCGGTAGAGATCGGCTAATTCTTCATAATTTCCCGCAGAAGGATTGTCGAGGACGGCGGATTCCAGTTCGCGGATACGGCTGCGCCGGGGGAAGACTTTAAAGGATTGCCGCAACAGTCCGAGGTCTGGCACCGCCTCCACCAGGAGATAAATGATCGCTCCCAGCGCCCCGCCGAAGATGATGATGAAGATCCACCAGGTATCCGGCCGGCGGCGGATGAAGTGCACAATCGCCAGCGCCTGAAGGATGATCCCCCAGGACAAAAAATAGAAGATCGAACCCATCGTGAACGGACTTTACCTGAACTATAACATGCGGCTGCGCAGCTTTTGGCTGCTGGCTCCTGGCTTCTACCTGCTGGCTAATGTCATGATCACCACCGTTACTGGCCGGGCAAAAGAGCCTGCTCTGCTAGAATTTGAGCAGTGAAGCCTCCCATCCGCCTGCTGGCTATAGATATTGACGGCACTCTGCTGAACAGCCAGTTCCAAATTCCTCCCGCCAACCTGGAAGCCCTGCGCCGGGCGCATGAGTCTGGAGTGGAGATCATCCTGGTCACGGGGCGCCGCCACACCTTTGCTCTGCCTATCGCACAACAGCTCGGTTTCGACCTGTATCTGATCAGTTCGAATGGTGCGGTGACGCGCTCCCTGAGCGGCGAATTATTTCACCGCGACCTGCTACCGGTGAGTACGGCGCGCGAACTGGTTGCCGCCATGCGTGAATACCGCGGCAACACGGTTCTCACTTTCGACACCGAAACTAAGGGAGCGTTGGTGCTGGAGCGCATGGACGAACTGACGGGCAGCATCCAGCGCTGGCTGGAAAAGAACATGCAATTCATTGATTTTGTAGCGCCTATTGAAAAGGCGCTGATCAGCGACCCGGTGCAGGCCATGTTCTGCGGCACCATTGAACGTATGCGCGGCGCGCTCCAAACCCTTAGCGGCTGCGGAGTTGCCGACCACATCACGGTCCTTCGCACGGAATACCCGGTGCGTGACCTGTGCATCGTAGATGTGCTCAACCAGGGGTGCTCTAAGGGTCACGCCGTAGAGCGGTGGGCCAGATATCGCGGGATCTCCCGGGAACAGGTCATGGCCATTGGTGATAACTACAACGATATTGAGATGCTTGAGTTTGCCGGTATCCCGGTTATCATGGGGAATGCCTCCCCAGAGTTGCGGGACCGGGGCTGGATGGTTACTGGGCTGCACGACGAAGCGGGTGTGGCCACGGCAGTGGAGCAGGTACTAAGTGGCGCGAAAACATCAGTTTAGGGCTTCACTCCAAATTCGATGAAGTTTTTCTCCAAAATCGGAGTTTTGGTCATTGTGGGAACCTGCACCGCGTTTGCAGGCGAAATCGCGGTGCTGAGCAACGGTTTTTCCATCCACCACGACCATCGGGCGGTTCTGCAGCAGACCACACGCCTATATTTCACCTCTGGTAGTGACAGCTACGTAGACATTCCAAGCGTCGAAATCATCCGCTTCGATAAGGACACCACACCGGCACAACGGCAGGGGAAGATTGCTCCTGCCAGCCCTGGTGTGAACGAGGCCGTGAGCGCGGCCAGCACGCGGCACCAGATTGATTCCGACTTCATTACCAGCGTGATCCACGCGGAAAGCAGCTTCAATCCGCACGCCGTCTCGCCCAAAGGGGCGCAAGGGCTGATGCAATTGATGCCGGGCACTGCTTCCAAGCTGGGCGTGGAGAATCCCTTTGATCCTGCCGCGAATGTGGATGGCGGCACGCACTACTTGCGCGAACTGCTGGATTACTACCATGGCGATATGGCCAAGACGCTGGCTGCGTACAACGCTGGTCCGCAGCGGGTGGCTCAATACCATGGCGTGCCGCCATATCGCGAGACCCACGCCTATGTAGCCAAGGTCATACGGGAGTTCAATCGCAAGAAGCTGGCCGAGCAGCGAGCGCAGGCCACCCGTAAAAAGCCCTTGAGCCACGGAAACCGCCAGACTGTCTCTACTCCCGCGCGGGTGCCCGGCCGATCCGTCCAGAAACAAGCAGGCACTGGCTCTTAATCCCCTGCTGAGGCGCGGTGGCGTTGACCTGCCGTAATAAGGTCATTTAGTTTGGAGCTTTGCCCCTGGGCCCGGCGCCCGCATGACCAAGAAGCGTATCCTTACTACCTCCGTTGTTGTCGTCGTCCTGGGCGTGCTGGTGTATCTCCAGGTGGAGCACTGGCGGTCCTTTGATTGGGCGCGCTTTCGCGCCGCCAGCCACGTTCATCCCTTGCAGATCGTCATTGCCGTCATTCTCATTTACCTCACCTACGTTCTGCGAGCCGTGCGCTGGCAGGTATTTCTGGAGCCGGTGTGCCAGGCGCGGTCGCAGAACCTGATTCCGGCAACGTTTATCGGCTTTACCGGATTGGCCCTGCTGGGCCGGCCGGGAGAATTCATTCGGCCCTACCTGATTGCGAAGAAAGAAGATGTCACGGTTTCCTCGCAGATCGGAGTATGGACGGTGGAGCGTATCTTTGATACCGGCGCCTTCACCGTTCTGATGGCGATTGATGTGTTCTTTTCCGCCAAAATCAAGGCCAATCCCTATGTGGGCAAGTTTCAATGGGCCGCCGTGATTCTTTGCCTGCTAGTGGCCTTCATGGCTTTAGTGGCGGTCATGATTCGCCGGCGCGGGCCGCAAGTAGCGAAGTATCTCCACGGAATAACCTCCAAAGTGTCCACCGGACTGGCGCACCACGTAGATCAGAAGGTGCGTGCTTTCGGGGAGGGGTTGAACACGGTCGCGGGACCCAAATCATTCGCCAAGCTGGTAGCCCTTTCCCTGGCGATCTGGTTTCTGATCGCGCTGGCTTACCGCGAGGTGACCCACTCCTACCCGCCTGACCCGGGGCAGAAAGTCGTCGAACAAGGGCCCCCGTCTGTAGACGTGGAAACCGCGCAAAAAGCGGACTTGCCTGAGTTGGCGGGACAGCCGCTGGGACCAGATACGGTTGAGCTGCTGGAGTCGGCTCTGCAGGCCAAAGGCTTCGGAGTTAAAGATGTTAAGGGGACCTTCTGGCTCACCCGCAAAGGTAAGCTGGTTAAGAAGATTGGGGACCGCCCTCATCTCAGCAACATGGATGTGTCGCACGTGCTGCTGTTGATGGGCTTCAGCATGATTGGCTCGGTGGCGCAGCTTCCGGCCGTAGGGGGCGGCAGCCAACTAGCGGTGATCAGCGCCCTCCAGGTGATTTATGGAATTCCGCCCGAGGCGGCAGTGAGTTGCGGCATCCTGCTGTGGCTGGTGACGTTCATGGCCTGCATTCCGATAGGGCTCTTCTTCGCCCATCGCGGGCATCTTTCGTTGCGCAAACTCTCGGCAGAGAGCCACAAGGAAGAGGAGCGGGAGGAACAGGCCGAACCGCTTCTGGCAAGGAACAATTCCCGCAGCCTCTCGCCGACAGCGCCGGACGATGCCGCAGATGGCGAACGGGCGCGCAGAGCCCGGCAGGAGCCTCGTTCGCAGCAGCCTCGCCAGCCTTAGCCGTCGCATTCAATCGCCTTGATACAATCGGTTTATCGCTAACAGCTTAGCGCCAAGATGAAGTGTCCTTTTTGCGGATTCGTGAACGACAAAGTGGTGGATTCGCGCGAGAGCAAGGAAGCCGAATCCATCCGCCGCCGGCGGGAGTGCCTGCAGTGCGGCAAGCGCTTCACCACCTATGAGCGCATTGATGAGATCCCTTACATGGTGGTCAAGAAGGATGGGCGGCGGGAAAAATTCGAGCGGCAAAAAGTTTTGAACGGCCTGCTGCGCGCCTGCGAGAAGCGACCCGTTTCCATGGGCAAGCTGGAGCAGATTGTCAACGAGGCGGAGTCCTTCGTCATTGATTCGACGGAGCGAGAGCGCAAGAGCAGCGAAATCGGCGAGCTCATCATGAACCGCCTGCGCAAGTTGGACAAGGTGGCATACGTGCGCTTCGCCTCCGTGTACCTGGATTTCAAGGATGTGCAGGAGTTTATGACTGAGTTAAAGGATCTGCTGAAGACCAAGGAAGGACCGCCGCAGGCGCCCAAGCCGAAGGGCGGAGTGAGGGTGTGAGAACCGGGAGTCAGGAGTCAGGGGTCAGTTGGTAGGAGGTAGTTGGTAGCTGGTAGTTAACAGCTGGTACTCATACATAATGCAGGGAAACAGTGTCTAATCAGACATGGCTTATCGAATTACATTAATTCCGGGCGACGGCATCGGGCCGGAGGTTACCGATGCCACAGTGCGCATTCTGGAAGCCACCGGCTTGAAATTTGAGTGGGAGCGGTGCAACGCCGGCCAGGAGGCTTACGAAAAATACGGCGAGTACCTGCCCAAAGGCCTGCTGGATTCGATTGAGCGCACGCGAGTAGCGCTGAAGGGCCCGGTGACTACGCCTATTGGCGGCGGTTTCTCCAGTATTAATGTGGCGCTGCGCAAGCATTTTGAGCTGTACGCCAATTTCCGGCCGATTCGCAACCTGCCGCACATTCCCACGCGCTATCCCGACGTGGACCTGATCATCGTGCGCGAAAACACGGAGGGTTTGTATTCGGGCATCGAGCACGAGGTGGTGCCCGGAGTGGTGGAGAGCCTGAAAATCATCACGGAAAAGGCCTGCCTGCGGATTTCACGGTTTGCCTTTGAGTATGCTCGCAAAAACAAGCGCAAGAAAATCCATTCCATCCACAAAGCCAACATCATGAAGCTTTCGGATGGGCTGTTTCTGCGCTGCTCGCGGGCAGTTTCCAAGGAATATCCGGAAATCACTTACGGCGAGCACATCGTGGACAACACCTGCATGCAGCTGGTAATGAATCCCTACCAGTACGACATGCTGCTTCTGGAAAACCTGTACGGTGATATCATCTCCGACCTGTGTGCTGCGTTCGTGGGCGGGCTGGGCCTGGTTCCGGGGGCCAACCTGGGCGACCAGGCAGCCGTATTCGAGGCGGTGCATGGCTCGGCTCCCGACATAGCGGGAAAAAACATCGCCAATCCTACGGCGGTGCTGCGCTCCTCGCTACTCATGTTGCGGCATCTGGGCGAGCACGAGGCGGCCTGGCGCATCCGCACCGCGTTAGAGAAGGTCTACCGGCAGCGCGACAAGCTCACCCGTGACGTGGGCGGCAAGGCAGGCACCTCGCAGTTTGCCGATTCCGTGATTGAGGCCATGCAGGCGGAGGAAGTGCCCGAACCGGCCCGCGTCTGAGAAGTTCTACTTACCTCATCCCACGCTGCGTTTCCAAAGCCAATCTGATTGACGCTAATGGCCCTCAGGGAGTAACATCGCCCACAATTTCTGAACAGTAAGGAAAGCGGCTCATATTCCTGGGGTTGGTTTAGGGTCTGTGGGGAACTTGGTTGCTACAACGCGACGCATAGGTGTGGTGCTGTTCCAGTTGGGCGGACCCGACACACTGGAAGCGATTGAACCTTTCCTTTACAACCTGTTTTGCGATCCGGACATTATTGATTTTCCGTTCGCGCGCATCGGGCGCAAAGCTCTGGCGAAACTGATTTCCACCACGCGAGCGCGCAAGGTGGAGCACCATTATTCGGTGATCGGGGGAGGGTCGCCTATCCGCAAGCACACCGAAAGGCAGGCCGCAGCCCTAGAGGAGCAACTGGCAGAGGCAGGAATTGACGCCACCTGCGTGGTAGCCATGCGCTACTGGCATCCCTTCACCCAGGAAGCCATCGCCAAACTTGAAGAAGCGGCAGTGGAGGAGATTGTCCTCCTGCCGCTCTACCCGCAATATTCCATAACCACCACCGGCAGCAGCCTCAACGAGTGGAACCGTCGCTTTCAGGCCACCGCCATCCCCGTGTATTGCGTGCGCGAGTTTTACCGCCATGAAACTTATCTGCAGGCCCTGGTGGAGAAGGTGGAGGAAGCGCTGGAGCGTTTTCCCAAGCAGACGGAGGCCCTACTGGTGTTCAGCGCGCATAGCGTTCCCATCGCGGTAGTGGAGAAGGGCGATCCCTACCAGAGGCAAATCGAAGAGACCGTGGGAATGGTCATGGAACGCGGCGGTTGGAACAATCGTCACCGGCTCTGTTACCAGAGCAAGGTAGGTGCCAGCAAGTGGCTGCAGCCATCGCTGCGGGCCACGCTACGTCAGGCGGCAGCGGAAGGAGTGCGGCAGATTTGCGTGGTGCCTATATCCTTTGTTTCCGACCACGTGGAGACTTTGGGTGAAGTGGACCACGAGGCGCGGCGGCAGGCCGCCCAACTCGGGATTACGCAGTTTGAGATGTCCGCGGGATTGAACGATTCAGTGACCTTTATTGCCGCGCTGGCGGACCTAGTGGCCTCGGCCATCAGCACTCCCCAGGGCAGCCAAAGCGATAGGGCACACCTGGTAGCGGCCGATTAAGTAGTCCGCGGATCGAGGAGCCTGTCGCGAAACGGGGTAAGAACTGATGGCAGATGAGCAATCGAAAGCGGGGAGCATCCTTGGGCATCTTCCTCCCCTGCCGCGCAAACCGCTGAACAACTCCGTAATTGCCATGGAGCAGGCGTACCGCCAGCGCAAAGGGTTGCCGGCGCTGACCGACGCCGAGGTGGAAGCCCTGAAGGCAGGGGTGCCCATGCCCTGGGAAGCGGGTGGCACAGGGGCCAGTGTGGCTCCGGCTTCCAGCACGGCCGCCGCAACGCAGGCGGCTACGCCAGCAGCTTCCACGGCGGTAGCGGTGGCAGAGCCGCCGAGTGGCAATTCCGCCGGCATGACGGAAACGGTGAAGGCGCTTCTGGCCTCCTATCCCAAATGGAACAAGTCCACGGTGGCGGCGGAACAGGCGCGCAGGAAGCGCAAGGGATTGCCGTTGTTAACGGACGCGGAAGTGGCGGCACTGACAGGGGAGGCGCCGGCTGCGGCACCGGTGGCCGCAGCGGCAAAACCGGTAGTCGCGGCTCGCCCGACGGCTGCTGCGTATGCGGGACCGCCTCCTGTAGCACGCGCGGGAACGGCGGTGAAATATGTCGGCACCCCGGCGGTAGGCACTTCAAAAGCAGCCGCGGCAGGCGGCCTGGCTACCGCAGGGCCAGAGGACACGGATGTGGACCGGCAGCGCCGGCGGTTTGTATGGAGCTGTGTGGTGGCGTTCCTGGTGGCGTGGTTGATCGCGTTCTTCCGCTTTTTCCTGCCGCGAACTCTGTTTGAGCCGACTACGGTGTTCAAGATCGGGGCACCTTCCGATTACGCTTTGGGAATTGATGAGAAATGGCTGCAGAAATTCCGCATCTGGGTGGACCGCAGGCCGGATCGCCTGTTCGTGATTTACGCCCGCTGCACGCATCTGGGCTGCACTCCGGACTGGAAACCGGCCGAGCACAAGTTCAAGTGCCCGTGCCACGGCAGCGGCTACGACGACGAGGGCGTCAACTTTGAAGGACCAGCGCCGCGACCCATGGACCGGGCGCACATTGAAATCGCTCCTGACGGGCAGATCCTGGTGGATACCTCGCACCTGTACTCGTGGCCCAAAGGCCAGCCGAGCCAGTTTAACGATCCGGGAGCGTACATCCCGGTATAGCGCAGCGATAACGCAAGGTCCTTCGATTCGCGCTCGTTTCGCTTCGCTCAACTCGCGCTCGCTCAGGATGACGGGAATAGAGAAATTTGCTTAGAGGGCAATATGGCTGAAGACAACAATCAGAATGGCCAGAACGGAAGCAACGGCAGCCAGAACGGCGGCGGGGTCAAGCTCCTGACCAAGGTGCGCAGTAAGGTTCTGGCGGGCGTCAAGGAAGATGTTCAACTGCTCAAGGTGGATTTGCCTGCCAAAGCCAAAGAGCAGGTGGAACTGGTGAAGGACCCAACCAAGACCCAGGTCTACACCTCCATCTTCCGCCATAAGCACGATGACACGCCGCGCAACCGCGCTCTGGGTGTGCTCTCGAACGTGTTCCTGCACCTGCACCCGGCCAAAATCAACCGCGATTCGGTGCGCTACAGCTACACTTGGGGCATGGGCGGCATCACCTTCTACCTTTTTATTGTGCTGACCTTCACCGGGGTGCTGCTGATGTTCTACTACCACCCGGAGAAGGTGCAGGCGTTCCGCGACGTCCTCTACCTGGAGCACGACGTGCCCTTCGGCAAGCTGCTGCGCAACATGCACCGCTGGGCGGCGCACCTGATGGTGATTGCCGTCTGGCTGCACATGTACCGCGTTTTCCTTACGGGGTCGTATAAGAAGCCGCGGGAGTTCAACTGGAATGTCGGCGTGATCCTGCTGGTGCTGACGCTGCTGCTCTCCTTCACCGGCTACCTGCTGCCGGACGATCAGCTGGGCTTCTGGGCGGTGACGGTAGGCACCAACATGGCGCGCGCTACGCCGCTGCTGGGCCACGAAGGGCCCTTCGGGCACCAGCTGGGGATGACGCCCTACAACGACATACGATTTGGGCTTCTGGGCGGCTCGATCGTGGACGCCAATGCGCTGCTGCGGTCTTACATCTGGCATTGCATCGGCATTCCGATTGTGGCCTCGATTTTCATGATCGTGCACTTCTGGCGGGTAAGAAAAGATGGCGGCATCTCCGGGCCTGCGCCCGTGATGCTGGAGTCGGAAGTGAAGGAACCGCGTGGCGCGAAAGCGGCGCACGCGTAAAAAAGTTTCAAGTTTCGAGGTTCAAGTTTCCCTTCACGTGGCTGAAACTAGAAACATGAAACTTGAAACTAGCCATTGGAGGTTCTATGGATTGGCATCAGTTGTGGGAGATCGTATCCGCACCTGACAACGTGCCCATCGTGGCGCTGGTACCGCTGCTGATTTTCTACACCGCGCTGGCGGTGAGGCAGGCGCGCGCCAACGACAAGCTGATCGCGGAACTAGAGGCCAATCCCCAGGAAGCTAAGACGCGCTACCGCAAAGCCTGGCCATTCAAGCCGGGCTGGGCGAAAGAAGTGCACGTGTGGCCGTTTCTGCTGCGGGTGGAATTTCTTGCCGCGATTATTGTCACTGCCATCCTGATGGTGTGGTCCATCACCCTGAACGCACCGCTGGAAGAGCCTTCCAATCCCAATGTCACTATGAATCCGGCCAAGGCGCCCTGGTACTTCCTGGGCCTGCAGGAGATGCTGGTTTATTTTGACCCGTGGATCGCCGGCGTGGTCATGCCTACGTTGATTATCGTGGGGCTGATGGTGGTTCCTTATATTGACACCAACCCCCTGGGCAACGGTTATTACACGCTGCGGCAGCGCCGTTTCTCAATTGGAACGTTCGCCTTCGGCTTCCTGTTCCTCTGGGTGACCATGATCCTGATCGGGACCTTTATCCGCGGTCCAGGCTGGCAGTGGTTCTGGCCGGGGCAGACCTGGGACCACAGCCGCCTGATTTATGAGGTAAACCGCGACTTGCCGGACCTGTTCGGCATTACTTCGAACATGGGCAAGGTGGTGTTTGGGGCGGTGGTGGTGGGCGGTTATTACCTGCTGGGCGGGTTTATTGTGTTCGCCCTGTTCCGGCGCCACCAGGTGAAAGACTACCGGCGCATGAGTCTGCTGCAGTATTCCATTATGGTGTTCTTTCTGCTGACCATGGTGGGGCTGCCGATCAAGATGATCCTGCGTCTGAGCATGCACATTAAATACGTGTGGATAACGCCGTACTTCAACATCTGAGGAGGCGACGGTGCCGGAGCTACCCACGCCTGACGATGATCCGATAACCAGTAAGTCCTACGCGCTCTACTACGCGGTGGCTACAGCGGTACTGACGGCTTCGCTGTTCTGGGCGCTGTGGGACGAGGCCTATGGGCAAAGGCCGTGGAAGCGCTATCAGGAAGTATTCAAGCAGCGCTACAGCGCTTTCCTGAAGACGACGCGGGCCAAGTCCCGCAAGTCGCAACAGGAAGTGGAGTCCAGCCCCGACTATCAGAAGCTGGAGGAGCAGTACAAGAAGGCGTCGGAGCAGGCCAAGCCTCAGATCACACAATTGAACCAGCGCATCGGCGATTTGAGCGCGCAGATTCTGGCGGTGCAAAACGTTTTCACCGACAAGCGCGCTTACGTGAGCGCCGAGACTTACGAGATCGAAACCGACACCGACTCCGCTTCCAAGCGCAGCAAACAGCAAAAACTGGACAGGTGGGAGCAGCAGCTGTTCACGGTGGTGTTTCCCGACGGCAGCCGCAAAAAATACAACTACGAGCAACTGGAAGCGGAGTACAACGGGCTGAAAGACCAGCGTACGGCGGCTAACAGCCAGCTGGGGGATGTGCTCAAACCGGTTACTGCGATCAGTACGGAAATGCAGCAGTACGTCTCCGACCACATGGTCTCGCTGACGCCGACGCAGGTGACGGGACTGGAGAACAAGGTAGAGGACCTGTCGCCCGCCATCCATCAGGTGGTGATTCCCGACCCACGCAACAGCGGCAACCCCATCATGGTGGACCGCTGCGAGTCTTGCCACCTGGGCATTCGCGAGCCGTTGAAGATCACGGCGGCGGACATGGCCGCCCCCGGGCAAAAGCCGGATGACTACGCGCGCGCTTTCGTGAGCCACTCCAACGAGGAACTGCTCACCATTCACGATCCCGAAAAGTTCGGCTGTTCCACCTGCCACCAGGGCAACGGGCGGGCGACCACCAGCGTCGTGAAGGCGCACGGCAACTACGAGCACTGGCTGTGGCCGCTGTTTCCAAAAGAGAACGTTGAGGCCGGCTGCCAGAACTGCCACTCGCGCGACATGGTGCTGATCGCCGGCAGTGCCGGCCAGACCATCAGCGAAGGCAAGTTCCTCTTCGAGCAGCGCGGCTGTATGGGCTGCCACAAGTACCAGGGCTACAACGCCGAACCCGACGAGCTGCGCGCCACCGACCAGCAGATCAAGCAGCTGGAACAGCAGAAGATTGACAATCTGAAGATGGCCGCCGATTACACCCACCAAGGCGACCAGGCCTCTGACAACACCAGCGCCAATCTTCTCTACACCAAGGCGGAAACGCTGAAGGTTGACAACAGCAAGCTGGATGGCCAGATCCATCAGCTCGACCTGCAGACGCGCGACCTGATGCGCGACATGAAGAAGGTCGGGCCGAACCTGAAGGAAATCCGCGCCAAGCTGAACCGGAACTGGATTCCGGTGTGGCTGCACAAGCCCACCGATTTCCGTCCTACCACCAAGATGCCGAACTTCCGGTTCAACGACGAGGAGATCCGGTCCATCGCCGCCTATCTATGGCAGACGGCCCTGAAGGATCCGATCCCCCACGCGGCGCCAGGTGATGCGGCGCACGGCAAGGAACTGTTTGAGACGCGAGGGTGCCTGGCCTGCCACTCCATCGGAGAAGGCGACCAGATGCAGGGAGGCGACTTCGCGGCCAACCTGACGCGGGTGGGCGAGAAGGTGAACTACGACTACCTGGTGCGCTGGGTGCACAACCCACGTGAGCGCATCCGCCCTTACTGCCCGTATGAGAAGAAGGATATCGGGCCGGGGGATTACGCCAAACACGGGCTGCCCTACCTGTTTGACTTCGACCACACCACCTGCCCCAACGACGGTCATGAATTGCAGGTGGAAAACATGACCGTGATGCCCAGCCTGCGTTTGAGCCAGCAGGATGCACAGGATATAGCCAGCTACCTGATCACGCTCAAGGAAAAGGATCCCAGCTCTTATCCCGACGCCTCCTACATGGACGATCCCAAGCTGAAGGCTGAAGGTGAAAAGTGGATTCGCCAGTTTGGTTGCGCCGGGTGCCACGAAATTTCCGGCTTCGAGGATGAACGCGGCATCGGCACCGAACTGACCACGGAAGGCAGCAAGCCCATTGAACGGCTTGATTTCGCCCTTTTCACCGACATGGCGCAGCGCGGCGAAGGCGAGCCCATCACCGATCCCGTCGACCGCGCCCGCCTGCCCGAAGGCCCGGCCAAGAAGCCCTGGTACACACTGAAGGGCTTCTTCGAGCACAAGCTGTCTGAGCCTAATATTTTTGACAAGGGCATGATCAAGTCGGATACCGACAAATTGCGCATGCCCAACCCGCACCTCACGCCGGAGCAGATTCGCGCGCTCACCACTTTCCTGGTGGGCAGCGAAGATACCTCGGCAATCCCTGCCAGCTTCCAGTACGAACCCGAGGACGAGCGGCGCGATATCCAGGAAGGCTGGTGGATCGTGCGCAAATACAATTGCATGGGCTGCCACCAGTTCTATCCTGGGCAACAGACGGTGCTCATGGGCATGAAGCGCTACCAGGATCCGGACTGGAAAGAGCAGTTGCCGCCCAAACTGCTGACCGAAGGCGCCCGCGTGAGCCCGCAGTGGCTGGAAAAATTCCTGGCCAACCCCGCGCTCAGCACTACTGACACTAATCGCAACGGCGTGCGCCCCTACTTAAAGGCGCACATGCCGACTTTCTTCTTCTCCAATCACGAAATCCGGGTGCTGGTGCGCTTCTTCCAGGCGCTCTCCAAGCAGCCGATGCCGTACTTGCCCGAGCAGGTGCCGGTGCTGACGGCGAAGGAAACGGACATGGCGCGCAGCCTCTTTACCAGCCAGGCGGCGCCCTGCCTGAAATGCCATGCCACGGGCGATCCGAATCACGACAAGTTCGCCACGGCGCCCAACTTCCTGCTGGCCAAGGACCGCCTGAAGCCGAACTGGGTGGCGCGCTGGCTGCTCGACCCGCAGGCCATCAGCCCGGGCACTTCCATGCCCTCAGGGCTGTTCCGGCAGCAAAGCGGCCATTGGGTGTTTTCCGGGCCGACGCCGCCGTCGTTTCAGGGCTATGAGCAGGACCAGAATGCTCTGCTGATGCGCTACATCTTCCAGCTAACGCCGGAAGAGCAGCACAAGCTCTCGGGAATGATGCCGAGGGGCGCAGCGCCTGCCAAAAAAGCGTCGAACAGGGCGCCCCACGGCGGTAAGCGGGTGAGTGGGGCTTTGCGCGCCACTCCCAATTCGGCACAAGCTTCTCTGAGCGGCGGCTCGCGGTAATGCCCGAAGCCGCCGTTCGCGTTAATATAGTTAGTTTGTAAAGGGCTGGTTCAAGCCTTCAGAAAGGGTGCAACGACGTCATGAATAGGAAACTCTGGATTGTCACGGCAGGATTGTCTGTCCTGCTCGGCCTGATGTTGCTTGCCGGCTGCAGCAAGAAGCAAGCCAGCAACGAGGAAGAGCAAAGCGCCGCCGCCCCCAAAGCGACGGCCACCATTGATCCCAGCACCGTTGGTTCGGTGAGTGGGACGATCAAATTCACAGGTACCGCCCCCAAGCCGGTCAAGATTGACATGAGCCAGGACCCAGCCTGTAAGGGCACCAACACCTCAGAAGACATGGTGGTGGACAACGGCAACCTGGCTAATGTGTTCGTGTACGTGAAGGATGGCTTGGACAATTATTCTTTCGAACCACCCAAGGATCCAGCCAAAATCGACCAGGATGGCTGCCGCTATCATCCCCATGTTTTGGGTGTAATGGCGGGGCAGACGGTGGAAGTAGTAAACAGCGATCCCACTACCCACAACATCCACCCCACTCCCAAGGACAACCGGGAGTGGAACGAGTCGCAGCCGCCCAAGGCGCCTCCCATTGACAAGAGTTTTGCCCGCCAGGAGATTATGCTGCCGGTGAAGTGCAACCAGCACCCGTGGATGAAGATGTACATCAGCGTGGTGAAGACGCCCTTCTTCGCGGTGACGGATAAGGACGGCAAGTTCGAAATCAAGGGCCTGCCTCCGGGCACCTACACACTAGCCGCCGTGCAGGAAAAGCTGGGCGAGCAGGACCAGAAGATCACCGTCGCTCCGAAAGGCTCGCAGACGGTGGACTTCACCTTTAAGCCAGGTGGGGCAGCTTCAGCCGCAGGCATGGGCAATTAGCATTTTGGTAAAATCGTCAGTCCTGAGTGGGCCGGGGTTGCCGGCCCACCCAACTTCCTTGTCCCGCCGGGCGCTGTTTTCTTCGCCTTCGGCGTAAAAAGCGGCGTGGGGCCGCTCGACTAAGAACCCAAAGAACGACCCAGGAGTATTTCACTGAACTCGTCGCCAACACCCTACAACCGGGCCCACCATCGTTTTTGCGAGCTGGTGGCCTGCGCGACCTTTCTTCTGCTTATCGCCGGGGCTCTGGTAACCAGCAATGACGCGGGGCTCTCCGTGCCCGACTGGCCGACCTCGTTCGGCTCACTTTACAAGCTACCGCGCATGGTAGGGGGCGTGAAATTCGAGCACGGGCACCGCATGGTAGCGGAGCTGGTAGGGCTGCTGACCATCATTTTGGCAGTGTGGACCTGGCGTGCAGACCGCCGCGGCTGGGTGCGCAACCTGGGAGTAGCAGCACTGGCGACTGTAATTGCACAGGGAATTCTGGGCGGGATCACGGTGTTGTTTTACCTGCCGCCGGCCGTGTCCACCGCGCATGCCACGCTGGCGCAAACATTCTTCTGCATTGTGGTAGTGCTGGCGCTGGTAACTGGGCGCAGTTGGACGGAAGCGCCGCGGAAGGAATTGGCGGAATCGCACCGTCTGCACCTAACCGCGCTGGCCACACTGGCCGCAGCTTCGGTTTATGTACAGCTCATCCTGGGAGCGGGTTTCCGCCACTCGGGGATCAAGCTGCTGCCGCACCTGATCAGCGCGGTGGTGGTCACGGCGCTGGTATTGTGGACCATTACCCGGGTGCTGACGAATTACGGTTCAGTAGCGGCCCTGCGCCGGCCAGCGGTGGTGCTGATGACGCTGCTGGTTACGCAACTGGGGCTCGGCTTCGCCGCCTACCTTACCCGCGTGCAGTGGGGACAGGACGCCGTGCAGCCTGAGTTGTCGGTGGTGATTTCCACCGTGGCTCATGTGGCGGTCGGGGCGCTGGTGTTGGCCTCGACGGTGGTGCTGACGATGCAGACTTGGCGCAACATGGGTCGTGTGCAGCAGGAGCGCGAGGCAGTTTCGCCAGCGGACTTCAGAAAGGCGGTGAACGCGTGAGCAGCGCGAGCCAGCCCATTTCCCGCGAGCGGGAGGTGAATTTCGCCTCGGCGAATCCATTGGTTATTTCCCGCAGCGGCATAGTTGGGCTGGTGCAGGATTACGGCGAGCTGACCAAGGCCAGCGTCACCTCGCTGATCATGATGACGGCGTGGTGCGGCTTCTACTTTGGGGCGTTCAAGTCGGGCGTTTCGTCCATTTCCTGGACGCTGGTCAACGCTGTGCTGGGCATCGGTTTAGTGGCGGCAGGCACGGCCGCGCTCAATGAGGTGATGGAGCACGAAACCGACGGGCACATGCGGCGCACCGCGCTACGGCCCCTGCCGGCCAAGCGCATGGGCAAGGCGCACGCGGTAATTGCGGGCAGCGTGATGACTATCGGTGGCGCCCTCTACCTGGCCTTCGCCACCAATCCGCTGACCGGCGCCCTGACGCTGGCCACCTCCATCATGTATCTGGCTGCCTATACGCCGCTGAAGAAGATTCACCCCATCTGCACCTTTGTGGGCGCCTTCCCTGGCGCCATGCCCGGAGTGCTGGGCTGGACGGCGGCGCGCAACCACCTGGATTGGCAAGCGCTGGTGCTGTTCGGCATCGTTTTCCTGTGGCAGTTTCCGCACTTCTATTCCATCGCGTGGCTTTATCGCGAAGACTACGAACGCGGCAGCATCCGAATGCTGCCCGTGGTGGAGGCCGACGGCCGCTCCACTGTGCGCGAAATCGTGCTCTACTCGCTGGCCCTGATTCCGGTCAGCCTGGCGCCGAGCTTCCTGGGGATGTCGGACCGAATCTATTTGCTGGGAGCGCTCGTGCTGGGCATAGCGCTGCTGTGGTTTGGGGCGCGACTGGCCCGACTGCACCTGCCGCCCACAGCCGCGCGCTCCAAGGCGGCCGCCCGCCACCTGCTACAGGCCACAGTTTTTTATTTGCCGCTGCTGTTCGCCTTGATGATGATCAATACCGCGGCACGATAGAATGTCTTGTGACCCCGAAAGCCACTGAATTCGTCCCGGCGCCGGAAACGGCCGCTGGACCGGCCCGCAGCACGGACCCCGCAGTTATCGTGGTAGATAACATTCGCCACCGTTATGACGGCCGGGTGGCGCTCGATGGCGTTTCCTTCCAGGTCCGCTCTGCCGAATTGTTTGGCCTGCTGGGTCCCAACGGCAGCGGCAAGACCACGCTTTTCCGCATCCTTTCCACGCTCATGCTGCCCTCCGAAGGCCGAGCCATGATCCTGGGTCGCGATGCCGCCAAAGACCCCAATGGTTTGCGGCGGCAGATTGGGGTGGTGTTCCAGGCGCAAAGCGTGGACGTGAAACTCAGCGCCTACGAAAACCTTCGCCACCAAGGACACCTCTACGGTCTGAGCGGCGGGGCTTTGCGGGCACGCATTCAGGAGATGCTAGGGCGTGTAGGGCTGGCGGACCGCGCCAACGAGCGCGTGGAGACTTTCTCCGGCGGCATGCAGCGGCGGGTCGAGCTCGCCAAGGGTCTGCTGCATCATCCTTCGGTGCTGCTGCTGGACGAGCCTACGACTGGGCTCGACCCCGGCGCGCGCCGTGACCTGTGGCAGTACCTTCGCATTCTGCGCGACGAAGAGCACGTAACCGTGATCGTGACCACGCACCTGATGGAGGAAGCCGAACGCTGCGACCGGCTGGCCATTCTGAATCAGGGCAAAGTGGTGGCTCTGGGCACGCCGGCGGAACTGAAGCACGAGATTGGCGGCGACGTGATCCTGCTGGAGGCGGACCAGTCCGAGTCGCTCGCCCAGCGCGTCCGGGCGCGCTTCGGTGTGGAGGCCGCCGTGCTTGCCGGCAAAGTGCGTATCGAGCGCGAAAATGGGCATCGCTTCATTACTGACGTGGTGGAGACGTTTCCGGGAGAGATACAGTCCGTATCCGTGAGCAAGCCGACGCTGGAAGACGTGTTTATTCACCGCACCGGGCACCGCTTCTGGACGGAAGCCAACGGAGAAGGGGCGCCGGCGCAGAAGAAACACTAGCTGGCGAGCAAGCCGGAGCTTTACTGCATGGAGGTGAAATGATCGCAATTGCGTGGCTGGCGTTTTCGGCTGTACTCGGGATTCTGCCGTTACTGGCGATCGCAGGCTTGTTCGCGAACGGGCTGCTCTTCACCGTGGACGGCCTGTTCATGAGTTTGATTCTGCTGGCGATTTCGGGAATTTTCTTGTCCAACGCGGCGGCTTGTGTCCGGCGCTACAGAGGCGGGAAAGCGGAGAAATCCGGGTCTCCGCCGCTGAAGGCGGCGCAGGTGGCCGCGGGCACTGAGAAGGCTAATTAGTGGCGACTCAAAGCACAACTCTTCCGGCGGCAACGCAGGCGCGCACGCTGGGCCTGCTGCCCGCCATGTCGCTGTGGTGGCGCGAAGTGGTGCGCTTCTACCGCCAGCGCACACGTGTGGTGGGGGTGATTCTCTCGCCGCTGCTGTTCTGGGTGGTGATCGGCTCGGGGTTCGGCACATCATTTAATGCCGGCAGTGCTGCAGGACAACAGCACTACCTGGAATATTTTTATCCCGGCGCGCTGATCATGATCGTGCTGTTTACCTCAATTTTCACCATGATGTCCGTAATTGAGGATCGGCGCGAAGGATTTCTGCTTTCCGTGCTGGTGGCGCCGGTGCGGCGCTCCGCCATTGTGCTGGGCAAGGTGCTGGGCGGTTCCACGCTGGCGGCGGCACAGGGGCTGATTTTCCTGGTGTTCGCGCCCGCTATCGGCGTGCACTTTGGCGTAAACCAATTCGGTCTGCTGGTGCTGACCGTGTTCCTGGTTTCGTTTTCGCTGACGGCTCTGGGCTTTGCAATCGCCTGGCCGATGGACTCGACACAGGCATTCCACGCCATCATCAATTTGTTCCT
>DATFDP010000206.1:0-7285 GCA_035252015.1 Terriglobales bacterium
GCCGACGAGACGCCGGCGCTAGAAGATCATCCCTAAGGCCCGACACCGCCGGTGTGGCAGTCGCTGCAGTTGGCGGCGCTGATGTCGCCCAGGTCCACTGGGTGCTTGAATGCAACTCCCTCAATGGCCGTGGGCTGGATGCCGCCCGCTTCCTGGCTAAGAATTGTGTGGCAGATGGTGCAATCCTTGCGGATGACCTTACCATCGGCGCTCATGTGCTGGCCATCGTGGCAGCGGAAGCAGCCGGCAAAGTAGAAGTGGCCGATATTGTCGGGATGAGTCTTCCAGTCAACCTTCATTTCGGGGAAGGTCGTGGTGCGATAAATGCGCTGCAGCTCGGTGATGGCGTCGCGAATTTCCAGCTGCTTGCTGTTCTCCACTTGCGGGTACTTGCTGGCGTAGAAATTGTGTACCGCGGTGGCGATCCCCTGCACCGCCTGATCAGTGTTGGCATAGCTGGCGGTCAGAGCGGTCACACCCTGCTGCTTGATATAGGGCAGCGAAGCATCAATGCGGCGGGAGAGCAGCGACTGGTCCACGGCGCGGTCGGGCGGCACGTAGATGTGGGTGGGCCGGTTGTGGCAATCCACGCAATCCATGCGCCGGCGGGGAAGGGTTTCGATCTGCGCCCTGGTCAAGGGAGCATCTTTGGCCATGTAATCGGTCACCCGGCCCTGCATATCCTTGACGTGCACGTAGGGAATGGTTGAGCGCGTCTTATCGGGCGTGACGTAGGTGATTTCGTTGGCAATATTCATGTGCCAGTGAATGCCAGTGGTCATGCCGATTCCGGGATCGCCGCCGCCGGTTTTGATGAGCAGGCGGATTTGCCGAGGGGTATTCTTCTCGTCATAGCCATAGTGGGTGATCACCTTTAGCTGAGCGCCATAGAACTTGCGCGGCCAATGACACTGCTCACAGGTCTCCTGCGCCGGACGCAAATTTTCGACGGGCGTAGGGATAGGCCGGGGAAAGCGGTTAAATACGGTGGCGTAGACCTGGCGGGCGCCCGAAAGCTTGGAGCGCACATACCAGGTAGCGCCGGCACCCACATGGCAGTCCACGCAGCGCACGCGGGCATGCGGCGAAAGCTGGTAGGTGGTGTACTCCGGATTCATCACCGAATGGCAGAGCTGGCCGCAAAACTGGGTCGAGTCAGTGAATTCATAGCCGCGATAGCTTCCCACGGCGCTCAGCACTACGAATACCACCACAAAGCTGAAAAAGAAGGCGACCGTGCTGCGCTGCGCCGGTTCGTTCAAGTCAATTTGCGGGTAGACCGGCCCTTCGAGTCCTTCCTGCCGCATCCGGCGCCGCCGGGCCAGGTACATGCCCGCGGGAATCATCAGCAGACCCAGGATGAAGAACCCGGGCAGGATCATGTAGGCGAGAATGCCGACGTAGGGGCTGTGGTGAGGGGAGAAAACGTCAATCAAGAAGAGAAAAAGGATGTTGGCCAGGCTGACCAGAGCAAGCGCGCCGCCGATGGCGGCCAGGGGATGACGAAAGCGATTGGTGATGCGGATTCGCCGCTGGTCAGCTTCCAGGTTGGCATCGTTATCCATAACACCCATGAGCCTAAACTATGCCTCCCGGCGCCGCCATCCTATTGTCGTGGCGCCAATTCCTCTTGCTTTTCCTTGGCCGCGGTGATCTCCGTCTCTGGCGTCTCCACCCTGGATGCGTCCCCGTTGTTGCCGGTGTTCTTTGCAAGTTCAGCAGGGGTATTCGCCGCAGGCTCCTCTTCAGCGCCGCTGGCCTTGAGCAGCGATTTCGAATCCAGCCCATGCTCTTGGCGGTAATGCTCGAGCGACATTTTGCCGTCGTACCACGCCCAGTTCATGGGGTAGGTATCGGGGTCAAAGAACACCTGGTAGAAGTGCCAAGCCAGAATAGCGAGGGTGGCCAGCACCGCCTCATAGAAGTGGACCGCGGAGGCCACATCCAGCCACCAGCGCGGAATCAGGTCGCCCACCGTAATCTTCGCCCACAGCATGATGCCGGTGGCCGCCATGATTACCATGCCCCACACCAGCGCCCAGTACTCGGCTTTTTCGGCGTAATTGAAGCGGGCGAATTGCGGTTTCTCATAACCCAGCCCGAGGTAGTGGCCCAGGTTGCCGGCTATGTCGCGGACATCTTTCATGCGCGGCAGGAAGTCGCGAAGCAAACGCCGGCCCTCGCGGCTAGCCGCGGCGTAGATGATGTGGTACAGGCCGAGCGAGATGAGCACTACCGCGGCCACGCGGTGGGCGATGCCGCGCACCTTCTCGCCACCCACCAGGGCGGCAAACCAGGAGTCGGGGAATTTGAGCGCGAAGCCGGTGATCACCAGCACAAAGAAGCTGCTCAGCAGGATCAGGTGCTGCACCCGCTGGTTGGGGCTCATGCGCACCAGCACGCGGTGCTCGGCCTTGCGCCGCTCCACCGCCTTCATGCGCCAGATGAGGAAATTGTGGGCCAGCATGGCGCCGATGACCGCCAGGATCATGCTGATGTAGAAGCGGCGCACCCAGCGCACGGCCACGCTGCCGGTATCCGCTGAGAGCGGGGCGTCCACGTGGACCCTGGCGAGCACAAACTTTTCCGTCACTCCGGGATGACACTGGCCGCACGTCTTCACCAGGTTGGCGCGGTTGATGGTGGAACGCGGATCCGATGAAGGCAGGATGTTGTGCACCCCGTGGCAGCTGGCACAGTTCGCCACCACCTGCGAGCCGAGGCGGGAAGCCAGCCCGTGGTAGCTGTCCATATAGGTGCTCACCCGGTGCGCAGGCACACCGAATTCCTGCGTGAGGCGCACGCCTTCATGACAGCGGGCGCAGGTGGCTTGCGCCACTGATTGCGAAGAAACCGTGGAGGCAGGATCGAGCGGCGCCTTAATGGAGTGGATACCGTGGCAGTCAGTGCACACCGGCGCCTGCCAATTGCCGCGGGCGATGGCCCGGCCATGAATACTCTCGGTATAGGCTGTCTTCACGCCGCCGTGGCACTGTGCGCAGGTGTTGGGCACATTGAACTTGAAGATCGGCGACTTGGGGTCGCCGGCGGAGCGGATGTCGTGGCTGCCGTGGCAATCGGTGCACACTGCCGCTCCGTCTTTGCCTGCCGCCACCGCGCGCCCGTGCACGCTCTCCTGGTAGGAAGCAAAGGTCTGGGCACTGTGGCCACTGGCCTCCATGACGAATTTCTGGCCGTGGCAGGTGCCACAGGTGGCGGGAATGTTGGTGCGGTGCACGCGGGAAGCGGGATCACTGGCAGGCACAACTTCATGCGGGCTGCCGTGGCAATCCACGCAACGCGCCGCGCGGGTGTCGCCTTTCTTTAGCGCCACCGCGTGGAAGCCGGTGTCGTAGGCGGCCTGCTGATCGGCATGGCAGGTGGCGCACGCCGGTTTAGTAGGTGCAGCTTCGTGCGGCACAGCTTTCACGTCGCTGTGGCAATCAATGCAGCCGAAGGCGCTGTGCACCGAGGCCTGGAACTTCTTGTTGTTTACATAGAGGCTGACCTGCTTGCCGTTTTCGTCCTTGGTCAGAGTGCTGTCACCGTGGCAGGCGAGGCAATCGGCATTGCTCAACTTTTGAGCGAAAGAAATTCCGCTGAGCAGGAGAAGCAGAGCGGCCAGCGCCCACAACCCAGGACGCGAAGGGCGAAGGCAAGGGGCGCAACCAGCACCAGAGTGCATGGAACTGACCTCCTCCAGTCGGTCAGCCTTACCCTTTATTGTTCCCAGATTGGCACACGGAGCCGCAGTGAGTGACCGCACATGCACTTGTGACGGCGATCACCAGAGAGTGGTAACGATGGTCATAGCGCGGATGATGCTAGCCGGCGGCGCCGATCGGGCGGCCTTCTTCACGGACGCGTGGCCGGCAGCGGCGTAAGCTCAGCCGATGAGATTTAGACGCTCGGCGGCGGCGCGGCTGGCCAGAGCGTCAATGCGGTCCATGGCCCGCTTGTATTCCGCGTAATTCTGGCTTTCGGTGGCCAGCACCAGCGAAGGCCAACTTTCCACAAACATCCTGATACTCTTGACCTGTTCATCCGATCCCCGACGTGATTCCAGGAACTGCGCGCAACGCACAAAATCCAGAGCTCGAAGATCAGTCATGTTCACGCCCCCTGGAGCTAGGGTACAGCAAAGGTCAGGTTGGCCAAATTTGTAGAACGATACCTGGGGAGCCATTTTCGCATCACGTAGAGGACTCGGGAGCGTGAGCGCTGGAACTTTCGGCGGGAGCGAAGAACACCACCACCGAAAGCCGTTCGCTGATCTCGCAAAACGAGTGCTGCAGCCGCGCCGGCACAAAGATGATCGTGCCCGGCCCTACCGCGAAAGTTCTGGCGTTTCCATCGGAACCGGTCCGCATTTTGGCTTGACCGCTGGCGACGTAATAGACCTCGTCCTCACGATGGGGTTTCTGCGGATCCGTGGCCCCGGCCTCAAGAACGTAGATGCCTACGCTCAGGGAAGGCACTCGCAGAAATTCGATGTAGGGCTGGTCGGATTTGGCAAGCATTTGCGAGAAATCGAAGACATTGGCGTGCATAGACGGGCTCCTGAGAAGAGGCACGTTAGCACAAAAAGGGAGACGAAACCCCTCTCGGCCACCGTGTACTGTTCAGTTATGGTCCATGACGGCAGGCTAAGGCAATTCTGCCGAGATGTTTCGGGATGCAAAGTGCCGCAGGAGATATGGAGTGCAAGGTAGAGTGCAGCACTAGTGCAGCAGCTGCACACTTGCCTGGCGGTCCTCCAAATGGAGGATTCGCTATGATCAGTGCCCGGGCCCCTTGCTGGACTCGACTATAGGTCACAAGATGCTATCCGTATACTCCGCATGTCACGGAGTCTCAGCTTTTCGCGATTTCACGGTAAGACTGAAGGCACCGACGAGCCGTTTCCATTTCACTGAAACGACTACCCTCCTGCTCAATCAGTAAATATTCGGCGCCGCCGACGCTTTCTGCCGCGGCAAGGATTTGTTTCCAGTTGGCATCGCCTTCGCCAAATAACACCTTGTACCCCTTTTTCGGATCCGAAGACCAATCCTTCAAATGAAGAGAGCGGATTCGTCCTGGATTCGCCCGTATCCAGGCGGTCGGGTCCGATCCCGCCTTCAGGCATGTGCCGACATCGAGCTGCAGCATAATCGACGGCTTTGTGTTTTTGGCGATGATTTCGATGGGCCGTACCCCAGCAAGGGGCGTGAACTCGGGTTCGTGATTGTGATACCCAATTTTCAGGCCCGACGCCTCCACACGATCCGCAGCTGAATTCAGCTCTTCAGCGACGGCCTTCCATCCGTCGACTGTGGGTTGTGGATCTGAACTTGACATCACGATATATCTGCAGCCGAGAATGAGGTTCAGGTCTCGGGCACGGAGGAGTTTGTCTCCCTTAAAGCAGCTTTCGTCGTTGTGGGTTGAATAGCAGCGTAGACCAAGGTCATTGAGCAATTTTCGGACCTGCTGAGTCCGGCTTTCGGTCCACTCGAAATAGGGGGCGTAGAACTCGACGCACTGATATCCCATCTTCGCCACCGAGCGAACCGTACCCTCAAGATCTTGCTGAAGTCCCTCGCGAACCGAATACAATTCCAAGCCTACGGGAAGTGACTGATGTGCTTGGGTTTTTAACGCCCACGGCAAGGTTATCGAAAGCACAAGGAAGCTGCGGCGCGTGACAGGCATGGTGTGGAATTCTACCGCACGGGTCAACTTCCCCCGCAACCGTGAATGGATGCTTTTACGCCGGCGGCCTCCCGATCGGCTGGTCCGCCTGCTGCGGTGCCCCGGCTATGTGGGGGGTAATTCGGCGAGAATGATTCCCGCATCGGTCAGCCCCCCGACGGTATTTGGAACAGCGAGGGCTGTGGGAGCAACACGCAATTGTGACGCGGGCCCGACTTGGAGCAACCCTGAGTGAGAGCACTGAACATCCCACCCAACAGCAGCAACGTCGCGAAGGAGGGCATATGGTTAGAGATCCCGTTTGCGGCATGGACATCGATGAAATAAATGTGCCGGAAAGTCTCCAATCGGAGGGGAAAGGAAGGATCTACTATTTCTGCTCGCCCGAATGCAAGATCGAATTCGACAAAGATCCTCGACGATTCATCCGCACCGTCGATAAGCAAATTGATGACCTTGGTGCAGCATGAATAAATGCATAAGCACAAAAAAGAAACACGGACCGAGTGAGAAGTCCTGTACCCAGCCAATCCACAAGGGCAGGGTCCTTCCTTCTGTTGTGTCGCCCATCCCTGAAATTCAGTCATTGCGAGCCGATGCGCAGAGACCGTCTTCTTGCAGCCACTCTTGGCTTCGAGGTACGAGGGAATCTCGTCAGCCAGTTTCTTCCGAGAAGAAGTCGTGGCGGTTGGGTCAGCGACATTGCGGTGGCGGTTATTGAGAAGCGAACTCTTGTCATCCGCCTGTTTCAGCGCATGCGAGAGACGGGGCAACTGCAGGTCGTCGTCCGTACTCGTGAGGTCCTGCCACATCTTGCTGCGGTTCTCATAGCATGAAAGCTGGAACTTGCCTTGGCACTCGTCCTTCAAAAAAGACTTCCGGCTCGCTTGCACCCGGCAGGCCTCACGACTGGTACCCTCGTCCATTTGTCGTCGCGTTTGACGCGCTCGTAGCTTGCTGCCCTGATCTCACCCACAAACCTCGATATTCAATACACTTCAACGGGCGAGGGAGAATTCAGGAAAGGGTTAGGAATCAGCAGGATGAAAAAGGTTGGTAGCGCTACCGGGAATCGAACCCGGGTTTGAAGATTGAGAATCTTCCGTCCTAACCCCTAGACGATAGCGCCACTGGGCGAGACTTCCTGATTATAGCAAGGGGCGGAAGGTTTCAAGGTTGCAGGTTTCAAGGTTGCGGGTTTCAAAGTTGCGCGGGTTTCAAAGGTTCAAAGGTTTTCAAAGTTGCGCCAGTTTCACGGTTTCAAAGATTCATCGGCTTGCCACCTTCGACTGCACGTCGTGGGACTAAAAGCTTGCCACCTTCGACTGCACGTCGTGGGACTAAAAGAACGTCGGTCTTCCAAACCTGCAAACCTAGGAAACTTTGCAACCGTTGTTTTCACAGCACAAACCTGCCGTAGTACACCCGGGTCTTATACTCCCAGTCCACCAGCCCGTCCTGCTGGTAGCGGCGGAAGATCGCCTGCAGTTCGCTGCGCATCTGCTCGTGTCCGTGCTGGCCGGCCGCGGGGACGTAAGAAGATGACAGCCAGCGCCCCTGCACCCCTTCCCAATCGAATTGCTGACGGATG
>DATFDP010000207.1:0-58407 GCA_035252015.1 Terriglobales bacterium
CCATCGACCCTATCAGGATGAGGAGCTGAACGCTATTCTGGATTCGATCATCTCCGAATTGTTGCGAGAGATTCTACAAGCGCGCTTGGACGCGAACCGCCCCTCGCTTTTGTTGATTACCTGCTCGGTGGAGGCACTTAAGAACGCGCTTGGGGGGTTCTTGGACAGCGTTTCTTGATGAAAAGCATTGTCGTCGAGGCTTGACAACTTAGAGGGTGTAACAAAACCTGCAGGGTCACAAGAGCTAGGCGGTTTAGACGGATCACTTCCGGGTTGCCGTAATGAACCGCGCCCATCCCCTTGATTGGCGAATTAAAGGCGCACACTTGCGTGAAGGCGATTTGTCATCAATCATCCCAAAATCACACTTTCCGGTTTGCCGACCAACCGCTAATTATGCAAGCTAACTAAGCTCCCGCCACGAATGTGGACAATCTCTTATTGCAGGAGATAGATGCGAAACAGGTTGGCTTTCACCAAACGGCGCGTACTGACAAAGTAGTTCGTGGATATGCCCGTAGGTACATCGGCTTGGTTGATCAAACGAGCGCCCGGAAATCGCGCGAAGTCCGCTTCGCTAGCGAATCCCTTGGTAAAGACGGGAGGTGCAGTTCCAGATTGGATGGGGATAACTGCCGTCTTCAGCGAGCCGAAAGGAAAGTACCTGAGAGATATGTACGCGCATCTCCCGTCCTGACTCCATGAGAGAAGTGGTGTCGAGAAGCGTGCGGTGCCGAACCCGACGCTGCAGTTGGCCATATGGTGATCGGTGCACCACCCACAAGGGGCACAGCCATAATTACCGTGTTCCTAGCGCCGTGCCCATCCGTTATCGTTGTGCCAACCAGAGCCCAGCGCGCGTCGGGAGATACGCTTTGCAACTGCATGATGGAGAGGTCCGAGACCACGGCCGGTCCGCTGCCGTCCTCGCTGATCCTCATGATTTTCCCTGGAACTTGATTGCCTTGATACAAGATCTGTCCCGGCCTGCCGAAAAAAGCCCGCTCTTCGCCGCTGAATGTAAGTTGCCGCGGCGCCTGTGTGCGGTCAAGCCAGCCAATCCAGATTCCCGACCGGGCCTGACCGTGTTCCGTCGCGAACACGACCTTCTTCCCGTCCTGTGATAAGGAGAAATGGGTGAGCACCAAACCTGGAAAGAGACGCTCCGCGGCTCCTGTCGTGATGTCGGAAACCCATAGTTCGCCGCTGAAACACGAATGCGCATCCCTGGTTCGTTGCAGGTAGTAAACCTTCTTGCCATCTGGTGACAGCGTCGGTAAGAACGAATAACCCTCCGAAGTAATCTGTTTCTCACCTGTCTTGTCGCTGTGAATCCAGATCACGGATTGTTGCATGCCAGAAGTGGTGATGAACGATTTGCCATCCGGCATCATCGCCAGGCCTTCTTCCTCGCTGGCGCCGGAAGGGGTTATCTGCTGAGGATTGCCATCAGGAAAATGCTGGCGCCACACATGAAAACCGTCTTTCGGCGTATCCACCGTGAAGTACATCCATTTCCCGTCGGGAGACCACTGGGCCCACGTGCAAAAACCTTCGGGTCCGACCGGCCGTCCCGGCGAGGAGCCGTCGAACGGTGCCACTCGGCATCGCCTCCACCAGTCGGCATCCATCTCCGCCAGCAAGACGCTTTCCCCATCCGGTGACAGCGTAGATCGGTGCACCATTCCCTGCATCCTGTCAGCCGGAACGTAAATGTCCCGCTCGTCGGTTCGGTTGGGCTTTGAGGTGACGAGCTTCATGTGTATACCGCTAGTGATAGTCGAGAACAGGACTCGGTCGCTGTCGATCCAGCTCAGGCCCGTGGCATTGGCCATGAAGATTTTCGGCTCTTGTGCACCCAACAACGGCAACTCGTAGGTGTTCCAAACAAACTGACCTTCCAGTTGGGTGAAGAATAGACGGCTGCCGTCCGGCGAAAAATTGATCGTCTGTTTCCGGAACGGGGTCTTCGTGAGGTTGGAAGGGTTCGCCATTCGGCAGCGCCCTGAACCAGATCTGGCCTGCATTCGCAGAACTTCCAAAACTGCCGGGGCCACGAAGAAACGCCACCAGTTTGCCGTCGCGCGATAGCGCGGGAACTTCGGCAGCATCATTGAAGTTGGTGAGCTGCTCCCAACGCAAAGCAGGCACTGTATTCTCGCTGCCGGTGAAACGCAGCCACAATAACCAGGTTGCCCCGATGAAAGCGACTACTGCTGCAGCAGCAATCACAGGTAAGAACCATGGCCGCATCTCCGTTGCAGAGATCCTTGCAGAGGGTGAGACGCCGTCAAGGGATCGCAGGTCGGTGGCCAATTCTTTAGCCGATTGATATCGAAGCTCCGGGTCTTTCTCCAAACACTTCAGAACAATGCGTTCAAATTCGGGCGAGAGCTTAGGAACTAACGATCTGAGGGCCGGCGGCGCCTGGTGCAAGATTGCGTTCGTCAGCTTCGGAACTAACGAATCCGTGAAGGGCAGGCGCTGTGTCGCGAGTTCAAATAACGTGATTCCGGTCGAGTAAATGTCGCTGCGTTGATCGCATTCCGCTCCCAACAACTGTTCGGGGGACATATACGGCAGCGTGCCGGCAACAGCGGTCGGCGCATCTGCAATCGTCAGCGTCGTGCTCAGGGACAAAACCGCCTCGTGGGAGAGTTTTGCCAATCCGAAGTCGAGTATTTTGAGCCTGCCATCAGGGGTCACGCGCAGATTTGCAGGCTTAAGATCTCGGTGCAATACACCCGCCGCATGGGCCACGTACAAGCCTTGCGCCAATTCGTACCCGAGACGCTTTATTTCACTCTCCGGCAGCGCCCCTGACTGCAAGCGCACGTCCAGCGACACTCCAGGCACCAGCTAGCTAATTAAGAAATCGCGTCCGTCAAATGTTTCGAAATCGTGAATGGTTTGAATGGATGGGTGATTCAGCCTTGATAGGATGCGAGCTTCGTTGCGAAGCCGTTTTCGTGTCGCTTCGTCATTCAGGGCGGTCGGACTCAGGACCTTGATGGCGATGTCACGATCGAGCTTTTCGTCGTACGCTCGATAAACGATCCCCATGCCCCCGGCACCGATTTCCTCTTCGATGCGATAGCGGCCGAACTTTTCTCCGACGTACGGCATCTGCCAGACTCGTTGGGCCAGATGGTAGCACGTCACAGACTATCTTTCGTGAGAGCCTTCAAGAACGAGCCTGGAGCGGGAGGAACATCCGCCCTATTGGAGGAGTGACGGGCCACTCGGAAGTTATCCACTGTAAAATACATCGACAATTGTTGATAACAGGCGTTATCACGCATTACAAACTCCACCGGCTTTCCGCGTTAGAATATTGCTCATGAACGCTGAGGAGGAACGTGAGTTAAAGCAGATTGAAAAAGCCATTGAGGAATAGGAGCGCAACAAAAGCGAAGAAACAGGTAGCGACCCGGACAGCTCCGTGCCCGCTCCACTGAAACCTAAATCCTATCAAAATAGCGGCGCGGTTGCTTTACCCGAGCCCAAAGGAGACCATCAAGCAAGCGACAAATAACAATCCGCAACCTACCTCGCTGCAGTTCCGGCTGGCAATAATTGATGTGAACTTCACGTACTTTGAGAATCTTGCACCATCTCGGGTGCAATTTCCAGAGGCGAAGAGTGAGATGGCGCTGTATGCCAGTCATTCGCCTGCTTGACTTTGATCGCATCGAACAGGAGCATTTCAACGCAATGACAATATGCTAATACGAAAGGCACTCGCGCTTCTTTTGGCCGGAGTGGCGCTTGGGCAGGTCCAGCCTGTCGAGCAGCACTTAGATGATTTCAGCAGAGTTAGGTGTGAACCCGGGCTGCCGAAGGATTTTTCTTGCGCGGTATTCTTCGATGTTGACCCTCCTCTTCATAAGGGCATAGATATTGCCAGTGTTGTCGCGGATCAAAATGTGCTTCAAGCCTATGCAATGATCCGGTCGATTTCAGTCATCCTTGACGATACGCTGTACACCGCCGTGTACAATCCACCATTGAAGCGAGACGGCACACTTGCACACCTTACTAGAAACGCTGGCATTCCGGCACGGGTCGAAGGTGACAGCTTAACCGTTAAATGGCCAGACGGAAATGTAGCGAAAGCCAAAATAGTTCGGCGCGAGAAATTCCATCCCAGTCAGCCCCAGCCCGGATAGCCCGGCCAGGATTCTTTAGCGAACGGTTTCCGTCCATCGCTGCGTTCAGGATATAGCCGCTCATGCTCCGATGCTCCTGTTTGGCTGCTTGGCGGATGGCTGCGTCTTCCTCTTAGCTGCAGCGTACCAGCAGAGACGTTCTGAGGGCCGCTCGGCGCATGACTGTTTGTGATGCTACATCAAGGCGCGGGATGGGTGGTTACTTCACCCACGCCCACATCAGGGCCGCAGTCCCACCCCACCAAACGATAGCCAGAAGAAGCCCATTGAATATCCCCTTGGCAGCGTCCAGATTGTCCTGCTCTTGATGGCTTCAAGCCAGACTCGGCTGGAGACGTGTGTTGAAGAAATGTTTCCGAGCCCCTGAGGACGAGAGTGCCTTCACGTTAAGGCTCTACGATGACAAGGTTTTGAACGGCGAACCAACTTGGACCGTAGAAAAAAGTGAGAGTACTCCGCCTATCGTGGAGAAGGTTTCCGAGATTGCCCCGAGACAAGAAGATGAAGGCAAAAAAGTTGAGAGAGACTTCCCATCGGTTGAAATCCCGCGAGATGCCCCTGAGAGGATTTATGCCGTCATTTGGCGTACCTGCGAAGGGCAACAGCTGATTGATGCCGAGCACTTGAAACCCGTTAAAGACACAGAAAATTACGGCGGCGAGTTTTTCAGGCTTTCTTGTCCTGCTGGCGCAAAGATATCGACGGGACGATGCACCTATAGTCATGAGTAAAGCTCCGGTCGCTACGCGACCGCCCAGTTTATCGACAACACTTCGGCCTGCTCCAGCACTGTCAGGGTTGCCTTTTCTTGCTTGTCTGGTAGATAGCCGTACTTCCGCAGGATTCGCTTAACCAGCACCCTTGCGCTGTCGTTCACTTTCAGAGCGTCGTAAAAGGCTAAGACCCTCCTGTATTCGCCCTCATCTCTCGTCATAACAGCGGTCTCTCTTGGGCCCCGTGCTGAGCATGTAGCCTGCTGCGCCTGGCCTTTCAGGTTACACCCGAGCTGAGGGTCTTCTGCTGGTCTAAGGTAGGGAGACTGATTCTTTTACCGACTTAAACGGCTGAAATGCAACAGAGTTGTTGAATTTGTTCCGGCTGCCGAACAGCAAACGTCATTCAGGCGAAGCCACCTGATAGCAACCCGGCTTAGGGGACCCAGGAGTGGAGTAAAGCAGATGAAAGCGCTTGGAGTGCCTCAATGATAAATTCCCCGATCCAAGCCCCGTACTAACCGTCCCAGGGAGACCCGGAAGGTGTCACAGATTCGTAGCAGTGTGGTCCCCGTTATGGGTCGCCCTGCCTCAATCTGTTGCCAGTGCCGGGCGGAGAAGCCAAAAGAGATCATGTCCTCCTGGCTGTAACCTCGCTTACGCCGGAGTTCGCGAACACGCCCGCCCAGCGCGCGGAAAAATTTGGCTTGATCCACCACGTATCGGCTTTGTAGACTCCCACGAGCAGAAACACCACGAGCAGATTAGCTGCTTTTACGTGTGACACCTCTCCCGTATTGGAGGACAAAACCGGTGGATCGGACGGCTCTCTGGCGTCGCGTTTCGGAAACGGTGGTCTGGGTTGCACTAGGAGCAGCTCTTGTGTGGGTTCCTTTCAAAGGGACCATCGGCCTGCACAGACAGGTGTTTCTGGGCTATGGCCTCGTTTTCCGGCGCGGGCCCGGTTGGCCGAGCTGGCCCTATTTGAACGCTTACACGAGAGTGGACATTGACTATTGGAGGATCGTCTTAGAATTGGGAGCTATTTTTGCTACAAAAGCGCTACTGGGTGCAGGGTACTGGACCTTTTCGCCCTTGCGCTCGCTTTTGGTCAGACGCCTACCGGCGCGCAACGCCCAAGACGAGCACCGTTATGCCGCAGGGAAATGATGTAGAGGCTGATAATCAGGAGTTCGTGCTGCAATAGTGCGCAGAGCGCTCGGGCTAGTCAGCCCGGAATTGGCGTGGCTCCAGTTCACCACGCAAATAGCGGGAGCCTTCGAGGACCATCCCCAACAGGCAGCGAAGCTAATGGAGCAGTCCCAATTGGGCCTCGACGGCCAGAACATTCTCGAGCTGGTGGCGTTGATGACGTCGGCGCAGGGCCTAAATCACCTGCTGTACATTAACGACCTCGACCTGCAGAAGATCCCCAAACTGCGCCCACTCGACGCGCTGCGAGCATTCCTGAAAGTGCTAACGAAAAGCGACAGCTGGGCCGGAACTATGTCACCTCAGCCCTAAGTCTTACCTCTCCAACGGCCGCCAGCTGGACCGGACCCATAGCAGAGCGCGCTTCAGTGGCAGCGCGTGGGCTGTGGAAGCTAAGGGCGAGCCCACCGCCAGCCCTGCTCTCGGCATCTCTCAGTCAGGTCCCCTCTCCGGAGGCAAACAAATGAGAAAGCTCAAATTCCTAGGCATGCTCCTGCTGATTGCGGGTGGCATGGCATGGCCGCAAACGCACACTCTCGCCAAAGGTACAGACATCAAAGTACGCACTGACACGGCCATCCCTGCAACACCTCGCGTTGGTGCTCGCTACAATGCAACGGTGACCGATGACGTTACGAATGAATCGGGCGGCGTCGCGATCCCGAGTCACAGCCAGGCGACACTCGTTGCCGAGCGAACGGGGAAGGGCAAAGATACGGCTCTTGACCTGCGCTCTGTTACTGTAGGTGGCAAAAGCTATGCACTTGTTTCCGCCGGAAGCAAAACGAGCGGAACAGGGACCCTTGGCGCCAACAAACGGACCGCCAAATACGTCGGCGGAGGTGCGGTTGTTGGGGCAGTCCTGGGAGCACTGTTGGGTGGAGGAAAAGGAGCAGCCATTGGCGCGCTCGCTGGTGGGGCCGCGGGGGGCGGAGCGCAAGTCCTCACGGGCAAAAAGAAGGGTATACCTGCGGAGACGGCGCTCACGTACAAACTCGCCGAACCGCTCACGCTGCGTGCAGTCGCAAGCCGGTCTGCAAGCGGACTGAAGAAAAGGCCGTAGGTGGACAGGCTGGAGTCAGAACGCGAGGTGCTGGCGAGCAGTCGCGGCAACTGCTCCAGCAGCTGCGCAACGAGCATTAAGCCGCGCGACGTGTTCTCAGCGTGAAAGCCGGCACCATCGCCCAGCGGGACGTGCCGCGCATTCTCACGAACGCGCAGCAGCCGACCGTCACTGTCGCCATCGTTTGTAATGAGGGTTGCTCTCAACGGTAGCACAGCGGCCAAACCGTCGCGTACACGCATAAGCTGTCGCGCGTGGCGCCTCTCTCGCGGGCTGTTGCACGTGGAGACAGCCCACAGCACCCCGAAGCGCTCACAGGGCAAATACGCGCGAAATTCAAGTATCCAGACCTGCCACGGTTAGGGTCGCGAGGTACAGATGTGTTCCAGTCTCCGAACGAGGTAGGCACATCTCGCGGTCATGCAGGAACTTACAGAGAAAGGATAGGATTCCAGCGACATACCGGGGCACGTTGTTCTCAACGGCATATCAACGCAGTTTTTAGGAAAAGCTGCCGCCCGCGCGTTCCACGTGGAGCGAAAGATAGGAGGCCAAGCACGCGAGCGTGGTTCCGGAATCGAGCCCGCGCTCGTCGCTCATATCCCGCAGACCCAAGGGGGGACTTACGCGAAAAAGATAGGAAGAACGCCACCTTGCGCGTGCGGTCTTATCCAGTGTCGCGCCGAACGGGAGAACTGTTGCGTGGCGCGTACCTCGTGGAGCGAAGTAGGAGCAGGTTTCCGTCTGCAGCTGCTCCTCGATGAAGCGGGCGACGTCCTCCGGGCGGCGGCGGACCTGGCGGCGGTCAAGCCGGCGGGTGGGGTGCAGTGATGCGGCGGCCGGGTCACAGAGCGGGTCACGAACGGGTCACAGAAAATCAGTCCATCATTTGCCGTTTCGTTTGTGGAATCATACGCTTACGCGCAAGGTGTCCAGCCCTGAAAAGGCTGGCGTCGGCGGTTCAACTCCGTCCCTGGCCACCACATTCCAAAGATCCCTCGGCCCTGGATCTCCGCCTCAGGCGGAGCCAAAACAGCACTGCACCAGCCGGCACGCCTCTAAGTCCATTTCTTGGCACCTTCGGTGATGGTGATGTAGCGATCGATGGGGAGGTTAGTGAAGCGCTCAACGGCAGCACTGGGCGCGGGCCAGCGGAGCTCCAGCCAGTCAATTTTGGCGCGAGCGCCCAGCCCAAGCACGAGCCGGGGATCATGAGATGAGAGAAAGCTACCGCCCGCTGTTTTGAACACGCTGCGCTTGAGATCTCCCGCCTGCCAGGAGATGCGAGCTCCAACGGCGTCGCGATTTGCATTTTTGCCGATGAGGCGCAGGCCGAGCCAGTGGTTCCTGACCCCCACCCGGTTGCGCAGCAGCACCGGGCGATCATCATTTACCGCGATCAACACGTCTAGCGCGCCATTGTTGTCGAAATCACCGACCGCCAAGCCGCGGGATGAAAGAGGACGGGTAAAAAACGGTCCGCTCTGCGAAGTGACGTTATGAAAGCTCTTGCCGGCATTGTGGAACAGTAAGCAGGGTTCACGGTAGCTGACGCCTGGGTGCAGCGCCTCAACGAGATCATCGGGGTTGCCGTTGGCGAGGAACAGGTCCACATTGCCATCATTATCGTAGTCGAAGAATTTTAACCCCCAGCCACTCATCAACCGAGTGGCTCGGGCAATGCCGGTCTGCATGGCGACGTCATCGAAGGTTTCGTCGCGATTATTGCGATACAAAGAATACATTTCATAGTCAATATTCGCCACGAACAGATCCATCCAGCCATCCTGGTCAAAATCGGCGGCGTCCACTCCCATGCCGGAACGCGGGCGGCCGTCGGCACTATAAGCGATGCCCGCTTGCTCGCCTATCTCCTCAAATTTCCCGCCGCGGTTCATAAAAAGGAAGTTTTGCACTGTATCGTTAGCTACGAATAAATCCAGGCGGCCATCGTTGTTGAGGTCGGCGGCCACTGCGCCCCAGGCTTTGCCGAGGGAGCCGGCAATTCCCGACTCTTTGCTGACGTCGGTAAAGGTACCATCGCCATTGTTGTGAAAGAGCCAGCTGGGCATCGGCTTGTACAGATGAGGAATGCAATAGCCGCGCTTGGCGTCCTCACCGGCACGGCAGTCTTTGCTCCTCTCTTTTGAAAACAGCACAAATTGGCAGACGAACAGGTCGAGCCGCCCGTCATTGTCATAATCGAACCACAGCGCGCTGGAGGACCAACCGGGAGCAGCGACACCGGCCTTGTCAGTGACGTCGCTAAAGGTCCCATCGCCGTTGTTGTGGTAAAGGATGCTTCTGCCGTACTGGGTGACATACAAATCGGGGAAGCCGTCGCCGTCGTAATCGCCGACTGCAACTCCCTGGCCATAGCCGCCGGCCGCCACCCCCGCCATCTTCGTAACATCCGTAAAGGTGCCGTCGCGGTTGTTGTGGTAGAGAGCATTGCGAAGGGGCGGGTTAGGGTCATAGAAATCGCAGTTACCGCTGTTGACCAGGTAAATATCCATCCATCCATCATTGTCGTAGTCAAGAAAGGCACAGCCGGCACCGGTGGTTTCTGGCAGATATTTCTGCGGGGACTTGCCGGCGACGTGCTTCCAGGTGAGGCCGCTCGCGGAAGGTAAAACTTCTTCAAAGGGATAATCGGGCAAAACGCCCGCCCCAGTGCTGCGGGAGAAGCCGGCGGCCGCGGCCGCGCCCGCCACCCCACGTAAAAATTGGCGCCGGGAGATACGCAAGCTCACTGGGAAGAGTCCAGACCGGAGGGACTTTTCTGCACCATTCGCCGGTGAATGGCAAATTCCTTCTCCGCCTCTTGCCTATGACCGGTCCGGCTGTAGGCAGTGGCCAGCGTGTAGTGGGCGGCGGGATTCTGAGGCTCAAGCTTTACCGCGGTTTCCAAGGGAGCGATCGCCTCGGAATACTTCTGGCTGGAGACGAGCGATTGCCCCAGCCCGAGGAAGGCGTCGCCGAATCCGGCGTCCAGTTTGGCCGCACGGGAAAAGTGCTGCACCGCGTCTCCCCATTGCTGGTTTTCGCGCGCCAGTTCGCCCAACACGTACTCCGCGCCCGCATTGTCGGGGTCGATCTTCAGCTCGGCCTCGAACTCCTTTTTGGCCTGCTCGGCCATATCCGGGCCGGGATTGGGTTTGGAGAGCAGCAAACGACCGAGGTGAAAGTGAATGCCGGGCGCGTTGGGGTTCTGCTGCAGCACCCGTTCATACTCTTTGGTGGCCTGATCCCACTTGCCTTGCATTTCCAGGGATTCGGCGTTCAGCTCGTGAGCCTGGTAGGACTGGGGCGCTCTTTGCGCCAAGTCTGCGGCCGCACGCGTGGCGAGGTCCGAGTACGCATGTGTGGACACATAGAGAACTTCTGGATCATTAGGGAAATCGTGATTGAGCCATTGCAGGGCAGATGTGGCGGCGTCGCGATGATCCAGGGTCATGGCACAGCGGACCGTGGCCAGTCCAGCATCCCGTTTCACTTGCTTGTCAACAAGTCGCGGGGCGGCCTTCTCCAGCAGGGGCAGCGCCTGGGAACAATGCCCGCTGAGGGCAAGTTCCATTCCCTGCTGGGCAGCGCCGGAAGCAGTTGGAGAGGCGGACTTTATGGCCTGGGCCATCAAACCCGGAAGGAGAACAAGGAACAAAACCGCGGCGAGAGCCCCAGGGATGCACTTAGACATGGGAAACAAAGTGGGGCAGGCGTGACAACGACTGCCTGCCCCATGATACAGCCTTAGAAGTAGAGCTTCAGGGCAAATTGAATGTTCCTTGGCGGTTGGGAAGTGTTGATCAGACCCATATTCCCGGACGTTATGTCGGTAGATGGAGCATTCAGATTTACGCTGTTGAAAGCATTGACGAAGTCGGTCCGGAACTGCACGTACTTGGACTCCGTGATGCGGAAGTTCTTCTGCAGGCTCAAATCCATATCGAAATAACCGGGGCCGCGAATCGGTCCCTGCGCCGGGCAGGTACCGAATTGCCCGAGAGGAGGCGCGGAGAATGATGTCGGATCGAACCACTGGTAGCCGATGAAGGCTCCGGTGCTGGAATCAAACGCCTGCTTGCGGCCGAACGTATGGAAGGGACCATTGCAGTCCGGGCGCAGCCCGCGAGAGCCAGTGCCGGTGGGATCGCTCCCGAAATCATAAAGAGCCAGCGGAAAACCCGTGTGTACGGAGAAGATGGGGTTGATGGACCACCCGCCAGCAATCGCCCTGACGACCGCAGGCGCATTGCTGCCAAATCGTTTGCCCTTGCCGTAGGGTAGCTCGTAGACGGCGTATGCCGACAGAAGGTGATTGCTGTCGAAGTAGCAGGGTGCCCAGTCGGCCTTGGGGTCATAAAGGTTCTGATAGTAAGGGTTGGCAGGAGTGGCCTGAGTGTTGGTCCAAGTGCCGTAGTAGCCGCTGTTGTCGGTCATGCACTTGGAATAGGTATAGGCGACCTGGAACTGCAGCCCTTGACTGTAGCGCTTCTGCAGAACTGCCTGCAACGCGTTGTAGCGCATGCTGCCAACCGAGGCGGTGCCGGAGATCTGCGACAGATCGCTTTGCAGGGCCGGATTGCCCGAGAGGAAGATGCTGGGAGCGGTGCATGGCGGTTTGGCGCAGGCGGTATTGGGAAGGAGTTGTTTCTGCAGGTAGGGCATGGGCACCATCAGATGAATGCCATGCTGACCCACGTAGCCAAGCTGGAAAGTTGTGCTATTGCTCAACTCCTGCTGGATGGTGAAATTCCACTGATAAGTATCAGCCGGTTGTACGTGCGGATCCCAGACGCGGAACAGGGCGCCGGCGAATGGATCGGACGCAGAACTTGTGGGCGGAACAATACCCGCCTCAGTGGGAGTAGGAGCTTGGCTACCATTAAACTGGGTTAAAACCTCCGCGGGGCTGAATGGCGGGTTGATGGGCAAGCGCAGGTTGGTGCCCGTCCCTTCCAGGTAGCTGGAGACAGTGAAGGCGCCGCGGACTACTGTCTTGCCACCCAAAGCGGAGGGCGTCCAGGCGAAGCCCACGCGCGGCTGAAAGTCGGGCAGCCCATAAGTGCCCTCATATAGCCCGGCGTTGCTGTTCTGACAGGAGAAGGGAATGGTTCCCAGCAAAGAGCAGTTGGGAGCAATGATTTGACCACCGATAAGAGTGGCGTTGTCTTGGCGATTGTTTCTCTCCACCCAAGGTGTGAAGGCCTGATAGCGAAGTCCGACGTCAACCGTCAGGTTGTCCGTAGCCCGCCAATCGTCCTGAACATAGCCAGCAATCACGCTCTGGCGCTGACCCCAGCCGCCGCCGGAGATGCCGTGACCGTACGAATCGGGCATACCAAGGAAGAAATCAGCGCCGCCGAAACCGGTGCCGTCAGCAGGCGTGCTGCCATCACTGGCCGTGTATTGCCCGCCGAACAAGATGCCACCGAATTTGCCGCTGTTGCCGGAATAGAAGATATTGATGCGGTTGCGGCGATAGTCGAATCCCGTATGGATAACGTGATGGCCATGGGTAATCACCACGTTGTCATCAAATTGGATTACGGCACTGCGGAAGTTCTGCTCAATCCCTAGATTCCCGATTGGGTTGAGGGTTCCGTTGCCATACTGGCTGGGAGTACCGCCGTAGAAATTGATGAACATCAGGCCCGGCCCGAGAGGGTTGCCATTGGCGATGCCGAGGTCGGTGGCGAGACTGCCAACCGACTTGGTGGGGGTATCTCCGTTATGCAGCTTGATGTAGTTTATGCCGAAACGCATGTCATTCAGCACGTTGCTGTTGAAGGTGTGCGTCCAGTCCGCAACTTCATTGTTGATCGGCGCCTGGGAAAAAGTTTGTCCGATAATGGCCAGGGAATTGGTCAGGGGATTGTCCTGGTTGGCATGCGACCAGCGCCCGAAAATGTGGTCCTTTTCGGTCGCAACGTAGTCGATTTTGATGTCGAATTGATTGTTATCGAAGGCTTGTGTCTGGGTATTGAAAGCGTTGTTCTGGAGGTTGCCATTGACCGGTTGCGGGTATAAGGGAGAACCGAAGATCGCCTTGGCCACCGGGTCAATCATGCTGGTCGGAATCTGGTTGAGGGGGAAGGGAGTTCGTGCTCCAGCCACGAAATTTGCAGCCGTACAGGGTCCGACCGTCGTGTTGCAGGGATTGTAGAGTTGGTCGGTCACCTGCCCCTTTTTGTTCCGGTCCTTGCAGATGCCGGATGCGTCAAAGCCGCTGGTGCACAGGGCGCCAAAGTTTCCCGCGCGCTCCGCATTCGTGAACACATTGAAGAACTTGGTGGTTGCGGGGTGATCGAAACGCTGCCCCTGGTAATCAAAAAAGAAGAAAAGTTTATTCTTGACGATGGGCCCGCCGATAGTCCCGCCAAACATATTCCAGCGCAGAGTATCGCGAGGTTTGCCAGCGAAATTGTTCTCCCAGCTGTTCGCGTTCAGCACGTCGTTGCGGAAGTACTCCCAGAGATCGCCGTGAAAAGAGTTGCTGCCTGACTTGATGGTGGTGCTGACAATGCCACCCTGGAAATCGCCGAACTCGGCGGAGGCATTGTTGGTGATGAGGTTGAACTCCTGAATGGCATCGGGAGAGGGAGTGTAGCCCAGCAGGTTGTCCGAAACTTGGTTGTTATCCATGCCGTCGAGCAGGAAGTTGTTGGCCTGCTCGCGGTTGCCATTGATGTAGGGTCGGGCGCCGTTGGCGGTGTTATCGCCATTGTTGAAGTTCGCGGGATCAGGCGAAACCGACCCCGGCGACAACAACGTAAGCTGGACGTAGTTGCGGGTGGCCAGAGGCAGCTTGTCGGCGGAAACCGAGTCAATGATCGTGCTCACCTGCGTGTCCTGTGTCTGCAGCAGCGGCACCTCACCGGTCACCTCGACGGTCTCGCTTACCTGACCCACCTTCATGGAGATATCAATGCGAGCGGTCTGGTTCAGCACCAGGGTGAACGCGGGATACTCCACCGTCTGAAAACCTGGAGCGCTCGCCTTGAGCGTATAACTGCCTACCAGCAGACGGGAAAGGGCGTAGGCTCCGACATCATTGCTCGTGGTCCTGTAGGCGGTACCACGGGCCGTATCGGTGGCTATAACTGTTGCTCCAGGGACTGCCGCGCCGCTAGGATCTTTAATTGTTCCCAGAATATTTGCAGTTACTTCTTGGCTCCGCGCCGGCAATATAACCAAAGCGATCAGGGCAAGAAGGACAACAACAAAGCACACATATTTCCGTTGCGGCATCGCAACCTCCTAAGCTTCATGTCAGAGGCCCTGGTGGGAACCAAATAAAACTTCACAACAAAATTCGCGGATATGCTATATAGTACTTTGCCGAGCGGGTCAAGAAAAAAATTAGCCAATCGTGGTTGGCGGCAAAAAATTTCGCTGCGCAGAAAAATCTGGGGGAGGGCCATGACAAACCCTGGAAACTGCTCTAAGCCGCCAAAAGCGCCTGACATGCTATGGATGACTTGCGTAGACCTGCTATGCCTGCGGCCCTATGACCAGGCGCTTGCCGCCGTGGCTACAAACGAGGTTTATTTTCTTAGCGTGCTCCGGTGGAAAGCACTAATGCTCTATCGCATTTGGGCTGCTTGCAATTGAGGCTACAAGAACCAACATTTGAGAGCACCCAGAAAGTCCATGAGCCCAGCCACTCGCAATGGAACGCCTGCTTACAGACGAATCCAGGAATCCATCCTGAAGCGCATTGAAGCCGGTCACCTTCGGCCCGGGGACGCGGTCGGCTCGGAACGGGAGTTGGCACGGATTCATGGCGTGAGTCTTATGACAGCCCGCCATGCCTTGGTGCGTCTAGCGCAGGATGGCAGAGTGGAGCGACGGCGGGGGGCCGGTACGTTTGTGGCTCCTCCAAAAATTCACTTCAACAAACTAATGAGCTTTAGCGAGCAGATGGCCAGCCGGGGTCTGGAGGCATACTCGCGCATTCTGTCCGTCAGCAAGGTGGATGACAGGCCGGACATCTCGGCGCGGCTCTCACTTCCTCCCGATGAGCGACTCTGGAAGGTGGAACGTCTGCGGTTGGGAGCGGGAGAACCGTTCGCCGTCGAAACAGTTCATATGTCGGCGCGAACCTTCCCCGCACTTACCCGGCCGCGGCTGGAGCGCGGGTCCCTATTTTCCCTTTTGGAGGGGGAATACGGTGTCGCCCTGGCCCACGCTGATGAGGAGATCGACGTGACTGCGGCGGACGCCAAAACAGCCGAACTTCTTGCCGTCCCGGCTGGGGCGGCTCTGTTGCGGATAAGGCAAGTCATCTTCTCCGTCGACGGCAGAGCGATATTGCTGGTCCTGGGACTCTACCGCTCGGACCGCCATACCCTGCTGATCCGCAGATTCCGCTAGGCGCAGGCGACGCCAACACGGCTACAAAATGCTGCATTTGCCGCTAACCATTCTCCACCCGGAGAGACCGGCCGCTCGACAACCATCTCGCATGAGTCTGAAGCTGTTATCTTCCAGAGGACTTGGGCATGGCAGCAGTTTCCGCGTAAACCTTGATCCAATGAGTGCGAACTTCGGGCCTTTCCTTTCTGCCCATCGAGTCAAAAACAATGAGATTGGTCTTCTGGTTCGGCATGTGGCAGTCAATGCAGTTGCTGGCCGGGTTGTGATCGAGCTTGGGGAATGAAGCGGTGTTCGGTTTATGGCAGGTCAAACAGCGCTGCGAAAAGGCGGCCAGATCGTGCTGAGGGGCATGGACGTCATGGCAAGTAAAACAGGTCATCGCCGAGGACTGGAAGCACCGGCTTTTTCTTAACAACTCAACCTGGTCTCCGTGAACGTCAATCTGGGCGTTCGGGTCAAAGGGTGGCAGTTCAATGTACCGGTCAAGCGACTCTCCTGGTACGTAGGAGAATGAGGGAGAGATCTGTTGCCCCTGACCAGCATGGCACCAGGCGCAAAGATCGACCTTTCTCTGGCGAGAGAATTGAGCGGGGTTAAGGATGGCCGGTGCAGAAACCTTCGCATGCGAACTCTCGCGCTCCACATGTTGCCGTCCGGGGCCGTGGCATTTTTCACAGGTGATTCCCAGGATAAAGTTGATTTGGACGTAGCGATTGACGGAATTACCTATCGTCTGAAAGTAACTTGCATGACACTCCAGGCAACGTGGAATGACGGGTCGCTCGAAATTTGCGATCCCGTCCCGGTAGCCAGGGCTGTTCACCCAGCCAAGCTTGTTCCAATAGGAGACCGGCAATTGAAAAAGCCGGTCGCCCTTCCAGTACAAGTAGGTCTGCCCTTTCACTCCCGCACCTATTACCACACCGAATGGTTCCGTGCGTGTTTCGCTAAGCGGAGGCACTCCCTCCACTGCCGTCTGAAAGAAGTGCTTTCCGTCCGTGTGCATCCGGAAAAACAAACCGGGATTGGCGGTCTTGAGCACATTGGCCCCGGGCGTGAAATTTCCCAAGATTGATTGTGCGCCAGGAAGGCTTGAGGTCAAGTAATGCGCCGTTTTGTGAAAACTGTTGACTTTTTCTTTGTGGCAATACCTGCAGGTTTCGTCTCCGAGGTAGTTGTTGCGCTGAGCGGGTGTCTTGATTGCAGGTGCTCCCGGGAGCGTGTTGGATTGACCGGGGATCGGCTGAGGAGCAACCCAGACGATGAGTCCAATAACTAAAGCCAGCATCCACCTTGTCATGCCAAGCACATGCCTCCCTTAGCCCGCGACCGGCAAACTGCTTTTGCTCTATCCTGGGGGCGGCAAGGCAAATCGATACATAGAGTTCTTGTGCCTCCAGGACAGTTCGAATTATGCTCCATCCGTTCTTTTCAGAAAAACCCTTGCGAAGGGGCAAGTACGCGTAAGAACTAGGTCGGGTGAAGGTGATGAAATTTGTCATTGTGTTTTTAGTGTTTGCGGGGCTCGCAATGGCGGACTCGGCGCAAGCGTTCGCCGCCCGCGTATGGCAGGGCACAATCAGTTTGCCCACCTACGCCCTCGGTCCGGAGGATCCTTACCCGCCCTTCCCCTTGATTGATCCCCATAACGTCTACCCCTACACCATGCTCGACGACCTCGGCAATCGCCGCCAGGTTCAAGCATACCGGGCCATTTATCTGGAGAATGAGTACCTGAAAGCTATTGTGCTGCCCGACCTCGGTGGCCGCCTCTATTCCCTTTACGACAAGCGGGCTCAACGCGAAGTTTTCTATCGCAACCACGTTGTGAAGTACGGGCTGGTGGGGCTGCGCGGCGCCTGGATCTCCGGAGGAGTGGAGTTCAACTTTCCTAACGGTCACACCACCGTGACAGTTTCACCGGTGAATGCGCGAACCCTTACTGCCCCCGATGGCAGCGCCACCGCGATTGTGGGCGGCCTCGATCAGGTCACGGAAATGCACTGGGAAATATGGCTGACGCTGCGTCCCGGGGCAGCCTGCCTGGAGCAGAAGGTAATCCTTTTCAATAGCACGCCCTTACCACAACTGTACTGGTTTTGGGCGAACGCGGCGGTTCCGGCAACGCCGGACATGCAGTTTATTTATCCAATGCGAGAGGTCAATCCCCACTCTCATACCCAGATCTGGACCTATCCGGTGTGGCAGGGAGTGGACTATAGCTGGTATCGGAATATCCGCCAGCCCACGTCTCTGTTCGGCTTGCAAGTGCACCGGAATTTCTTTGGCGCGTATTATCACGACCTCGATTACGGCGTGGTGCACGTCGCCGATTTCCGCCAGGATCCGGGAAAGAAGATCTGGAGCTGGGGCACGGCGGGCGACGGCCTGATTTGGACCGGCCTCCTCACCGACCATGACGGTCCCTATAACGAGATTCAGAGCGGGCGCTACCAGACGCAGCTGAATCAGGAGTTTCTGCCGGCTGGGCACGTGGAATCGTGGACCGAGTATTGGTACCCGGCGGAAAGGCTGGGCGGTCGATTTGTGGAGGCCACGCCGCAGATGGCGCTGAACGTGCAGTTTCTGGGGAACAGCTCCGGCCATGTGGACGTAATGCTGCATCCGGTCGTCAGCAGGGCAGGGTTAAAGCTCCGCCTCCGGCTTGGCGCGAAGCTGCTGAGGGTGTTGGCCATCCCTCACTTGCCGGCCGGCACAACGAAAAGATTTAGCGTGCCGCTGAAGCAATTGGAGCCAGCCAGGAGGGAACTGGCAGTGGAAGTTCTATCCGGACAGGGCGAAACGTTGCTGCGCTGGTCAGCGGTCGAGTCCGTGGATGGGAACCCGAATTTCGTTTCCACGGCCGGCGTGCACGCCCCAAAGGCCCTCGATCCCGATGCTCCTGCCGATGAACTGTTCCGGACGGGCTTGCGCGAAGAAGAGGAGGGCCGACCGCAAGTGGCACAGAGTCTGTACGAACGGGCGCTGGCAAAGAATCCCGGTTTCGTGCCGGCGCTACTGAAACTTGCGGAACGGGATTACCGCGCGATTGATTTTGCCACCGCCGAAAAGCGCATCTCCCAGGCGCTCACCCACGACAGCACCAACCCCCGCACTAACTACCTTGCGGGAATCATTTATCGCGCGGCGGGGCAGACGAGCCGTGCTGAGGATGCATTCTGGAGCGCTATCCATTATGGCGGCGCTCGGTCGCCAGCCTTCACGCAATTGGGTGAGATTGCGCTGCAGCAAAAGCGATACGCCGATGCGGAACGCCTGCTGGCGCGAGCACTGCGCTACGATCCCGACGATGAACTCACGCGCAGCGCGCTTGCGGTGGCGCTGCGCCTCCAGGGCAGAAGCCGGGAATCGTGCCGCATTGTGCAACAGGCGCGTGCGGCCATGCCCATCCTGCCTTTCGTCCTCACCGAAGCAGCGCAGGAGGAGGGCTGCACACCCGCGACGGCCACGCCAGCGGACGGATTGCAGGCGCTGGGTCCGCGCGGCGACGTGGACACGTACCTGAGCGTAGCGGCGTGGTACCGCAGCCTCGGCGACCTCGGCTCCTCGAATGAAATGCTGCGTGCCGCTGCCGACGCGTTTGCGGCGCCCCTGGCGTACTACTACCTGGCATCGAATGCCTGGATAGAGGGCCGCGACGTGGAAGGGGCACGGTACGCAGCGAAAGCTGCGGCTGCACCCTACACCACGATATTCCCGCATCGAGTGATGGACGCGCTGGTTCTGTCCGACGCGCTAGCGCACAACCCCCGCGACCAACACGCGCTGTTGCTGCTGGGCGATTTTCTCTTCGCCTACGGCCGTTATTACGATGCCGCCGATAGCTGGCGCAAGGCGGCTGCGCTGGGCCTGAAAAATGCGGAACTGCAGCGTAACCTGGGGGTTTGGGCCTGGCGAGTGAAATACGACCGCAAGCTGGCAGCCGCTTATTACGAAAACGCGATTCGTTTGGCCCCGCAGCAATACCGCCTTTATCCGGATCTGGACGAAATCTATGCCGAACTGGGTAACACTGCGGGGCGCGAAAAGCTGTACGCCGCTGCGCCTCCCTCGGTCCTCGCTCGCGACGTAGTGCGCGTCCGTCAAGCCTTCTTTCTGGTAGATCAAGGCCGGTTCGAGGATGCCCTTGCCGTGCTCCGTTCGCATTCTTTCAAGCCCTGGGAAGGCGGCCAGAGCGCGCGGGGAGTTTACGTATGGGCCACCCTGCAACGAGGCCGGCAGCAGATGTCGAGAAAGGCTTATGCCGAGGCGGAAAAGAGTTTTCGGCTGGCGCTGGAGTACCCTGATACGCTGGGCATCGGCAGGCCGGACCGCCCTCATGATGAAGAGGCGCAGTACTGGCTGGGTGAGGCCCTAAACGCCCAGGGCGAAAGCAAAGCCGCGCTCGAAGCCTGGCGAGAAGCGGCCGATTCGGACAAAACGGGCGGCAGCAATTCGGCGCTATTTCGGGCGGTCGCCTTACGCCGCCTGGGCGACACAGGGCGGGCCGAGAAGGAATTGTCGCAACTGGCCAACCTGGCGGATGAACCGCAAGCCAGCGCGGAGGATTTCTGTATCGCCGGTCGCGCCCACCGTTTTCTGGGAGAGGGGCAGGCCGCGGAGCAGGATTTTCACGAAGCCCTCAAACTTGATCCAGGAAATCGCTGCGCGCGTCTGGAACTGACAACTGTGACCGAGCAAAGAGAAACCCCCGGCACCCATCATTGAATCAATTTTTCGCCCTCGCAACCCTGGAACAGAGCTTGGCACTAGGTGGGTATTTTCCGCTTTGCTAACGTGGGGTCATGCGAAGTGCGATCGCGGTAGTCTTATTTGCGTGCGCGGCCATGGCTCAGCCGCGACCAAGAGCGCTGTTGTACATGACCCAGCGCACCGACTCGGTGCAGTCTTTTTTAACTCACGCCGACAAGGTTGATATTCTCGTTCCTACCTGGTATTCCGTTGACGAAACGGGATTGGTATGGGGTGGGCCGGACGAGCGCGTCATGCAGGCAGCGCGCCAGCACAATGTCGCCGTCATGCCCATCATCGTAAACAGCGGCACGGGGGCCAAGCAGGGCTTCGACCAACAATCATTCCATCAACTGGCAACCGATGCCACGACTCGCGGGCACTTCATCGTCGCGCTGGTGGCGGAGTGCAGAAAGCACGGCTACATCGGATTTCAGTTCGATTTTGAGAACGTTCGGTGGACCGATCGTGATAGCCTTACGCAGCTGGTTACCCTGGCGGCAACGGCACTTCACAAAGCTGGATTCCAACTGTCAATCGCGACTGTACCCAACGCGCCCGGCTATCCCGGGCAAGGCAGGTTCGCGCGCTGGATTTATGCCAATTGGCGAGGCGCTTACGATCTTAAAGCGCTGGCGGAACAGGTGGATCTGATCTGCCTGATGACCTACGACGAGCACACCGCGTACACGCCGCCAGGCCCGGTCGCTGGATACAGCTGGGTAGTTCAAAATCTCGATTACGCCTTGCAATCCGTTCCCAAACAGAAACTTTCGCTCGGTATTCCCCTGTACGGATATCGCTGGTATGCGGGCGATCCCAGCAAGAATGATGAACCTGCCGAATCCGCCACCTACGTCGGCGGCAATGACGTACGCGCGCTCATTGACACTTACCATCCGGCCCTGCAATGGGACGCCTCCGACCAGGCCACCTGGTTCTATTTTTACCGCGACCAGACGCGGGAATGGGTCTTCTACACCGACGCACGCACCTTCAAGAACAGGCTGGACTTGGTGAAGACCCAGGGTCTGCAGGGGTTTTGCTCCTGGGTTTTAGGGCAGGAGGACCCGGCGATCTGGGACCTGCTGCCCAGCCATCCGTGATACGCCATTATTTTCTGGGATAGTCATCGGCCGTAGCCGGCGTCGAATTTCCAAAAGTTGGCGTGCTGAAGTACTGGGGGCGGGCTTTTTGCCACTCCGCCATGCTGAGACCCGTGGGATCGAACAGAATGCGCCCGGCACGTACCGTCATGCGCGCCACCAGTTTTAAATTTCCATCCATACGGGCATAACCGCAGTCAATGTAACCGAACTTGCCGTGCTCTTCCTCGAGCACGGCAATATCAGCTTCCTTGCTGGGTGATAAAGTTCCCAATTGCGGGCGGCGAATCTCCCGTGCCGGATTGATCGTCGTCCGCCGGATCACATCTTCCAGGGGCACGCCCATAGACAGGAATTTCGACATGACGTTGGTCAGACTCAGAATTGTGAAATTCTCAATGTGCAAGTCGGTGGAGAATGAATCGGGGATAAAGCCCTGCCGGACCGCGGGCACGGCGTTGCGGAACCAGAAACTGCCGGCACCATGGCCAACGTCGAAGATGATTCCCCTTCGGCGCGCTTCCTCCAGGATGGGATTTAGCTTGCCGTCGGACAGCAGAATGGGAAATTGCTGGGCGAAGACGTGGGTGTGAATGTCGCCCGGCCGCATCTTCTTCAGGATCAGGTCAGCATAGGAACGCTGCGGGCGAGGCCAGAAATCGACCATCACCGGCACATTGGCCGCGGTGGCGCATTCCTCCGCCCGGTCCACCGCCGCCCAGGGTGTGTGCTCCGCGTCCCAGGGCTTCTCGGTCCAGTAGTGCGCCGTCTTTACTCCCACGATAATGTCCGGAAATTTGCGGATCATGGCCTGGCAGCGCTTGGCGTCCATCTCGTCCACCGTCTGCTCCAGCCCACCCTGCATGCCGTTGCCGACGATGTTGAGAAAGGCAAGTACCCGCACCTTGGCGTGATCAATCACCTCCAGCTTTTCCTGAACAAAGGTCTCGGCTCCGGAGCTGCCTGCGTCCACGATCGTGGTAACGCCGGACTGTAGCGCCAGGTCCGGCTCGATGCCCAGAGGCTCATCGTGCGAGCGCCCTTCCGCAGCAAACCAGTTGAGTGGCGCTCCTCCATGACCAATGTGGTAATGAATATCAATCAGTCCGGGCGTGACATAGAGGCCGGAAACGTCCACCACCTTGCTGGCCTGGCTGGGGGGGATGTTTTTTTCCACCGCCGCGATTTTGTTTCCGGAAACCGCCACATCCATAATGCCGTTCACATGATTGGCTGGATCAATCACATGGCCGCCCTTCAGCAGCAAGTCGTAGCTGCTTGTCTGTCCCCACAGGCTTCCACAAAGAGCGATGATCATTGCCACATTTAACACTGCCGCTTTGGTGTCTTGGCACATGCGCGCACCCTTTTCTCAAAACCCGATTGTTGCGCCGGCTGAGTCGGCGTGGCGAAAGTGTACTCAGACGCGCGCTGGGTGGCCAGTGCTGTTCGGGAAGGGCTCTCTTGAAAGGCTGTTACTGATGTCGTAGGCTGTGCACCTGCCCGCTACAACTTATTGTCCGGAGTCTTGTCCATGGATCGGCGTACCTTCATTAAGGGGACCTGCTTGGGATCGACAGGGTTGCTGATCGAGAGGCTTGATGCAAGCTCCCAGCGCGACCTGGCCATGCCCCAGCCGCCGTTTATCCTGAAACATGGGCTAATGTCGCAAACATCCTCGCCTCTGGCCATGCCCGGACTCTTCCCCGGTAGGGTAGTGGAGGTCCACGATTCCAGATCCATCGTACAGAACCATGTTTCCCAGCCGGTAGTCCGGCAAATGCTGGAGCGAGGGATGAGAGAGCTGACCGGGGAGCGGTCAGCCCGTAACGCCTGGAGCAAATTCATCGAACCCGGCGACGTGGTGGGTATCAAGATTAATCCGTCAGGAGCGCCCGCCTGCTCTTCCTCTCCTGAAATTGTGCGGGAGATCGTTATGACGCTGCAGGCCCTCGGCCTGCCTATGAGCAACATCGTCGTGTGGGACCGCTACTCCTATGAAATGGATATTGCCAGCTGCCATACTACCTTGCCGCCCGGTGTGCGGGTGGTGGGGATCGAGAACGGAGTGCGCGATATCTCGGGTTATGACCTGAATGTTTATTGCGAGGCCAATTTCTTTGGTGAGTGGGAAACGCGTTCTTACATGGCAAGCGTCGTCACCCAAGGCGTGAACAAGATCATCAACGTTCCCACTGCCAAGGACCACTCCGCCGCCGGCGTGACCGGCTGCCTGAAAAACCTCGGTTATGGCTCGTTCAATAACGTGGCGCGTTCCCACCGCGCGCCCTATTCGTTCACTGATCCGCTGATCGGCGTCATGTGTTCGGTCGAACCCCTGCGGTCCAAAGCGGTTCTGCACATCATGGACAGCATGCGCCAGGTGTGGCACGGGGGTCCTCTTACACAGGTGCAGGATTTCATCGAGCAGACGGGAACACTTTATATCGGCACCGATCCGGTTGCGCTCGACACGGTGGAACTGCAGTCCATTGAGAGCAAAAGACGTGAAAAGGGCGTGCCTTCACTATGGGAACACGATCCCGCCAGTATCACCGGCGACAACGAGGTGTTTTTTCACGATCCGCGCAAGAATTTGTTCTATCGCCGCCCAGGGCACATTGCGGCAGCGGGGGAACTGGGCTTGGGTGTTGCGGATCTCGGCCGCATAGATCATCGCCGCATCCGGCTTGGATAGCTTGAGTCATGGTGGACCGGGCGCAGAATCCGAGGCGGGTAGAAAACAGCAACGATTGGGTGACCCTGCTTAAGGACAATACCAGGGCAGCGGGGCAGGGCCGGCGACCAGCGGCATTTCCCGGGCGGCTGCGATGGCGCCTGCAGCTCGCGCGCACTATCCGTTCCGCCCCAATCCTGCATAACGGGAAGCTTTATGTCGCGGCCGTTGATGGCACTCTACACTCAATTAATGCCGCTAAGGGCCGGCCGGTTTGGAAGTTCCAGGCGGGGGGCCAAATCCACTCCACACCCTCCTTTGCGGAAAACAAAATTCTCTTCGGCTGCGATGACGGCAAGGTATATGCCGTCGCCGCGGAATCGGGTGCGAAGCTGTGGGAGGCAGCGGCTTCGGCGGAGGTGTGGAGCTCTCCCGTAGTTAGCCGAAGTTCCGCCTTTTTTGGCAGCGCGGACGCATGTCTCTATGCCGTGGAGCTTAACACCGGCCAACAGCGCTGGTGTAAGCAGTTGGGGGGCAGGATTTATTCCACCCCGTACAGCGCCGGCCATTATATTTATGTCGGCTGCGGCGACGGCAAGGTTCACTGCCTCAATGATGCCTCAGGCGAAATCGTGTGGCAGGCGCAGACTGAAGATGGGGTCGATAGCTCGCCGGCTGTGGTGGACGACACAGTACTAGTGGGCTCGGAAGACTTCAATTTTTACGCCCTCGACGCGGCCACCGGCGCACTGTGCTGGAAATACCCGACGGGCCTGGGGATTATGTCTTCTCCGGCGGTGGGCGGCGGCGCCACCTTTTTCGGCAGTAAGGATGGCTATGTCTACGCCCTGGAAATTCACAACCGCCGGCTGCGCTGGAAGTACCGCGCCGGCGAGGCGGTAACCGCTCCCCCGGTTTTCGTGAACGGAACGGTTTGGATTCAGGCAGGAAGTACCCTGGCTCTCGACGGTGCCTCCGGCAAGCTGCTGTGGAGAGCAGATTTGGGCGGCGCTGTGCAATCGGTTCCCGTGCTCACTGAAACTACGGTTTACCTTGTGGGCATGGATGGCGAGGTTTATGCGCTGGAATAGCCTGTTAGCCGCGCTGCTGATCTTGGCCGCGTTGCCAGCCGCCTCCGCCAACTTGCCCACGCCTGCCTTGCTGGTTCACCGGCGGAAGTACGCCATGGGGACGGTATTTGACATTGTGGCCTACACCGATTCGGAGCAGCGCGCATCGGCGGCGATTGACGCCGCTTTTCAGGAAATTGTCACTTTGGATGGGGTGATGAGCAACTTCAAACCCGACAGTGACCTGAGCCGGCTCAACAACACCGCTCATTTTCACAGGCAAAATGTTTTGCCCGACCTTTATCGGGTAGTGGCGGAGTCGTTGCGCTACTCCCGGATGTCCGGCGGAAAGTTTGATATTAGCGTGGGGCCTCTGACCGACCTGTGGAAGGCGTCAGCGCGCGGCCAGCCGGTTCCCTCGGCCTCTGAGTTGCGACGGCTACGATTGTGCGTGGGCTACTCTAAAATCCGTATGGTGCCGCCAGACGGCATTGAGTTTCTCTCGGCCTGCCTGCGGATTGACCTGGGAGCCATCGGCAAAGGTTATGCCGTGGACCGGGCGGTGGCGCTTCTCCGTGCGCACGGGATCCGATGCGCTGTGATAAATGCCGGAGGCAGCACAATCTTCGGAATGGGCGTGCCCCCGGGGCAGAAGGGCTGGGCGGTAACATTGCGTGATCCTTCGCATCGCGTGCATGCCTGGGTCTTGCTCCACAACACGGCGGTTTCAACATCGGAGCAAACCGCGCCCAGTTTGCTGGGAAACAAGCGGATAGGACACATCATTGATCCGGCAACCGGCCTACCGGTGCACGCTACCTTCGCCGTGACTGCGCTGGCGCAAAGCGCCACCGCCGCTGACGCCCTTTCCACCACACTTTTGCTGGTCGGTCCAAAGGCTGGCAAGCGCCTGGTCGCGACCGCCGGCCGCACGGCTGCAATATGGATTTCGCCCGGTGGCCAGACCATCACCGCGTCAAGCGGGCCTCAGATCTACGTGGACGCGGCGAACAGTTCCAGCTCCGGCGGCCCCCGGTGAAGATCGCTCGCACCGGCACGCTATTCATTGCCGCTTCCTCACTGCTGGTTGCGCCGGCTTGGGCCAGAGTATTCCTGCGCTGGACGCAATCGGTTGTCCCCGCGGTGGAAGTTCTGGGCGTAAATGGTCTGGCCATTCCCTGGAATGCGAATGCAACCCAAATGGGGGAGCGAGCCCGCCGGCTGGGCTATGACGTCTACCTCGAGGTTGGTCTGCAGCAAGCGCCGGAGGCCGCGGCAGCTGCCCAGGCATTTTCGGGAATTATGCTCGATCCTGGTGGCGCCACCCGGGTCGAAGCGGAAAAAGCAGGGGCAAACCTGCGCAGGCAGCATCCCGGTCTCTCCATTCTCGTAGTTGACCACAGCGCGAAACAGCCGCAAATGCGCGGGCACTCGATCGTAAGCAGGCAAGGGGTTCTGCAAATAACCAGCCCTACAGAACAGCCCTGGCTTGACTGCAATCTCGCGCTTGTGGGTTACGACCGGCTCCTCCATCCCGAGCAGGCACCGTTGTACCAGTTCGACTGGGAACTGTCGGAGCCTTTGCAGCAGCAGGAGGGCCCAACTGTGGATGATTACGAGTTGGCCATCTCCGAGGCGGGGGCGTTCCATGCCGATCTCATCCTCAACCTGCCCGAAGATTTGCAGACCCGGCTCGCCGACGTTGAACCCCGGGGCATGGCCTTATGGGCCAAGGTCAAGCCTTATCTCCGGTTTGTCCAGAGCGATTCGGAACAATTACAACCGCAGGCTGACGTTGGGGTGGTTGCGGATGGCGATTACAACTGGTTCGAGCCGGCAAACCTGATGGCACGCCACAACATTCCCTTCCGCGTGCTGAGCCCCGCGCAGCTGAACGGCGCCGCGCTCCATAACCTCGACCTGTTGGTCGCGTTTGCAATGCCCGACAACTATGCGGTGGCCGCAGTCGGCCAATTCGCCTCGGACGGGGGCACCGCCGTCGTTGTTGACGTAAAAGGTAACTATGCGTGGCACTCAGCAAAACCCATTCGCAAGAACGACCGCATGGTGGAATATGCGGTGGGCAAAGGGAAGGTCATTGAGTTGCTGAACGCAGTGGATGATCCGGATGCTTTTGCCAGCGACATTCGCCGCCTGCTGGACAGGCGCACGATATTGCTCAGCCTCTGGAACGCGCTGACAACCATTGCGGTTCCTTATTCCAAGCCGGGTTCCGCCGAAATGCTGGTGGAAATGGTGAATTATGCTCAGGATCCGATGACGGTACAAGTGCAGGTTAAAGGAAACTTCGGCTCCGTCCGGTACCAGAGTCCCGGAACCGGCTGCTGCCAGCAGTTGAAACCGTTCCGGGAAAATGGATTCACGCAGTTTGTAGTCCCCAGGTTGGTGGTCGCAGGACGAATTTATCTGACCGCTGCACCTGCGGTAGAAGAGGGCATAACCGCCCGGCCAAAGCCGTAATCTGCATCTCGGACGCGGCCCTTGCCTGACTTGGGACCATCAGTTGTTGATGGCAACAAAGGAGGAGGTCAATGAAGCGGGCATTCGTGTTGTTGGTCGCGCTGGTGTTCTTCATACCGGCCGTGGCTACCGGTTGGCGACGGGCTCAAAACGCTACTGCGGACTCGTATTGGGTCTACATCGGCACCTACACCGGATCGAAGAGCAAAGGCATTTATAGTTACCGATTCCAGGCATCCACCGGGGACGTGACTGCCCTGGGCCTGGCTGCCGAAACTGTCAATCCCTCGTTTCTGGCGGTCTCCCCAGACCAGAAGTTTCTCTTCGCAGTTAACGAAGTGTCCGATTACGGCGGTACCAAGAGTGGCGCCGTCAGTATGTTTGCCATTGATCGAAAAACCGGGCATCTTGCTCTCCTCAACCAGGTTGCGTCCCATGGTCCTGGACCCTGTCACGTGTCGCTCGACAAGACTGGCCATTTCGTGCTGGTGGCTAATTACGATGGCGGCAGCGTGGCTGTTTTCCCGGTCCTTCGGAATGGCCGCCTGGGACAGTCCTCCGCTTTTGTGCAGCACACCGGGCACAGCATCAATCCCCAGCGGCAGGAGGGACCCCACGCGCACTGCATCGAGGTGGATGGTGGCAATAATCACGCGATCGCTGCCGACCTGGGCCTCGACCGCTTGCTGGTTTATCGCTTTGATTCCAGCACCGGTGCGCTGACGCCCAACCAACCGCCATTTGTGCAACTGCAGCCCGGCTCCGGACCGCGCCATATTGCCTTCGATCCCACTGGCCGGTTTCTGTACGTGGTGGATGAGATGGGCTCAACAATTTATGTCTTCTCCTACAACCCCGAGCGCGGCATGCTGCGCCCGCTACAAACCATTTCGACTCTGCCCAAGTCCTTCACCGGCGAGAACTATGCCGCGGAAATCGCGGTGCATCCTTCCGGCAAGGTCCTCTACGCTTCTAACCGCGGGCAGGATACCATTGCCGTGTTTTTCATTGATCCCACCAGGCACACGCTTATGCCCGTGGAGTATGTCTCCACACGGGGTAAGTTCCCTCGCAATTTTGCCATCGCACCGGGCGGGAAATACATGTTCGTGGCCAACCAGAACTCTGATGATGTGGTCGTTTTTCGTATAGACCCCGCAAGCGGCCATCTCACGGCTACGGGACAGACGCTGGAAGTGAGTTCGCCGGTTTGTGTGAAGTTCGTGTCAGCGGAATGAGGCTCAGCCTCGAGCCAGCGGAGCCCTAGCCGGTGCCGGCCGCTTGGCTGGAATTTCCTCGGCACTGAGTGCGCGCGCCGGATCTACAAACAGCCACGCCAGTGCGCCGATTACGCAGAGAGATGCCGCCACGACAAAGGAAGCTTTCCAGCCAAAACGGACGGCAATTGCCGGCGTCACAGAGGCGGTCAGCGCTCCCCCCAGTTGCGCGCCCATGTTCATGAAGCCGGAGACCGAACCTGAGGATGGCCCGGCGATGTCCGCCGCCACCGACCAGAATGAGCTTTGGGATAAATACAGGGCACCGGCCCCGCCGGCGAGCACCACGCTGGCCAAACGAGCGCTGGCGACTTGCGAGCCAAGCAGCAGAAACAGAGCGGCGAGCACAATCGACACAAAAGCCAGCCCACAGCGGCCGATACGGAGGCCCCGACGGCGGGTTACAAGATCGCTGATTAGCCCGCCAAGCGGGCAGCACGCGGCCATGGCCAGGAAGGGAAGCATAGCGTAGAAGGCGCTCGCCTTCAGATTCAGCCCGCGTACGGTAGCAAGGTAGATGTAAAACCAGCTGAAGAAAATCCAGGCTACGTAACCATAGCAGAAATAGCTGAGCGTGACCGCCAGCACCTCTTTACTACTCAGCATAGTTGTCCAGGAGACAAGCTCGGACGGAGCTTTCAGTTCCGGCGAATTTTTCATGTGTGGTTTGAAAGTCAGGCCGAAACGGATCGTTTCCAACTCGAGCGGGGAGACACGCGGATGCTGCTCTGGGCTGTCACGGGCGATCACGTACCAGATAACTCCAGCGACGCAACCGACCGCGGCGCATACCCAGAATGAAAAGCGCCAGCCCTGATGAATCATGAGATAGGTAATCAGGGGAGGAGTAAAGCCAGCGCCCACACCGACACCGGCAAAGATCCAGCCATTGGCGATTCCGCGTTCGTGGACCGGAATCCACCGGGCTACAAACTGGTTGGAGGCTGGGTAGACAACGGCTTCGCCGGCGCCGAGCAGAAAGCGAATAGCGATAAACGCAAGCAGTGCGGCACCAACACTCGTGGGCACGGCGGCGCTCAGAGCAGTGAATATGCCCCACCAAAGCACCCCGCCGGTAAGCACGCGCCGTGGTCCGAAGCGGTCGGCTAGGCGGCCCCCGGGGGTTTGAAACAGCGCGTAGCCGAGCAAAAAGGCGCTGAAAATCCAACCCAGTTCAACGTTGCTCAGGTGGTACTGATCGCGGATGGAACTTCCGGCAATAGAAATGTTGACGCGGTCGAGGAAGGCCACGGAGCTCAAGATAAAGAGCCAGAACACCAGCCAGAGACGTACACGGGTTGTTCCTGGAACAGGCAGGATTGGCTCCTCCAACATACGCGGTCTGCGAGCGGAACCGGATTACCGCACCGGCATGCGCAACTTCGATCCCTGTTGCTGTAGCCAGAGATTGAACTCCTCGATCATGCTTTTGGACCACTTGCTGTCAATCTGGCCGGGAGTGTATTTGCCCTCTCGCAACATCATGTGTCCCCAGGCATCCACCATATGATCCATCTCGGTGTCGTCGGCGAGTTTCTCCGCCAACTGCGGGGGAACGAACGTAAGGCCTTCGGGGTCGCCGATGGCGATGTCGCCAGGCATGACCATGACATTTCCGATGCGGACGGGCACGTTGATCCCCATCAAGGTGACTTGCTCCAGGGCGGAAGGATCAACTCCGCGGACGTAGACCTGGAAGCCATGAATCTGCTGGATGCCGGTGACGTCGCGCACCGAGCCATCGACAATGAGGCCGTTATGGCTTTTGGAAAAAATTGACGTGGAGAGATTATCGCCAGCGAAGGTTCCGTAGCGAATCTTTCCAAAAAGGTCAACTACCAGAACATCGTCGGGCTGAAGGATATCAATGACCCAGGAGTTCTGGCTCCCAATACGGCCTTCTTTTTTGCCGTTGACTTCGACAACCGTATTCACGTCCGGCCTGCGGGGCATGAACACTGCGGTCACCACCCGCCCCACCAAGCGCTTTCCGGGGTTGATGATCTTCCAGTTGCCGTCGAACTGGTTGCGATACCCGGCTTCCTGCAGCACATCCCAGGCTTCGTCGGCGGTGACGTTGCGCAAACGCTGCAGCACCGAATCCGGCAAGCGCGGGCGCCCGTCCGGAAAGCGCTCGCCGCGCCAGTCGGGAGTGAAAGCCATGCGTTGCTCCTTGGAGAAGAGGCCCAACTGGGCATAAGCGGGGCACAACCATGCCATCAGGGTAAGCAGGATAACGGCACTGCGCAGTGGCTTTTCCATTCTTCCTTCCCAGGGTTCGCGCGCCGCCTTGCTTAGGCGGCATGCGCACGGAACAACTGTACCAGCCGATCCGCGATGACCTTTTCCTCTCCCGGTTGCAGCATAAAAGAGTTCATCGCCAACCCGATTTCGGTTTTGCCCAGAACGATGGCCGGCTTTGAATTTTTTAGAGAATCCGCTGCCTGATCGGGAGTGAGGGAGACGCGGCGCGGATCCCAGTTGATCTGCATGTGAGGCACGTGATTGGCGATATCGGGCACAAAATAAGCGGTGGTCACTCCGGAAACGCGGCTCACCTGCCGGGAAACGGTGTCGAGCCGCCTCCACCATTCGCGCGTCATTGCTTCGTGATCCTGGTTGAGAAACATCTCCAATGCCTTGACCATGCCCACAATCTCTTCCTTACCGATTTTCTGGCCCCGTCCCAGGGTATCCTCGTGCGGGCTGTTGTTGAGCAGGGCGCAGTGGACCAGATCCTTTTTTCCCAGCAGCAGGCCGGCACACTGCGGCCCGCGCAGCGCCTTGCCGCCACTGAAGGCGATCAGGTCGTATCCCATTCGCACGTAGTCCCACAAATGCGAAACTGGCGGCGTATCCGCCGCCGCGTCAATAAAGGTTGGGATCTTGTACTCCGCCGCCAGCTTCACCCACTCGTCCACTTTGATCTCGCCGGCGGCGTTGGCGAAGTTGGAGAAATGCATCATCGCGGTGCGCGGAGTAACCGCGCGGCGCAGTTGGTCGGCGGTTTCAATCTCCACCAGCTTGATTCCCGTGGCCCGCAACTGATGATCAAAAGGATTGCGGTGGGCCTTCTGGATGAGGACTTCAGATTTCATGCCCGTCAGGTCAGGCAACTGCTGGATAAATGTCGGATTGTCGCCGGTAAGAATGCCCGCCAGCCCGGATTGCATCGCGCCGGCCGCACCCGAAGTTACAATTGCGGAATAGCCCTCGGGAAGCTTAAGCATCTCGGCAATTTTCTTTCCGGCGGCTTCTTCCAGTTCCACGATGTCGACAAAGTGCTTTCCCGCCTCGGCCATGACCGCCTCCACCTCCGGCGGAATCAGCGACCCCCCAAGGTAAGTCATCGTGCCCTGGCCATTGATGACCGTGGTTACGCCCAGCTCTTCATAGACGTTTCCGGATTGACCGAAGCCGGTGGTTGTCGTGCTGCTGGCCTGCCGGGGTGACGCCATCAGGTTCATGCCATTCAGAACGGAACCAGCAATTACCCCGAGTGTGCCCAGAAAGGTGCGACGATTCCATTTGTCACCCAGCGCCATGCATGATTCTCCTCTCTTCGTGATTTACTTATCGATCACGGCGGCAATGCAGTTGATTTCCAGAAGCGAGTGGCCGGGCACGCCCGCCACCGCCACCGTCGTGCGCGCCGGCCCGCCGTGGGGGAAATAGGTTTTGAAGATTTTGTTCATGCCCTCATAATGATCCAGGCTAGCCAAATAGACTGTGAGCTGCAGAACGGTGTCCATAGTACCGCCGCCGGCCTCGACCAGCTTCTTTACGTTATCCATGACCTTCCGGGTGTGGGTTTCGATGTCGTTCTGCTGGACGGAGCCGGCGTCATTCGCGCCCTGGCCGGAGATGTAGATCAGCCCGTTGTGAACGATGAGCGAGGTGATCATCTGCTTGCCGCTGGCGGGTTTGCCGTCGTAGTCGAGTTTCTGAACCTGGTTAGCGACTTGGGCTTCAGCAACGACGCCACCAATGCCTAAAGCGGAAAGGATGGATGCCACTCCGAAACCGAATTTTCTGCGGGTGAACAAAGTTGTGGGCATTTTGCCTTCCTCCCTCTCAAACGACAATTACAAAATCCTCGGCCCCCGCCGATCAGGGCAGGGCAAACGCAAACAAATCGCTGCCGGCGGCGATGGCCACGTACTGTTTTCCCGCGACTGCATAGGTCATGGGCGATGCGCGCAGGGTCTGACCGGTGTTGAAGTGCCATAACGGCTTGCCGGAGCGCGCATCCACAGCCTCGAACGACTCGGCATCATCGCCGAAAAACAAGAGTCCTCCCGCGGTGGTCAGAGTTCCACCTGCGGAATGGCCTTTCCCGATCTGCGGGTATTTCCAGGCGATACTGCCGCTGGCGAGATCGTAGGCCACAAGAATTTTCTGCGAACCCTCGCCTGGTGCGCGCCGGACACCAGTGGAGTAAAAGGTCTGTCCTGGCAAGTAGGTTTGCGGTTTGCGGAAGAAGGTCTCGCAATCTTCCAGCGCGAGAAAATACAAGAAGCCGGTCGCGGGGTTGTAGGAAGGCGAGAACCAGTTGGTAGCGCCCGAATAGCTGGGGCAGACGAGCGTTCCCTTGGCTGTAGGTTCTACGGCCGTGCGAATGGGGCGGCCCCGGGCATCAATTCCTTTGGCCCAATTCAGTTTGTTTACGAAGCGGGTGGCCGACAGGAATTGCCCGTTGGTGCGATCGAGCACATAGACGAAGCCATTGCGGTCGGCTTGCAGAAGGAGTTTTCGCGGCCTCCCCTTGTAGCTGGCATCAACCAAGACCAGGGTCTCGGTGGCATCATAATCGTACAGATCGTGCGGCGTGAATTGAAAATGCCACTTGAGCTTTCCGGTATCCGGATCGAGAGCCAGAACGGAATTGGTGTAGAGATCGTCGCCGGGACGAACGCTGCCGTCGAAATCAGGAGAAGGGTTACTGGTCGTCCAATAGACGGTGTGCAGTTCGGGGTCGTAGCTGCCAGGCATCCAGGTAGTGCCGCCGCCGTGAAGATACATGTCCCCAGGCCAACTGGAAGAGCCAGGCTCGCCGGGACCGGGAATCGTCCAGAAGCGCCACGCCAGCTTACCGGTGCGTGCGTCGAACGCGGCAACGAAGCCGCGTACGCCATCATCTCCGCCAGACGAACCGACAAGCACCTTGTCGCCAACTACTAGGGGGACGCTGGTAGCACCATAGTTGGGATTTGCGGGGGCATAGGCGACGTCCCAAAGCATGTGTCCGGAGCGGGCGTCCAAGCAGAGGAGATGGGCGTTGTCGGTCTCCACATAAACGCGGGAACGCCAGAGGCCTACACCACGGCTGACGTGCTGGGAAGCGTCGTCAATCAGGCCGTTAGCAATCGGTCGGCTGTGGTGCCAGATGATACGGCCGGTGCGCGCATCGAGGGCAAAGGTGTCGTTGGCCGCCGTGACGAACATAATGCCGTCTACGACCTGGGGAGTTGCTTCGAGTACGCTGCCAACAGTTGAGTGAAATACCCACTGGGCCCGGAACTGGTTGACGTTCGCGGTGTTGATCTGATCGAGCCGGCTGTAGCGACGGCCAGTGTAGTCACCATTATACGAAGTCCAGTTTTCCCCTACAGGCTGGGCGAGGAGATCGACGGGCTGAATGTCAATGACGGCGGAGAAAGACGCACTCTCCTGGGCGGCTGCCATGGTACACAGCGATCCGGCAACGAGGGCCAGCAAAAGCGCCTTTGAGAAATACTGCATGACTAGCTTGCCTTGGCGGTAGCGTCGACTAGCGCCTCGCCCAGGGTGCCCTGATCGTTTTCCATTCCGTCAATCAGCTGAACCGACGCGAAGTGGTATCCGGCCAGGTTCCAATCTGCTGATGAAGATCTACGAACAGCACGGGACTGACCGCCCGGAAGCCACAGGCCACGCTTCGAGTCGGCGAAGAAATCGAGGAGGCGCAGTCCGCCTGGAAGAGCGTTGATTTTATAGATGCGTTTTGCGGAAATTGCCATGCGCCGGCTCGAAAGCCAGCCCGGTGCTCCACGGGGCTCACCTGAAAAATGAAAGTGCTGATTATGTGACGAAAATCAGTTTTGTGCAATATGTCCCCGGGCTGATGTGGGCGCAGCGAGCGCGGACCTACAGGCGTCCGAATTTGCGAATCGCTTCCTCGAGCGACTTGTATTTTTCGATATAGGAGTACATCGAGTGCTCCTTGAAATCCATCTGCTGGGCCAGGCTCAACACGGCGACTGCTTGGGCGCGCGGAACGACGACCACGCCGTCATTGTCGGCGACCAATACATCGGCAGGATGAACGGACACGCCGTCGCAAACCACGGGGATATTGGAGCCAGCGAAGCGATAGTGGCCGACGGAAGTAGAGGGGACCACGCCGGTAGCAAACACCGGAAAGCCGATCTTGCGGAGTTGGGGGACATCGCGTACGCCGCCATCAATCACGGCACCGGCGAAATCCCTGGCCGACATGGCCGTGCCCATCAACCCGCCCATGCCGGCAATGTTAGCGCCATCTTCCACGACCATGACGTAAACCGACCCGGGTTGACCGTGATCGATAGCGGCCACCATGCCGCTGAGAGCGTTGGGATCGCGGGTGCTCTCATCTTTCTTGAGGAAAACAGTTACGGCAAAACCGGCGAACTTGGCCGGGAAAATGGGACGCATACGGTAGCTCATGTAGGTGCGCTTGCCGACGATCTGCTCCACGGCGTCAGAGACGGAAGCGACTTCCACGTGGCGAAATCCATCAAGCAAGGCGGAGTCCGAAGCTGATGAGCCGACCGGGGTCTGACCATGCAGGATGACAGTTACCATCGCCGAGGCCAGGATGACAAGTACTACGACCGTGCACCATTTCGCGATGGCAAAATGAGAAGATTTGTCCATGAACCCTCCAGGTTGTATATATGAGCGCGGACTCTACATGCTTGCAGCAAAGAGCGCAAGCACAGTGAAGAATCAAAAATGGAGGAACGAGAGATGAAACAGCGATTATTGAATGCCGTGCTGGCCACGTTGTTTGCAGGGCTTCTGTGTCTGCCGCTCTCCGCATATGCTCAGGGGAAAAGAGTGATCGCGGGAGGAGAGGGCCTTCCGTTCAGTGATGGGATTGTCGCGGGCAAGATGTTGTTCGTTTCCGGTCAACAGGGGACGGATTCGCAGGGGAAACTGAAGTCGGACACGATCGAAGCGCAGACGCAGGCGACGCTGGAAAATATTGCGCGCGTCGTGAAGCAGGCCGGTTTCCAGCTCAACGACATTGTCGCGGTGAATGTTTATCTGGCCGACATCCATGATTTTGCCGCGATGAATGGAGTGTACAAGAAGTTTATGCCTTCGCCCAAGCCGACGCGCACCACGGTGCAGGTGGCCGGACTGGTTAATGGTGCTCGCATTGAAATTTCGGCGATCGCCGTCAAACCGTGAACCCGTGAACCCGGGGTCAACTATGGGTTGTTGGGGAGCTAGCATGCGATGTTATGAGAGGCAGGACACCATCATACCGGCGCTGCAGTCGCGCTGTTTTCCGGGACAGTCCGGGGCAGCGCGGCGCGATCCGCGAATTATGCCATCGGCGCCGGCGTTCCTGTTTTAGTGCAACGAGAAACGCCAGTGGGCGGCTCACGACTCGTTGGCCACGGGCTCACGCTGCGATAATTACGACAGGCGGGCTAATGCGGTTCATACCTTCATCGGTTACAGCGGGTATATCCCTGCTGGCGCTGGTAGCCGCGGGCTTGGCACAAACCCAGCTTGAGATGGCGTCGAAAACCTGGGCGGCAACCGGAAGGGGAGCCCAGACTTTCATCTCCCATTGCGCCGGATGCCATGGACTCGACGGGCGCGGCGCTGAGCGTGCTCCCAATCTCACGACAGAGGAAGTGCGGCGATTGTCTGGAAAGGAAATCGTGCACATTGTGCGCAATGGAATTTCCGGTACCGGCATGCCCGCTTTTCGTTCCCTGACGGAGAAGGACGTAAAGGCGGTCGTGCGGTACGTGCGAAAACTGCAAGGAGAAAGCGCTTCTATGACCCTGCCGCCCGGCAACCCGGTGCGAGGGAGATCGCTTTTCTTTGGAAAAGCAATGTGCTCAACCTGCCACATGGTGCAAGGGGAAGGCGGGTTCATCGCGAGCGATCTTTCCGAGTATGGCGGCAGCCACTCGGCGCATGAAATCCGCCGTGCCATGGAATCGCCGAGTTCCGACCCGCAAATCGGAGCGCGACCGGCAACCGTGATCACCCGCTCGGGACAGAAGTACAGCGGCATGATCCGGAATGAGGACAATTTTTCGATACAACTGGAGTTGTTGGACGGCGCTTTCCGCATGTTTAACAGATCGGATGTGGAAAACGTGGAGTACGCATCGCAACCACTCATGCCGACAAACTACGGCTCAATTCTTACGCGCAGGGACGTGGAGGATATCGCAAGTTACCTCATGGCCGCTGCCAAGGGGAAAACCGGAAGAGTTAGCCGAGCACAAAACACGCGATGAACGTTCTTAGCTGCTTCGGGACCAGCCTCGCTGCAAACAGGAGGCGGACGGGTCGCAATTCTAGTCAGTAATTGAGTCGGCTTGCACGTATTTCCCAAGCCGTTCGGCAGTCTCCCGCGACTTGTAAGTGGTTGAGAATACTTGGCGTTTAAAGACTGAAAAGGCTGGCATCGGGGGTTCAACTCCCTCCCTGCCTACCATCATTCCGAAGTACTTAACGCTCGTCACAATTTAAGCCGGGTCCCAGTCTGGTCCCAATTTGCTTGCTGGCCCCCGGGCACCACTTCACCTCCCGCCTGTGAGGTGGCAGGCGACGAGGGGCATTAAATTCCCTTTGACCTTTTCTCAAAATATTCCTGCGTCAAAATATATGTATATACATCTAGTGTTGCAAGGAGGATCTCATGAACTACTTGGTGCAATTGAAACTCGCGAACCGCCCTGCTACCCCGCAAGAGGGCGTCGCCTTCATCGAGCAGTTCATCCTGCCAACACTGCAACGCTGCAAGAAGCTTGAGGCTGAGCGGAAGATCGTCGCCGGAGGGCCGCTGAGCGGTGCCATTGCGCTCACTTTGGTTCTGAGCGCGGAATCGGACCAGGAGGTGGACAGCGTTATCAGCAGCCTGCCGGTCTGGCCGCTGATGGAAACGACGGTCACTCCACTCTCCACGTTCGATGTCCGGATGCAGGCGGTCCAGACCCGGCTGCAACAGTTGAAAGGAGGTGCGCAATGAACGCCACTGCACTATTCGGAATCAGCGTCCTGGGGAGCTTCGTCAGTTCCGCGGTCGCGGCGCGAGTCTTCGTGTGGCCGTGGCTTCGGAAGGCCGAGCCGAATCGCGCGCTCACAGCGCTGGTGGCGCCGCATATGTTCCTTCGCTTCATTGGGCTGAGTTTTCTGGTGCCCGGCGTTGTATCTCCGTTGCTGCCGGCTGGATTCGCGATCCCGGCGGCGTACGGCGACTTTATCGCCGGCATCCTGGCGATTGTGGCCACGATCGCGCTGGTGAACCGCACGTCGTGGGCCAGCGCGAGCGTATGGCTGTTCAACGTTTGGGGCGCTGCTGACCTGCTATTCGCCTTTTATCAGGGCACTCAGGTCGGACTGCAACCTGGAATGTTGGGACCGGCGTTCTATCTGGTGACTGCGCTGGTGCCCGCGCTGCTGGTCACGCATTTTCTGCTCTTTGGCTTGCTGGTTCGACGGCAAGCTGCAACGGAACCCAATCGCAGCCAACGACTGGAACAGGTTGAGCTGCGCAGCCGGGCGGGGCGCTAGCCGCACCCGAGTGCAAGGAGACTCGCTATGAAACAGCTAACGATTGAGGTGGCAGGCGCCGCCGGCAACACCGGACATGCGGCGGCCGATGAAGGGTTTGTGATAGCAGCCGGGAAAACCGACGGCGTGCCGTCGGCGCAAGCCTGGTTCGCGGGCGGTGAGCGCGTCGGCTACGACGCCAGTGCGCGCGCCATCGTTCGAGCTCAAGCTGCGCCGCTTAACGTTTTCTTGAGGAGGGAAGGAGATGTGGCTCAGGCCGTCTCCTTCCTCCCGGGATTTCCGGATGGCTCATTTGGCTGGGCCAAGGTCCTGCCCTATTTACCGAACGCGGCCCGAATGCCAAAGCTGTTCGTTGAATATGTCGGCATGGGCGACAGCGATAAGCCCAGGAACTACGCCTATTCCACGGCCGAGCGTACTGATCTCGTCGAAGCGATCTGGCGCGATTTGGGTGTCCAGTCAACCGTGCTAGTGGCTTTCGACTTTTCCTCGCTCGTCGTCTTGGAGCATCTTCGACGACGCCTGGAGCGCTCTAACCGGGGCGAGCCAGCGGGCAGGCCGGAAATACGCGGCGTCTTCATCTTCAATGGCGGGCTTTTTCCTGACGGGCATTCCCACCCCTGGTATACCACGCCGTTGCTGCGCCGTCTCCCCAAGCGGGCCCGCGCGGGCCTGGCGCGTTCCTTCGCCCTCTTCAAAAGTATGGTGGCAGGGGTGATGTGGTCCAAAGGCTATAAGGTCAAGGATGCGGAGGTTCGCGAGGTCTACAACGCTATAAGCCGCCGCGATGGTGGGTTCTACCTGGCGGCAGCCGCGGGCTTCGCGGTTGAACACAAAGCGCAAGGTGACCGGCTCGACTTCGGCCGTCTCATCCAGGCTTATGGCGTGCAATTTCCGTTCCTGGTTGGGGGCAGCGATGAAGATCCATTTGAGCACCGGCAGGTTGAGATGGCGGAAGAGCGCCTAGGCAAGTTTGGCCTCCAGATCAAGCATTTGCCGGGCGGTCACCTCACCACCCACGAGCAGCCGCAAGCTTTGGCTGCGTTGATCGCACAATTCGAGTGTGGACTTCCTGCAAAAACAAGCCGGCTATGAAAAGCTGCCTATGCTTAGCGGCTCTTTCACCCTTGGCGGTCTGCACGGCGGAGATTTCTCAGCCGTGCAGACGAGGTCCAGGTGTAAATTACACATCGCGGAACGATAGGAGTCAGTTCTGTGAACATGATGGCTATCGCGCTTATTTTTTTAGCTATTGGTCAACTTGCCTATTCGCAGGAGGCGAACCAGGGTAGGGCAGCAAGCTCGGAAGCGCGGGACAAAATCATTGCAGAGCTTCGCTCTGCCTATGCCGCGTTCAATCGGGGAGATTTCGAGGCGGCGGTGGCGTCACTTGATCCTAAAATCGATTGGAGCGAGCCTGTGGAATTTCCCGGCGGCGGCACATATCACGGTCGCGCCGAGGTCAAGCGATACCTGATGCAGTCGCGAGCGGGATGGGCTGAGGGCAGCAGCGAACCGAAACGATTCATACCAGCCGGCAATCGGATCGTGGTGTTTGTCTATGCTCACTTTCGTCCCAAAGACAGCAATGAGTGGCAGCAAGTCAGGTTGGCAGACGTTTACTCAGTCCGAAAGGGCCGGATCGTGCAAATGAAGGCTTTTTCCAACCGGCAAGCGGCTTTGGCATGGGCGGGCGCGAAGATCCCGAAAGAGAAATGACAGGCGCTCCGCTGAAAGCCTGTTCCGGGGATAGCCATAACCTTGAGGAGCAGGCGCGTGTCGCGGCAAAAATCTCATTTAGTTTACGGTCAAGTTGAAAGTTGTTGTCCTGGTCAGGTTGCCAGAGGTACCGGCCACCGTGACCGTGTAAGTTCTCTGGGGCATACCGAGGAAAGTAGTTGCGGTCCGGTCCCCGCACCCTAAGAACAGCGCTAGCGCAACGGTGGCCAGCACACTCGCAGCAATTACAGTCGCTTTCTTTCGCCGGCTTGGACCCGCCATCAAGGCGATGCCCAAGAATCCCAGGCCGCTGAAGGGCAGAGATGCGGCGAAGAAGTTCCGCACAGAAACAAAGGCCACCGCAGGCGCAGTCGTGGTGATGGCCAGCGTCACAGTGGTTGCCCCACTGCCGGCGGGCAGCGTGGCGGGCGCGAATGAGCAGGATGCCTCATCCGGTAGGTCGCGGCACGTCAGGTTCAGGGGAGCAGCAATTCCCGGAGCTGGAGTAAAGGTGATGTGTTGGGTGGCTGACCCTGCGACTGTGGTTACTGAAGAGTCTGTCCGAGCCAAAGTAAAACCGGGATTCAGCACAGTTATGCTGGCGGACGCCTGGTCTGCGGCACCGTGGGCATCCGCAACCGTAAGGATCACGGTGTTAACGCCCACCGGATAAGGTCCGGGCGGTGTTTGGGAGATCGTGAGCGAGTCACCTTCGGGATCATAAGAACCATTTTCAATGTTGGCGTCGGCCGTGCCGCCCACGTTGGCGGCGATGACGGTGGTGTCGTGTGCCACCGCCTCAGGCAGCTGGTTGTTGTTGCAGCTGAGCGCACAGGCCGGAATCTTAAGGGTATAGGTGTTCGGGGTAGAGTTGCCGGCTACGTCGCTGATGACAAGCGTGTAGGGTGTTCCCGCAGTAGCATTGATGCCGAAGGACTGCTGGTTGGTGCTGAGGCCGGCGTCGCCGGCATAATTGGTCCCAGTGTTACTTGAATCATAAGAGGGTGTGTACGCGGACTCGAGCAGATTGACTCCGGAGGCGCCGGAATCGAGCTCGGGTTCCAGGCAGAATGATCGGCAGGCGGTAAAGCTATACGAATCGAAGATGTGACTGCCGCTTATGGCGCCAGGGAAAGACTTAGCCGAACCACCGCAGGAACTGACCACGCCGTTACGGTTGATGCGGCCGCTCTGGGTGCCGGTGGCGGTGGTTATTCCGAGCGACTCCGCCGGCTTGGTTCCCAAGGAGTTGGTGATAAAAAGCAGTCCCGTGGGAACTGTGAAATTCACTGCTCTGCTGCCTCCGGTGAAGTTGACGGTCAGAGTGAAATCGGCGGTCTTGCCGCAGGCGTACTCAGAGGCCAGGGTAAAGAAAAAGGGACTCAGGTTGTTGCCGCCGGAGGCGCCTGCCGCTATGTCGGCATAGGCGCTGGTGCCCGGCTGAGTGATGACCACTCCCTCGGTCGAAGAAGTGAGCGTGGCGGTGACAGCATTCATGGCCTTCACTCCGCCGGTATTTTTCAATTGGATGTTAAGCTTGGCGCCCTCGCCGGCTTCGATAATGCCATTTCCGTTGCCGGGATTCTCAGCCACCGTAATGGCGCCCAGTTCGGGGTTGGCGTTTCCTTCAACACCTAGTGACTGGATAGAGCGCAGCGCCATCACAATTCCGTAACCGGAATCGCGATCATATCCTGAGGCCATGATGTCCACGGCCGTGCTGTTTAGAGCCGTGCGAACCTCGCCGGGAGTCAATGTGGGTTGTGCCGCAAGCAACAGCGCGGCCACAGATGCCGCCGCAGGAGCGGAGGCCGAAGTTCCGTAAAACGGACTACCGAAGCCACCCACGCCAGTAACGGACACGCCGTCGGCCGCCGTAATGTCGGGCTTATTCAGCACCAATCCGCCCGTGGAGGAGAAGTTGCCGGGTGTAATGGCGCCGGAATCGCCATTGAAAAAAATGCGCCGCAGGCCGTCGGAACTGAACGGCTCAAACCGGTTGCCGGCGCTGAAAAAATCAGGGTACGGACCTGAAGGGTAACCGGTGGTAAAAGCATCGGCGGCGGGCGTGGCGCCTACGGTATAGGCCCCGGAAGCGGCGGAGTGGCCGTGAGTTTCTCCAGCGCTAGCCACCGCCAGTTTGCCGCGGATGAGCCCCAGATGGAAGAAACGATCAGCCGCGCCTGGATTCTGGAAGACGACAATGCGGTTGTTGGCGGCGACGTAAGCGCTGCCAATCAGCTCCACTGGATCCTGGCTTCCGTTCTGGATGTTGGTGGAGGCGGCCAGGACGATGGTGCCTGTGCTGTTCAGCACGTACAGGTCATAATCGTTGCTCGAGCCGCCGAGGGGATCGGCCCACCACAGGCCGACCACCTCCAATCCCGGCGCAGTAATGGTGTCATATCCCATATCGCCGCCAAAGTTGTGCACATACCCGGGAGGCAGCGGCAAAGTGGCGGTTTGTGGGACGAAATCGCCCTCATAGGTGCCCGAAGTAGCTGAATCCAAATTGCCTTCGTTGCCGGCAGAGGAAAAATACAGTGCGCCGTCGGCAACCACGTCATTGACGGCCTGCGTGACCACGCCGCCATTGCTGGTGGAAACTACGCTGAAAGTTTGTCCGTTTTGAAAAGGACTTTCTACGAAATAAAAGACATCATCCACAATGATCTGGCAGCCGGCTGCGCGCAGGTCGCGAATGTTCTGCGCGAAGCTCGTAATGCCGTTCTCGGCGGTGGCAAAGTACAGGCTGGCGCCGGGGGCCATATCGTGAATGATCTCCAGCATGGCTGTGCCCTCGTCGCCGGAACCGGCCTGGCCGGAAAGCACCGCCAGACAAGGCGGAGTTCCGCAGTCCGGCGGAAGGTCGCCGGTGGCCTGGCTCAGCGCGTGATTGGTAACACCATCGGAAAGGACGCCAATCTTCAATCCCGCTCCGTTTACGCCAAATGCGCCGCGCGCGGCCAGCGCCTCATGGCTCACGTCGCCTTCCGTCCCAACGCTGCCTTGCCAAGTGACGGGTGTAAACGGCGTGAGCGAAGTCAGCATTGCCAATTGCCGGCCGAGATTGACCGCTCTTTTCTCGAACCCGGGTACCAGGGTCCAGCGCAACCAAGGGCTCACCTTGCGCAATAGTCCGGCTCCCTGAGTCATCGAGCCCTGTTTGCGCGAAATATAGATCACATCGGGCGAGGCGGCGAGCCCTTCCATCTGGCTGGGAGGAATGATGGCGCGGATGCTGCGCAATTCGCGATTTGTATTGAGGATCGTCGCGCCGGCGCCGGCGAGTTGATTGAGAAGGCTGTCGGTAACCTGCGCCACCATATCAACCACAACGTTGTCATTGCCATCCAGCTCTATCCCGGTATCGAGGTAGGGAATACCGGGCGCGGCCGGCTGTCCGGCAAGCATGCGGATGGTGAACAGAATGTTGGAATCGATCTTTTGCTGGGCAGGCGTACGCACCGCCTTCTCTGCCTGAAGAGCCTGCATCTGCTGAACAGCTATGGCACCGGCCCCAGAGGGAGCGGCTGCGTGCTGCGACGTCGGCGCCGCAGCTTGCTCTGACGCGTCCTTGGGATGGAATTTATGAAGCTGCAGGTCCGTGGTCTGCGTGTCCTGGCTGTGAAGCGGAGCCGAAATCAGAACAACCAGAAAGATCGTTGCACTGCAAAATGTTCTATAGGAATATTTCACGTGTACAATGCGCGCTGCTGACATTCCTCTATCCCTCTGTTAGCGTGGTATTCGGCTCCAACTGCACTTACTCATGCCTGGGCGAAGGACCACAATCCCGCAAACGTGACAGTGCCATCCCTCATGCTAGCGAGCTTTTGGAATAGCCCAGCCGCTGGCTGCGACCTTCGTCATGGGCAGGGGTTCCCTTATTGGAACTGTTGCACAATCTGCCCAGCCCTCCGTTCTAAGATCGAAGGGAGTCGTCAGGGCTGCTGGCTGAGAGCGCTCTGCAGGAATAAGAAGAGAGAGAAGGAGAACTGTTGAGTTTGACGGAAACGAAGTATGGCCAGGCAGGCTAGCTGGTTGGAGGAACTTCGTGCTGGCGCGGCAGGTAGGAGCGTACCGTCGTGCCCTGCCCGGGCTGTGTCCGCACCGAAATGTACCCCGAGCTCTGGGCCACAATGCCGTAGCTGGTAGAAAGTCCCAGGCCGCTGCCTTCGACCTTGGTGGTGTAGAAGGGCTCGAAGATGCGAGTCAGCGCCTCGCGGCTGATGCCGCTGCCGGTATCGCTGACTTCCAGCAACACGTACGTTCCGGCCTTGGGGACAGCCGCGAAGTATTCCTCGGGCGGAACTTCCTGCAGCTCAATCGTTCGTGTGGCAACTGTGATCTGCCCTCCGTCGGCCATAGCATCGCGTGCGTTGGCCACTAGGTTAAGGATGACCTGCTGAACCTGCACCGGGTCGGCCTGCACTGGGTCGAGATTAGGGCTTAGCCTGAGATTGACGTGGATGTTTTCTCCCGCCAGGCGGTTCACCAGGTCCTGGCTTCTGATGACCACGTCATTCAAATTGACCGACTGCCGCTGCAGGGCCCGCTTGCGTCCAAACACCAACAGTTGACGGGTTACCGCGGCGGCATTGCGGGCCGCGTGCAGCGCCTGCTCGATTTCTTCCCGCACAAGATTTCCGCACCCCGGGCTGCGCTGAAGAACATGCTCCAGGTTCAGGGTGATGCCGAGCAGCAGATTGTTAAAGTCGTGCGCCACACTGCTGGCCAGGCGGCCGAGCGCCTCCAGCCTGTCTGACTGGCTCAGGTACTCTTCCAGGGCGCGCTGCTGGGTAATATCTTCGGCAATCGCCTCAATGGTGTGCTCGCCATTCGACGCGCCGGACACGCGCCCGCGTAAGCGCATCAGAGTGAGAGCACCGTCGCGCCTTTTCCAGCTGACCTCGACAGGTCCAAACTCTCCTTGCTGCGCCGAACTGGCCGGCAGGTCCAGACGCTTGCCTCGGGGATAAAACACATCGTCGTCGAGATTAAGGTTCAGCAGTTCCGCCTCACTGGTGTAGCCAAGCATTTTGACCAGCGCAGGATTGGCGCTCAAGAAGCTTTTGCCGGCGCAGCGGAAAATGCCGTAGGGTGCATTTCCTATAAAGGCGCGCAGCTGGGCTTCCGAGTGCTGCAAGGCGTCCTCTGCGCTTTTGCGGGCAGTGACGTCAATGAAGGTGCCCTCCAGGATGTCAGGCGCGCCATTTTCTCCGGCGACAAACGCCATATTGGACAGCACCCACAGCGGCGTGCCGTCGCGGTGACGGCCGCAAAATTCATGTTCCATCAAGCAGCTCTGCTCACGCAGGCTGTCCAGCAAAGATGGTCTTTCCTCTGGCCGGAAATAAAAATGAGTGATGGGATACTTCAGGAGGTCGTCGCGCGAGCTGTATCCGAAAATGCGGGCGAAAGCGTCATTTACGTCCAGCAATTTACCATCGAGTGTGCAGCGGTACACGCCGGCAGGATTGCGCTCAAACAGCAGGCGGTAACGCGTCTCCGAATCGCGCAACGCCTTTTCCGCCCGCTTGCGGTCGGTGATGTCCTGCAGAACGCAGGCGAGCCGGTCGACGCCGTTCGTGCCTTCAATAGGGAGAAATGAAATCAACAAGTCTCTCTCGCCCAGCTTGGGATAGGTGTACTTCATCTCAAAAATGACGATTTCGCCTTCGAAACACTTGTCCATTCTTCTCTTCAACTCATGTTCGAAGACGCCCGGGTTCAGGACATCGCCCACCTGACGCCCGATGAGTTGTTCCGGTTGCAGGCCGCGATACTCCAGATAGGCGCGGTTGGCGATAAGGTAGTGGTAGTTTCTGTCCACCACCACAATCATTTCCTCCAGGCCCTCGACCACCTTTTCGTACTCGCGCAAATGCTCTTCCGCCCGTTTGCGCTCGGTGACATCGGTGCTGGCGCAGGTGATGCCCACAACTTCTCCCGCTTCGTTCCGCAAAGGCTGGATGTTGATGTCGTAAGCCCGCAGCTCGCCTTGCCAAACAAACGACCATTCCTTGCGGCTGCCAATGCCGGTGTCCAACACGAGGCGCTTCAGAGCGCTCAGCCGGCTGCCATCTGCCATGCCAATGATTTCCTCGTCGGTTTTGCCGCGGTAATTCGTCTCCGACCAGGGCGGTGCGGGTTGGTTAATCCAGGTGTAACGCAACTCACGATCCTGGTTGAACACCACGACCGGGGAATTCTGCAGCGCTACCCAGAAACGCTCCTCGGAGCGGCGCAGGTTTTCCTCGGTCTCTCGTTCGCGGGCCAGCTCTGTTTGCAGGCGCAGAATCCGCCCGTGGCGCAACCAGGCTGCCGCTATGCTGATGATGGTGAATAGCGAAAGCAGGGAAATGGCGATGCTCAGAATTAGGGTTTTCCGGAAGGCCATTAAGGCTTCCTTCCGGTCCACCTTGGTCACCATTGCCCAGCCAAGTTCCGGAACGTATCGAGTCGCAGCCAGAACTGGAACCCCGCGGTAATCCTGATAGAGCCCGAAAAGCTGCCGCTTCTCCACCAACGTGATACGTCCCGGAGTTCCGGGAGGAGGTTTTGGCCATCGCGTTCCCAGCTTCCAGTGGCGCAGAGGCGAGATAAAAGCGGGCTGATTCGCTTGCAGGGCAAGGAGAATCGTCTCTCCCGTTGCGGTGGGGCCGGCGTCAGCAAATAACCAGGGGGTAACTGCTCCCGGGCGCGTCAGCAGGACCACATGGCCAACTGTCGGCGTTGCCCTTAAAGCGCCGGGGGAGTGGTAACGAATCGGAGCGAAGAATGCGACCGGCGAATAGCCGGCATGATCTGTGGGTGCGGGAAGGGTCACCGCGCCCGGTCCTGAGCGGGCTGCAATTTCCTTGAGCACATCTGCAGTAAGGTGAGTAGAACCCTCTGACTCAACGAGCACGTGTCCTTCCCGGTCCAAAAGGTAAGCCCCGGCATAGCCATAACTGCGCGTGGTGGAGAGAAGTGCCGGACGGAGTTTCTTACCGCAAGCCGGTGTCACCATGAGTTGCCTTCCCGGATTTTTCTGGCTTGTTATACCGGCGCAGGTGGAAGACAGGATATGCGCATCCTCATTCCGTTCTTTGACCCAGTTTTCCAGCAGGCGCTGGTTGGCATCGGCAATGCGGATCAGTTTCTCTTGCCAGTGCCGAAGTTGTTGCTGGTATTCCTCGTAGACAATGACCCCAATAGAAGAGGCTATCAGCAGGCAACACCCGATGACGGAATACAAGAATCGGCGTGGCAAGTTCGCGAAGCGGCCGGATTCTGCGCAGGCATTAGCGTGGAAATCGATTTTTGCTGTTCGGGACATCGGCTGTGGCGCGGGGCCGACCCCCGGCGCCATCCCGAGTGGAGGGGACTGCTCACTTCACGACGTACGCACCGAGTTGCCTTAAAAATATGCCCAGCGAAGAGGCAAGGCTGTGACCACCGTCACACCGCTTGCGTTAGTTCAGAACCAAAAGCGGAAAAGATCGGCAGCGCCCATTCACACTGTTTTGGAGGGGGCCTTACTTTTTGAGCTCGGTTGGCTGCCACCGCTGACGGGTGCGATGCTCAATTCCGGCCGGACCGGCGATGATGACATCTGTCGCTAGTTCCAGGAACAGGCCATGCTCCACAATTCCCGCGCGGCGGCTCAGGCTCTCAGCCAACCGGGCAAGGTCGGCAATGGGGCCGAAATCGCAGTCCAGAATCATGTTGCCGGAATCGGTGGCAAATTGCGATCCGTCGGGGTTTTTACGGACAGCGATTTTGGCCCGCAGCGACTCCAGGAAACGCGCCTGGCTTCGCCATCCAAAGGCCAGCACCTCCACGGGAACGGGGTGAAGCGTTCCCAGGCACGGCGAGAGTTTGCTTTCGTCCACGGTGATGACCACGCGCTTGCTGGCCTGGGCCACAATTTTTTCCCGCAGCAGCGCCCCCCCTCCTCCCTTGATGACGTTCAACTGGGGGTCCACTTCGTCGGCGCCATCTATCGTGAGGTCAATGTCGCGAGGCATCTCCTGGGCGAGCAGGGGAATGCGCAGGCGCTGGGCTTCTGCCCAGGTAGCTCGGGAGGTCGCAAAGCTTAGAATGTCGCGGAGTTTACCCTGGTGCAGCAGTTCGGCGAGGCGGCGAGTGGCAAAAATGGCGGTTGAGCCAGTGCCCAGGCCCACCAACATGCCAGACTCTACAAAGGTGACGGCGTGCTCAGCCGCCTGCTGTTTGTATTGCAGTTGCTGCGGCTCGGAGGTGCGGAGTTCAGGCACCTGACACATTTACTACAGCCGGAAACCTGCAGGCAAATGGCAGGTTTTACTTCTGGGGTGGATTTGCCGATTTTTCCGGCGTTCCTTTCTTTGTATCCACCACTACCGGCCCGCTGCCGGCGGTTTTCTTGGTATCCACCCAGACCACGCCCATGCCGCCATTGGGATCCGCGGACTGAATGGTTTCAGTCTGCTGCTTCACGCCATCTAGACCGGTAGTAGTGATGTCGAGCACGCGCTGAGTAGGCCGCAAGCTGCTGTCCGGCGCAGCCTGGCTGCGCTGGTCCACCCTCTGGCTCGTCACCTGCTGGCCATCGGGACCGGTGCGAGTCACGGTTGTGACCTGGCGGTCGAGGTGCATCTGGCCATCAGGATAGGCAGTGACGCCGTCCATGCTGGTGGAGTATTTCTGCACTCGCTTATGCTGTTCGCCTTCAGAACTGGTTTCTGTACTGACGGTTTTTTCGGCGAGCGTCATTTTGCCGTCGGCATTCAGCCGGGAGACATTTTCCCGCTTGGTTTCCGTATCCCCCGCCTTCTCGATGGTGCCTTGCCGGATTTCATTCACCTGCCAGTTACCATTGCCATCCCGCAGGGACACGGACCGGGTGTAGGCGGTCGTGCCCGGCTGCAGCTTCTTTTGCACTTCGTGCGACTTGGTGCTGGGGGCCAGGGTGCCGTCGGGGCCGGGTGACAGCACGGTCGTGTCGGTGGTCCGCTGGTCAGGAGCGCTCTGCACCGTCTTTTCGATCTCGCGCCGTGTGACCTGCAGGTTGCCGTTGGCGTCAGGGTTGGAAACCGAACGCGTTACGCTTTCTCCGCCATCGGGGAGTTCGCGCTTTTCCTCCATGGAGACGCTGTTCACCACTTTTTCCCCGTCAGAGTTGGTTACATAATGGCGCGTGATCACTCGCGTGGTGGTGGCGTTCACTTTTACAGTCTCCGTCTCGGTTTGTCCGTAGACTTGTGAGCCGCCATTTATGCCCTTCGTTTCCAGCGTCTGTACCTCAATTTGTCTGCCGTTCTCTTCCCGGTGGGATTGGGTTAGGCGCGTGGGATTACTATTTCCGGATTGATCCTGCAGGCTGGTGCTGGAATTCCAGGTCTGGCCGGAATCGGATTGATCGGACGCGTTCTGCGCCGAGGCTGGGATCATGAGTAACACAAGTACCAGTGTTGCGGTTGCGAAAGGTGCTTTGCGGACGGCTTTCATGGGTCCCTCCCCGCCCTCTGCTCTCAAAACTGTGCCACAGAAGTAACGCGGGCACAACGTCACTTCGGCGAGGTGAACGGAAGGTGTATAGAATGTGCAAGATATGTCCATTCAATCACCCGAGGACCTGGTCGGCCTGCAGGCCATAGGACGGATTGTGGCGCTCACGCTACAAGTCATGGCGCGAGCAGTACGGCCTGGGATTACCACGGCAGAGCTGGACCTGATAGCCGCCGGTGAACTGGCTCGCTGGGGCGCGGAGTCCTCGCCGGCGTTGGTTTACGGTTTCCCCGGAGCCAGCTGCATCAGCCTGAACTCACAGGTGGTTCATGGTGTGCCCAGCAAGCGCGCAATCGTGCAACCGGCTGATTTGGTGAAGCTGGATCTGACGGCGCAGAAGGACGGCTATGTTGCTGACGCGGCGGTCACGGTTTCGGTGCCGACCGCCAGTCTGACGGCACGCCGGCTCGCCGAATGTGCCCAGAGTGCGTTTAAGAGCGCGCGGTCGGTCGCCCGGGCTGGCAACAGGATTTCTGCCATTGGGCGCGCCGTAGAAAAGGAAGTGCGGGATGCCGGCTTCGAGGTTTTGCGCCAGTGGTGCGGGCATGGAGTGGGCCGCACCATCCACGAACCTCCCGAGGTGCCCAATTTTGAGGACCGAGGAAATCCGGCCGTGCTGACTGAAGCCTTGGTTATCACGATTGAGCCGATAATTACGGCGGGCATAGATAAATCTTTTGTGGGTTCCGACGGTTGGACGGTGATCACTGCCGACCAGGCGCTCTCAGCCCATTACGAGCACACGGTCGTGATCACACGCGGTGAGCCCGTGGTGCTGACCGCGCTGCAGTGAAGAGGGAGTGGGACGAAACTCATCGTCCACTCCCTTACAACCGGCAAAGGGGTAAGCAAAGCAGGTTGTCCGTAGTCCGATGCTGCCCTGAGGGGTTCGGGATAGCTGATGACTCCCAGCCAGAATTCCCCTCCCCCCCGCTCTCTCCTCGAAGTCCAGATCATCAATCACTTCTCTGGTTCTGCTTTGGACAAACACTTGCCGGAAACTGTTCATCTCACCCCAGTAGTTCAGGTCGCGAGTTCTCAAAATCATATTCAGGTGTGGTGTTGTGCAAAGACGGTGGGGCCAGCAGAAAGAGAAGACGGCTCTCGCAGCCGGACTGCGGAGCCAAGGGCCTCGTGCAGTCTTCACGATGTTGCTCCTCATGCTCGCATCCATGCCTTTAGCTGCACAGGCTCAGAATCCGCACGCGCCGGGGGAGCCGCCCAAGACTTCACGTTTTACCGAGGAAGTGCTGCCTTCCTATGAAGGACAGAACGTGACTTCGGTCGAATTGGCGGGCCGGCCCGACCTGAATCCCGCTGAGTTTCAGCGCCTCCTGGTGCAGCACCCCCGGCAGCCCTTTTCCATCGCGAAGGTGAACCAGAGCATTGCTGCGTTAAAGCGCACCGGTAAGTTTCAGGAAGTGCAATTGCAGGTGCGGCCGGAGCCGGGCGGAGTGCGCGTGCTCCTGGTGCTGGAGCCTGCGGTGTATTTCGGAATCTATGAATTTCCCGGCGCTTTGGGGCATTTCCCTTACGCCCGACTGCTGCAAGTCACCAATTACCCTCCTCGTGGCGTCTACACCCCGGTAGACGTGCAGGACGCGCGAAACGATTTGCAGCAATATCTCCGGCGCGGCGGCTATTTTCTCTCCAATGTCGAAACCAGCCTGGAAAACCATCCGCAATACGGGATCGCCGACGTTATTTTTCACGTGACCCTGGGACGGCGCGCCAAGTTCGGCCGCGTGATCATCACGGGAACAACGCTTCAGGAATCGAATTTTCTGCGCGGCAAAGTGCATTCCATTGTGGCCCGTCTGCGCGGCTCCGCCATTCGCCCCGGCAAAACCTACAAGATGAAAACATTGCAGAACGCCACCCGCTATATCGAGAACGCACTCAGCGGGCAGGGGCACCTCGCGGCCAAGGTGCGGCTGATCGGAGCCAATTACAATCCGGAAAGCAACCGCGCCGACGTCAGCTTCCAGGTGCAGACCGGGCCCATTGTGCACGTGAATGTCCAGGGCGCTCACATATGGAGCTGGGACAAATCGAAGCTGCTGCCGGTTTACGACCAGATTGGGGTGGATCCGGAACTGATCCAGGAAGGACGCCAGAACCTGGTCTCCTACCTTCAGTCTAAGGGCTACTTCAATGTGAGGGTCACCAGCAATGTGCAGCAGCAGGCGAACGGCGAAACCATCGTGTATCAGATCACCAAAGGGCCTCGGCACAAAGTGGGGGCGGTAAGCATTGCCGGCAATCGTCACATGCCCGAGACCCGGCTGATGCCTCACGTTGCCGTCAAGAAGGCCGGATGGTTCGGACATGGGAGCTTCAGCCACAAGCTGGTGCGCACCAGCGTGACCAATCTGGAAAATATCTACAAAGCCGCAGGGTTCAGCAGCGTAAAGGTGACGCCCCAGGTCACCACCCACAGCAATGGCAATATTCTGGTCACTCTCCAGGTGGATGAAGGCCCGCAGGACATCGTGGAAGCATTGCAAATAGAAGGCAACAACACTGTGCCGATCAGCCGGTTGGCGCCGCATGGTTTGCTGCTGGCCCAAGGCCGGCCCTACTCGCAGAGGAATGTGAACGACGATCGCAACCGCATCATGGCGGCCTACCTGGATCTCGGTTATTTAACGGCCACCTTTCGGGAAAACGTGCAGCCGCTTCCCAACCAACCCCATCAGTTGGTGGTCACGTATCAAATTATTGAAGGGCCGCAGGTGAGCATTGCCAAAGTGGTGACGCTGGGCCGGCGGCACAGTCACCCAAGGCTCATCAGCCGCGACACGGCCAGCCTGCAACCCGACCAACCGCTGCGGGAGAGCGACATGCTGGCCTCGGAAAGCAGGCTTTATACCACCGGGATTTATGACTGGGCGGAGATTGACCCACGTCGCAGGATCACCACGCAACGCGACGAAAACGTGCTGATCAAGGTGCACGAGGCCAATCGCAACTCCATTACCTACGGTTTTGGCTTTGAGGTGATCAACCGTGGTGGCAGCGTGCCCAGCGGTACAGTAGCCTTGCCCGGGCTGCCGCCGGTGGGCCTGCCCTCCAAGTTCAAGACCAGCCAGAAAACTTTTTGGGGGCCACGCGGCTCGTTTGAATATACGCGCAGTGACCTGCGTGGTCAGGGCGAATCGTTCACCATCTCCGGTATTGCCGGGCGCCTGGACCAGCAGGGCACCATCAGCTATATAGACCCGGATTTTCGCTGGACCAGGTGGAAGGCTACGGCCTCCATAGGCGGGGAGCACGACAGCGAAAATCCTATATTCACCTCGCGCCAGGCGAACACCGGATTGCAATTTCAACATTCCTTGAACGCCGACCAGACGGATAACATTTTCCTGCGCTATAACTTCAGCGAAACGGGGCTCACCCGCCTGCTCATTCCCGCGCTGGTGCCGGCTTCGGACCGGCACGTGCGGCTGTCGACTTTTTCCGCCAATTTTATCCGCGACACCCGGGACAATGCCCTGGATGCTCACAAAGGCATCTATGAAACCTACGAGCTGAGCATCAATCCGGGTGTTTTGGGCTCCAATTTCAGCTTTGCCCGGCTGATGCTGCAAACGGCGTACTACAAGAATGTGTTTCACGGCATTATCTGGGCTAATAGCCTGCGCATCGGGTTGGAGCAGCCGTTCGGCAACAGCCGCGTGCCCCTCAGTGAGAAGTTCTTTTCCGGCGGCGGCAGCACATTGCGCGGTTTCCCTCTGAACGGCGCCGGCCCGCAGAAATCCATTCCAGCGTGCGGCACGCCTGGGGTCTCTTCCACTTGTGCCTTGATAACCGTGCCGGTAGGCGGCAGTCAGTTATTCATCCTCAATTCTGAGTTCCGCATCCCCATCAGCTACGATCTGCCCCTGGTGCACAAGAACTTGGGTGTGGTGCCGTTTTACGACGGCGGCAATGTGTACCAGCGCATTGGTTTCCACGACTTCGGCCGGGATTATACGAACAGCGTGGGCATAGGCCTGCGCTATACAACACCGGTAGGACCGATCCGCATTGATGTGGGCCACAACCTTAATTCCGTGCCGGGAATCAAAGCTACACAATTCTTCGTAACCATAGGACAAGCATTTTGAGCGCCGCCCCTGTACCCCCGATCCCTCCCGAGCGCAAGCAGTGGCTGCCGCCGGAGCAGCCACCAGAGCCGCCGCCGCGTCCCCATGGCTGGCGGCGTGTGCTGCTCTGGGTGGGGATTGGCGTGCTCGTTCTTATTGTTCTGATAGTCGCCGGTGTCATCCTTATTCTGAAGAGCAACCGAGTTCACCAGTACATCCTGAATGTGGCCGAGCAAAAGGTCACTGCCTCGCTGGGCACGCAGCTCAAGGTGGGGAACTACGCCCTGCACTTCTCCGGCATCAGCCCAACACTGGATCTGTACAATGTGACCGTCTACGGCGCTCCTCCCTACCCGACACCTCCGCTTCTCCAGGTGGACCATATTGGTGTGGGGGTGCAAGTCACGTCGCTGCTGCACCGCCAGTGGTACTTCAATTCCTTAGCGGTGGACCATCCGGTTGCACGAGTGTTTGTGGACCGGCGCGGGGCGGACAACCTGCCAAAAATGAAGAGCAGCGGCGGGCAGAGCCACACCAGCGTCTTTGACCTGGGAGTGCGGCACGCGCTGCTGGATCGGGGTGAGGTTTACTACAACAGCCGCAAGAGCGTGCTCAATGCCGACCTGCACAACCTGCAATTTCAGTCTGCATTTAATACAGCTGACCGCAGCTATGCCGGAACCATGAGCTACAGCAACGGGCGCCTGCAAATGGGAACGTTCAATCCCATTCCCCATGACCTGCAGGCCAGTTTCATCGCTAGTCCGTCGCAGTTCACGTTGCAACGTGCGGTGCTGAACAGCGGGAGATCGCAGGTTGTGTTGAACGCCACCCTCAGCGACTACGCCAATCCGCGGCTGCAGGCCAACTACACGGCGCTGCTAGACACTGCTCAGTTCGCGCGCATCCTGAAAAATCCATCCCTGCCCGCGGGGGACATTCACTTGGCGGGCGCTATGCAATACCAGAGCCTGCCCAATCGCCCCATGCTGGACACGGCCACGCTGGAGGGAAAGCTGAGCAGCCCCGTGTTGCACGTCAGTAGCGGCAGCATTCGTGGCTACTTGCGCGATTTGCGTGCTGACTATCGCCTCGCCAAAGGCAATTTGTACGTAACCAACCTTGGCGGGGTGCTGCTCGGCGGCCAGCTCACAGGCAACGCGACCATGGCGAATATAACTGGCGCCAGCCATACACACGTGCAAGCGGCTCTGCGCCAGGTTTCACTGGCTGCGCTGAGCGCGATGAGCAATTCTCCCGCAATCAAGGACCTGAAGCTTGCGGGGACGGCGAACGCGAACTTAAACGCCGCCTGGGGCAAGACTTTGAATAACCTGGCGGCGAACGTCGCGGTGAATGCCCAGGGCAGCTTTCAGCCGGCGGGTGCAGGCGGACGCGTCCCGCTCAGCAGCCAGATCCAGGGCCGCTACACTGCCGCCAACAAGCGGTTGGGGCTAGCGCCCAGCTACATTCGCACGCCAGACACCGCGCTTTCGCTGAATGGCATTCTGAGCACTACCTCAGCACTGAATGTCCGCTTTACCTCGAACGATCTGCACGAACTGCAAAGCTTTCTGCCGGCGAGCTCTACCAACGGACTGAATCTCTATGGGCAAGCTGCTTTCACCGGCACGGTGCGTGGGTCTACCGCCCGGCCGCAGGCGCAGGGATTGTTAACGGCGAGCAATCTGCGGGTGAACGGAGGAGACTGGAAATCGTTGCGCACGAATGTAAGCGCCGGTCCCTCCCTGGCCAGCCTGCAGAACGGAGTGCTGCAGGCGGCGCCCAAAGGCCGCATCGGCTTCAATTTGAGTGTCGGGCTAAAGCAGTGGAAATTCAGCTCCGGCAGCCCGTTGCAGGTGACGCTGAACGGCTCGCAGCTCGATCTGGAAAATCTGGAGCGCACGGCAGGAAAGCAGCTGCCTGCCTTTGGGACTCTTTCCTTCAACGTTTCGCTGCACGGTTCGGAACTGAGTCCTACTGGGCAGGGCACGGTCAAGCTGACCAGGGCGCAAGTGGAAGGCCAGCCTGTGCAGTCGGCCACTCTGCAGTTCCACGGCAACGGTACGCAGGTCCAGGGAAACCTCGGACTGCAGTTGCCACGGGCCGGAGGAGCGCAGGCGAATTTCACCGTCAACCCGCGGCAGCAGACCTACAGCGCGCAACTGCGCGCCGTTGGCATCCAGTTGGCGCAGCTCCAGGAAGTAAAAGCCCGCAACCTGCCAGTGGCTGGCGTGGTGAACCTGAACGCCAGCGGCCAGGGAAGCTTTCATAATCCGCAGTTAACGGCCACGCTGCAGGTGCCGCAACTGACGATGCGGAATCAAACTATCAACTCGCTGCTGGTGCAGGCAAACGTCGCCAACCACGTGGCCACTGTGGCCATGAATTCGCAGGTGGTGGGCACCGCGATCCGCGCACACGCGCGCACGGATTTGACCGGCGCCTACTACACCACCGCCGCCATTGATACCAGCAGGGTGGCGCTGCAGCCGATCCTGGCCCTATACGCCCCAGCGCAAGCAGCCGACATGTCAGGCGAAACGGAATTGCATGCCACGCTGCAGGGACCGCTGAAGAACCGCTCGGCGCTGAACGCGCACGCCACCATCCCTGTGCTGCAGGTGAACTACAAGAATACGATTCGACTGGGCGCCGCTAGTCCGATCCACATTGATTTTGTGAATGGCGTGCTGGCGCTGCAGCGCGCTACCATCCGCGGCACTGACACGAACCTGCAAATGCAGGCTACCATTCCTACGAACAGCACAGCTCCCGCATCCATGCTGCTGCTGGGCAACGTCAATCTGCAGATCGCGCAGCTGTTTTCTCCCGATATCACCAGCTCCGGAGAAGTGCGCCTCAACATCAATTCCTATGGAGCGCGGTCCAATCCCAACATCCAGGGGCAGGTGCAGATCGTCAATGCCAGCCTGGCCTCGGGCAGCGTTCCCATCGGACTGCAGAACGGCAACGGGACGCTCACCCTTACGCGCGACCGGCTGGACATCACGCATTTCCAGGGCACCGTGGGGGGTGGTTCGGTAACAGCCTCCGGTGGCGTTATCTATCGCCCGGCCTTGCGCTTCGACCTGGCCGTGGCGGCCAAGGACATGCGCCTGCTTTATCCGCAGGGCATCCGCGAAGGCCTGGACCTGAACGTCACCTTGACGGGAACGCGGGAGGCGGCGTTGCTGGGCGGACGCGTGCAGGTGAACGAGCTTTCCTTCACGCCTGATTTTGATTTGACCAACTTCCTTGCCCAGTTCACTGGTACAGAGTCCGCGCCGCCGCCCGCCGGCAGCTTCGCCCAGAACTTGCGTCTAAATGTTGCGGCACAGTCCACCACGGGAGTGAACCTGGTGAGCCGTGAGCTGAGCCTGCAGGCGGCGGCCAACCTGCAACTGCGGGGCACGGCCGCGGATCCCGTAATTCTTGGACGGGTCAATATCAATGGCGGCGACCTGATCTTCATGGGCAACCGCTACATACTGGAGGGCGGCACCATTCAGTTCGCCAATCCTATGCGCACGGAGCCGGTACTGAACGTTTCCGCCAACACCACCATCCAGCAGTATCAAATTTACCTGCGCTTCGAAGGCCCGGTGGACCGCATGCATACCAACTATTCTGCGGTGCCGGCGCTGCCGCCAGCGGACATCATCCATCTTCTGGCTTTTGGGCAGACCACCGAAGCCGCTGCTGCCAATCCCACGCCAGGCACCCTGGGCGCGGAATCGGTTGTGGCATCGCAAGTTACAGGGCAGGTGACCAGCCGGGTAGCCAAGGTGGCCGGCATCTCGCAGCTCTCGGTGGATCCTGTTCTGGGAGGAGCGGGCAGCTCGGGAACCGCCAATAAGGGCGCCCGCATTACCATTCAGCAGCGGGTCACGGGTAATTTGTTCATGACCTTTTCCACCGATGTGACCACCACGCAGGACCAGGTGATCCAGCTCCAGTACAAGGTTTCACCCCGGCTGTCGTTCAGCGGCACCCGTGACCAGAACGGCGGCTTCGCCTTTGACACCCGCATCCGCAAGACCTGGTGAGAACAGTACTTCGCAAAGCGATCCTGAGATCGAAGTTCGCGAATTGAAACATGCCCGAACGGGCCATATGGCATGGCACATCGGTAATTTTCCCTACACTGCCTGGCCCGCTAGTATTGCTACCTGTCATGCGCATCAAGAATGAAGAACGCCTGGGCAGCCTGGCGGCTGGCGGCGGAATCATCTGGGCAGCATGGGTCGCTACTCAGCATGTGAACACTCTCTGGAATTTCAGCGTTACCCAGCCCGGGCCGCTGGAGATTTGTGCCCTCGGAATCCTCATGTGGTTGCATGCCAAGTGGCGGCGCTCAATAAAGGTCTGA
>DATFDP010000208.1:0-16236 GCA_035252015.1 Terriglobales bacterium
AAGAGCTTGTGCCGTCCCTAGGGTGCTCGATCGCTTATAAAGGCGACATACCCAGGACTGACGCCCTGGGCTAGATTCTGTTTCGCCCTTCCCGCCTGATTTGCGGAACAGTTGGCTGGCTGGTTTGAATTGAATTTTCGCGGTTGGTTTAACCGGAAGCTGGTTAGCTAACAGCGGGTCAGCAGCCCAGGTTTGAGGCTAAACACAATTCGTAGAGGAGCAAAACACTTGCCGGGAAAAACACTGGTATCCATCGTGATGGGCAGCGATTCCGACCTGGAGATCATGCGCGAGGCGGCTAAGGCGCTGGAGGAGTTTGGCATCGGCCATGAAATAGACGTGACCTCGGCGCACCGCTCGCCGGCGCGCACAGCAGAATATGCGGCCAAGGCGGCCGAGCGCGGCATTCGTGTGATTATCGCCGGCGCCGGTGGAGCCGCCCATCTGGCGGGCGTTATCGCCGCCCATACCACACTACCGGTCATCGGCGTGCCTATTCCTTCCACATCCCTGCAAGGCATGGATTCGCTGCTGGCCACGGTGCAGATGCCGGCGGGCATTCCCGTGGCGACAGTGGCGATCGGCAAACCGGGAGCGACTAACGCAGGCATTCTCGCAGCACAGATTTTGGGAGTCAGCGATGCTGGAATCGCCACCAAGCTGATTGCCCACAAGCAGAAGCTGGCGCAGGGGGTGGAAGCCAAATCGCGCAAGCTGCAGGAAGCGCTCAAGTAGCTAGTTCTGTCAACTAATGGGCAGCCGCTCCTTCGGCAGGCTCAGTGCAAACTCTTGCGCGATTCATCCGGCTGCGCTCAGGATGACAATCAGTGATTGGGGCAATAAAGATCAGCTGACTCCCGACTACTGATTCCTGACTACTTGTTTAACCATCTCCCATGCCCCTTGTACGTCTTCCCAGGTGGTGCCCAGGTTGCCGATGGCAAGACGCAGCACATAGCGGCCACCAAGTTGAGTGTGGGAAATTAAGAACTTGCCTGAGGCGTTCACCTTCTCGAAGATGCGGCGGTTGTCGTCATCAGAGCCTCTATAGCGGAAGCAGACCACCGAGAATGGCACAGGGGCGATCAATTCGAAGCGGGAATCGGCCTGAATCTCGCGGGAGATGCGCCGCGCCCAGTCCATGTGCGAACGCAGAAGGTGCTGCAGGCGCTCACGCCCGAAATAGCGCAGGATAAACCACAGCTTGAGCGCGCGGAAGCGGTGGCCTAGAGGCACGCCGTAGTCCATCAGGTGCACGGCACGCGGGTCTTCCGAGGCGCGCAGATACTCGGGCGTAAGGGAAAACGCACGCCGCAGAATGTCGGGACGGCGGGTGTAAAAGGCGCTGAGGTCGATGTTGGTGAACAACCACTTGTGCGGGTTCACGACCAGTGAGTGGGCGAGCTCAATGCCGGCCAGAATGTGGCGACATTCGGGCACGATCGCGGCGGCGCCGGCGTAAGCGGCGTCCACGTGCAGCCACAGGTCGTGCTTTTCGGCAATCTGCGTAATGGCGGCGACCGGATCCACGCTGGTGGTAGAAGTAGTGCCCACGGTGGCTACGACGCAGAACGGCTTTTTACCGGCGGCGCGGTCGTGTTCGATGGCCTTCGCCAGAGCATCAGGCTTCATGCGAAATTCAGCGTCCACCGGAATTTTGCGCACGTTGCGCTGGCCAATTCCGGCAGCGATGGCGTCTTTCTCGATGGAGGAGTGAGACTGCTCGGAGGTGTAGAGCACCAGGTTGCCGCTGTCGCCATTCAGGCGGGCATCCGGGTCCACCATTTCGCGGGCGGCGCAGATAGCATGAAAGCTGGAGGTGGAAGCAGTGTCGTAGATGATGCCGAACCAGTCCGCGGGAACTCCCATCCATTCGCGCAGCCAGCCCAGCGCAACCTGCTCCAGTTCGACCAGGGCCGGGGAAGTATCCCAATGCAGGCCGTTGGTGTTGAGCGCGGCAGCCAGCATCTCCGCGATGATGGCGGGTGAGGAGCCAGTGCAGGCGAAGTAGGCGAGGAAGCCGGGATGGTTCCAGTGGGTGACTGCAGGAATGATTTTGGAATCGAAGTCGCGCAGAATGGTCTCGAAGCTCTCGCCCTGCTCGGGGCCGGAGCGCGGCAGCACGTCAACCAGATCGCCGGGCTTCATGTTGGGAACAACAGCATAATGACGGGTATCGCGCAGGTACGCGGCAACCCAGTCCACCGCCTGGTGGGCGGCCTTTTGGAAATCAGAAACATAGTGGTCCCAATCGAGCGCCGGTTCTGCGGGGAGGAAGGGCTTTTCAGAGGCAGCCATGAAGGGATTGTAGCGTGCGGGGACGGGGCACCGCCCCATCCAAGCGCAGAGATGAAGGACGGAGTCTTTACTAGAGAACTCCCCGGGGCAGGTGTATTGAACTCAAGCAAACGCAGGGGTCCCTCGACTCCGCTCGGGATGACATTCAAATTTGTCTAAAAATTGAAACCTGATATTTTCTTCGAAGCTAGGGCGATGTGGTGCTCGCCCGCACCGGCGAGGGCGCCTGTGCCCACGTGGGTGTTGCTGGAGTGGGCCCCTGAGCCCAGACATTTCCCGTACAAACCCAACAGATTTTCCCTTTGAACAAAATTCAGGGCGGCCGAAAGGCCGGCCTTCTGAGAACCGAAAACCGGGAGCTGAGAATTGCTCTTATGCCGGCGCCGGGCGCTCGCCAGGCTTGGTGACGCCGGCGCGGCCGGGCTCGGGCTTGAGCACCTTCTGCATGCCGCCTTCGTCGGAAGGCGGAGCCGGGGCGACCTTCACCGGCAGCTCCTTGCCGTCAATAATCATCTGGATTTCGTTGGCATCCAGCACTTCGCGCTCCAGCAGCGCCTTGGCAATACGCTCCAAGGTGTCGCGGTGCGATCCCAGAATGTCCACTGCCGACTTGTAACCTTCGTCAACAAAACGGCGGACTTCCTGGTCAATCTTGATGGCGGTGTCTTCGCTGTAGTCGCGGTGCTGCGCGATTTCACGGCCCAGGAAGATCTGCTCTTCTTTTTTGCCGAAGGTGAGCGGGCCCAGGTTGCTCATGCCGAACTCGCACACCATCTTGCGGGCCAGTTCGGTGGCTTGTTCGATATCATTGCCCGCGCCCGTGGTCATGGTGCTGAGGAAGAGCTCCTCGGCCACGCGGCCGCCCATCATGATGGCCAGGCGCGTTTCAAGGTAGTCGCGGGTATACGTATGCTTGTCGTCAATGGGCAACTGCATGGTCACGCCCAGGGCCATGCCACGCGGAATGATGGTGACCTTGTGCAGCGGGTCTGCATGCTCCCGCAGCGCCGCCACCAGGGCGTGCCCGCCCTCATGGTAGGCCGTGACCTTCTTCTCCTCGTCGGAGAGCAGCATGGACTTGCGCTCGGCGCCCATGAGGACCTTGTCCTTGGACACCTCGAAGTCGTACATCATCACCATCTTGCGGTTCTGCCGGGCGGCGTTCAGGGCAGCCTCGTTGACCATGTTAGCCAAGTCAGCGCCGGAGAAGCCGGGCGTCCCACGCGCCAGAATGGAGAGATCCACGTCGTCCGACAAAGGAATCTTGCGGGTATGGACGCGAAGAATCTCTTCGCGCCCCCGCACGTCGGGCCGAGGCACCACCACGCGGCGGTCGAAGCGGCCGGGGCGGAGCAGAGCGGGGTCGAGCACGTCAGGACGGTTGGTAGCGGCGATCAGGATAACGCCTTCGTTGGATTCGAAGCCGTCCATTTCCACCAGCAGCTGGTTCAGAGTCTGCTCGCGCTCGTCGTGGCCGCCGCCCAGGCCGGCGCCGCGATGGCGGCCGACCGCGTCAATTTCGTCAATGAAGATGATACAGGGAGCGTTCTTCTTGCCTTGTTCAAACAGATCGCGAACGCGGCTGGCGCCTACGCCTACGAACATCTCGACAAAGTCAGAGCCGGAAATGGAGAAGAAGGGAACGTTGGCTTCGCCGGCTACCGCGCGCGCCAGCAGGGTCTTGCCGGTTCCCGGGGGGCCTACCAGCAGCACGCCCTTAGGAATGCGTCCGCCCAGCTTCTGGAATTTTTGCGCCTCGCGCAGGAATTCGATAATTTCGCGCAGTTCCTCCTTGGCTTCATCCACGCCGGCCACGTCCTTAAACGTCACCTTCTTCTGCTGCATGGAGAGCAGGCGGGCGCGGCTCTTGCCGAACGACAGGGCCTTGTTGCCCCCGGTCTGCATCTGCCGGATCATGATGAACCACAAGGCTGCCAGGAGGATCAGCGGCGCCAGATTGAGCAGCCAGGTTGGCCAGCTGCCGCTCTGCACGTCCTTCACATTCATGCTGACGTTGTGATCGCGCAACGTCTTGTACATGTCAGGATAGTTGGTGGGAACGGTGGTATGGAACTGGGACTTGTTTTCGTACTTGCCGGTAACCTCAGCTCCAGTAATGGTGACCTCAGCCACCTTGCCCTGGTCAACATCGGTGAGGAACTGGGAGAAATTAATATCCTGGGTTTTAGCGCCGGCCCCACCCGCCTTAACCACCTGCCACAGAAGGACGCCGGACAGGATGATGACCAGCCAGAACACCACCGTCTTAACGGTCGAATTCACGCAAAAAACTCCTAATCAGCCAATGAAGGATACCCGGGAAGGGACGTGAAGCCACACCCTCCCAATGAATTAGATGCTCTATCGCAGATTTGGATAGAAGCAATAACTCACGCTGCTCCATTGTAACCCGGTTGGGCCAGTCTGGGCCGGTGGAATTGAATGACCTAGGTCACCTAAGGCTGAGTTGCTGCCAAATAGGGCAAGTTGCGCTCGAGCAGTGGGTTACCGAGACCATAGCCGACCAGAAACTTATCATCCACCAGAAACCCGAAATAGTCAGGCTGCAGAGCCACGCGTCGGGCCGCCTGGCGGTCCAGCAGGCTGGTCAGACGCACCGAAGCCGCCCCACGGGAACGCAGGCCGCTCATGAGGAAATCCGTGGTTACGCCGGAGTGAACCAGACCTTCCACCAAGAGCACGTGGTGGCCGCGGACCTCGATTTCCGGGCTGAAAAAGATCTCCTTGCTGGTGGTGGTGCCCTGGATGCGGTCGCGGTAAAGGGGTTTGATGAACTCGCAGATGACGGGCACGTCCATAGCGCGCACCAGGTCCGCGGTGAACATGAAGCCGTTTTCCAACACGGCCAGAACGTGCACCGTCTTGCCGCGGTAGTCGTCACTGATCTGGCGCCCCATCTCGCGGACGCGCTTCTGGATCTGCTCGGCGCTAATCACGGGCTTCAGGTTGGCGGCTACCGCGGCCATGCTCTTAGAAGTCAAATCGCTCCGGTTCCCAAGCCGGGGGTCATGCCAGCTGACAGCTATTCTGCCCCGGGGGTGGCCTGCCGCAAAGCATACTCCTGAATGATTAGCCCGAGCTTCCCGTCACTGGGAGCCAGCAATCGTTGCGGCGGGGGGAAGCCGCGCACCCAGATAACCTCTTCGTGGCCGGGGGCTGCGCTGGTAATCACAGGCCAGGTGCGGCGCTGCGCCAAGGGAACTTTGCGGTCCTGCAGCAGCTCCTTTATTTTCCGGGGCGCCCGGGTATGGCTGGGCCAGAAGCGGTCACCAGGATGCCAGTTGCGTACCTGCAGCAGCTGGGGAAGACGACCGGGGTCATAAGCTTGGCCGGCGATTTTTGGGGAAACCGGCGCCAGCGTGACCCGGAAGATAGTTCCTGTTTCCACTACCGCGACCTCGCCGGGAAGGGAGAGAGAATAGGCAAAGTCATAACTATCAACAGCTTGGCCAGTCTGCGTCGACTCAAACTGTAGCCGATCATGGCGGCGCAGCACGCGCCAGCCGCCGGGCAGAACAATTTGCTTTTCCCCCTTCGGCGAGGCTTGAGCTAAGGACAGCAGCTCTTCCACATGCTGAAACTCCAAGGACAGACCCAAGGATTCCGCTGCCGCTCGCAGAATGCGACGTTGCAAAGCCAGCGGATGACGCAGGAGCACGGCGATTCGCAAAAAAACGGGGGTAGATTCGGCCGGCGCACTCCAAGCCTCGGTAAGAGCGCGTGAGACCTCGGCGGTCCAATAGCGCTCTTCCGCGCGGGCGATATCGGCGGTTTCTGCCAGAAGTTCGCGAATACGCGGATTCAGTTCATTTTCCAGCTGCGGCAGCACCTTATGCCGGACGCGATTGCGGGCGAACCGCAGGTCAAGGTTGGTGGCGTCTTCGCACCAGGATTGCGACATTCCTCGAAGGTAGGGCAGAAGTTCACTGCGGCGAATGGCCAGCAAAGGTCTCACGATCGCGGGTTGGGTTGCTGAGCTCCGCTCAGCCGGACGGGCGGGAGCACCCATCCCCACACGAGCGTTGCTGGCGTTTACGGCCGGCTCACGCGTTAGCCACTTATCACTAATTACCGGCCAGTTGGAATAAATGCCAGCCAACCCAGTGGTTCCCGTACCCCGCGCCAGGCGCAGCAGCACGGTTTCAGCCTGATCATCGAGCGTGTGCGCGGTAGCAATCTTGTCCAAAAGGCCGTCGGTAAGCAGACCCTGGAAGTACCGATAACGGAGTTTTCGCGCCGCCGCCTCCAAACTTAGATGGCACCTGGCCGCCTCCGCGGGAGTATCGGCGGAAGAGGCGAGCAGAGGCAGAGCGTGCAGGCGAGCTAGATCGGTCACGAACTGCTGGTCGGAATCGGCGTCGCAACCGCGAATCTGGTGATTCAGGTGAACCAGGGAGAGGACTACGCCGAGTTCGCCGCGAAGCTCCAGCAGGAGCCGCAGAAGAGCGACGGAATCAGCGCCGCCGGAGACCGCCACGCCCACTCGATCGCCGGGGCGCAACAGTTCCTCGCCGCGAATGTAACGGCGAACGCGCTGAGCCAGTTCGTGCACACATCTATGGTACTGCACGGCGAACTCGTGTCGCTCGGAAGCGAACAAAACATCGAAGCACAGAGAAGTGTGAGGCTCGCGGATCTGTTGTTTCAAAAATGGTTAGGGGCACGAAAGTGCCATCTGGCGCGGCTTCCGTGGCATCTCTAGCTCGGCGGTATCGCTGCCTTGGTAACCTTCCAGTGGGGGCACAGCAGAAGCTAACATGCACTTATCCAGGGATCAGTGGCGGAGCTTTACGCCCGAGGTCTTAATTCATGCTGCTGAGCCTGTTGGCGTTCCTGCTGCTCAATACCACCGTTCCCTCAACCCCAGCGGGGAACCTTTCCACGTCACAGTTGAAGGTGCCAAGCGCGGCGGCATCGCCGGAGAACGCAGCCATTATTTACTCCGACCACGGCGGATTCATGATTTCGGTGCCTAAAGGTTGGGTGCTGGACCGGGCTACGGGCCAAAAGATGGGCACTTGCTGCGTGCTTTATCCGCAGGGTTCCAGTTGGGACCAGGCCGACAGCGTTATCTATCCCAATATCGCCGAAAAACAGCCCGGGCAAACTTTGCAGCAGCTCATGGCCAACGATCTGGATGGCTTTCGCCAGCGCTTTCCCAAGATGAACGTGGTGGAGGCGCGTGACCTGCCGGCAGGCGAGGGCGCGGCAGCAAAGGTGCGCGTATTCTATGGAGTTAACCAAGGCTCCTTTGAGTTGGTGGCCTATGTGGACGAGCCCCAGGTGGTTGCCCTGCTGGTGCTCAGCTCACGCTCCAAAGAAGCGCTGGGAGAAGCGCTGCCTGCCTTCCGCGAAGTACTGAAGTCGTACGTGTACATGGACATGACCACCGGCGCCAGTGTGGGGCTGAGCCCGAAGTAGCAGCTTTTCACCGCCGAGACTTAGAGGGCACCGAGAAACCCCACGATTTATCAGTCGCAAACCTGGAAACCCCTTGGGCAGGGCGTCAGCGGGTGTGTAGGGTGTTTCGACTCGGGCGTTCGCCCTCGCTCAAAATGACGGGTATCAGAAGTGATAGTTCATGCGACCATCGTCCCCACAGCCGTACTAATCAATCCAGGGTGGCGGATTTGGAGGTGATGAGGCGGGTGAGGCGGGCAAGAAATTCAGTTACCGGGACTTGACCTTCGTCGCCTTTACCGCGGCTGCGGACGCTGACTTTCCCAGCCTCGGCTTCCTTATCGCCCACCACCAGCAGAAAAGGGACCTTCTGCAGGGTGTGCTCGCGGATTTTGGCGTTCATCTTCTCGTTACGCGCGTCCACGTGCACGCGCACGCCGGCGGCCCGGAGCTGGTCGGCAACTTCTTCCGCGTATTCTCGGTGGCGCTCGCTGATGGGAACGAGCACCGCCTGCAGGGGCGAGAGCCACACCGGAAAAGCCCCAGCATAATGCTCAATCAGCACGCCGAAGAAGCGCTCGATCGAGCCGAACAGGGCGCGGTGCACCATCACTGGCTGGTGCCGCTGTCCGTCTTCGCCGACATACTCCAGGCCGAAGCGCTGCGGCAGGTTGAAGTCGAACTGAATGGTGCAGAGCTGCCACGGGCGGCCAATGGCGTCTACCAGCTTCATGTCAACCTTGGGTCCATAGAACGCGGCTTCGCCGGGGATAATGCTGTACTGAATGTTGCGCTGCTTTAGCGCGTCCACGAGAGTGCGATTGGCACCGTCCCACTGCTGGTCGCTGCCCAGGAAATTCTTACGGTCCTTGGGATCCCAGGTGGAAAGTTCGGCAGTGTACTGGTCGAAGCCGAAGGCGCGCAGAGTTCCCAACGCAAAATCCAGGCAGCCGAGGATTTCATCCTTAATCTGCTCAGGCGTGCAGAAGATGTGCGCATCGTCCTGGGTGAAGCCGCGCACGCGCAGTAGCCCGTGCATCACGCCGGAGCGCTCGTAGCGGTAAACAGTACCCAGCTCGCCCAGGCGCACAGGCAAATCGCGATAGGAGCGCAGCTGATCTTTGTAGATGAGGATGTGGAAGGGACAGTTCATGGGCTTGATGCGGTAGTCCGCATCGTCGAGCTCCATGGGAGTAAACATGTTCTGCGCGTAATAGCCTTCGTGGCCGCTGGTCTTCCACAAATCCACGCGTGCGACGTGCGGAGTGTAGACCAGCGAGTAACCGCGCTTGAGGTACTCGTCGCGCATCCAGTCTTCCATGGTCTTGCGGATAATGCCGCCCTTGGGGTGCCAGAAAATGAGCCCCGGCCCAGCCAGCTCCTGAATGGAAAACAGGTCAAGCTGGTTGCCTAGCACGCGGTGGTCGCGCTTTTTCTGTTCTTCAAGCTGGTGGAGGTAGTCGTCCAACTCCTTTTTGCTGAAGAAAGCAGTGCCATAGATGCGTTGAAGCTGCGGATTCTTCTCGTCGCCCAGCCAGTAAGCGCCGGCAATATTGAGCAGCTTGAAGGCCTTGATTTTGCCGGTGGAAGGGATGTGGGGACCGCGGCAGAAGTCGGTGAACTTGCCGGTACGGTAAATGGAAATTTTTTCATCGGGCTTGGTGAACTGCTCGATGAAATGGCACTTCATGAAGTCGCCTTCCTGGCGAAACTGCGCAAGGCCCTGCTCATGGGGCAGCCACTCGCGCGTGTAAGGCTCGTCGCGCTGCACGATTTCCTGCATCTTCTTTTCGATCCGCGCCAGGTCCTCCGGGGTGAAAGGAGTGGGCCGATAGAAGTCGTAGAAGAAGCCGGTGTCGGTAGGGGGGCCGTGGCCGAGCTTGGTTTCGGGGAATAACTCGAGGACGGCGGCTGCCATGAGGTGGGCGGTGGAGTGCCGGTAAACCGGGAGCGCATCCGAATCCTTTTCGGTGAGGATGCGCAGGTCGGTGTCCGTTTCCAGCGGTTTGGTGAGGTCAATCAGGTCGCCGTTGGACTTGGCAACGAGAGCAGCGGAGGCCAGGCGCGGGCTGATTTGATTAGCCACGTCGAGAGCGGTGGCGCCCCTGGGCTCTTCCTTGACGCTGCCATCGGGCAGCTTGATTTTGATGGTCTCGGCCATGGCCAGAAGCGGATTTGGTCTGAAAAGTTGAGTTTAGCATGTGGAGGCGGGGCTTCGACCCGACCTGGACAATCGAGGACGACTGTCCCCACGCATGTATCGCAGGTTTCAGCGGCGCGGATCGGGAGTTGCAGCTCGGGAATAGTAGAGATCTTCAATCGCACTTTTCACGCGGGCGGAGAGCGCTTCCATGTCGCGCAGGGTGAGGCCAGCGGTAGGAATCGGATCTCCAACCAGCAACTCCAGTGGCCTTGGCTTGATGTGAAACGTGTTCATCTTTAACATCTCGTAGGTCCCCACGATCGCCATAGGGACGATGTCCGCTTGCGCCTTGATGGCCAGAAAAAAGGCTCCAGCCAGAAACTCCTTTACTTGGCCATTAGGGGTACGCCCACCTTCAGGGAAGATGACCAGCGGCATGCCCGACTGAAGAGTTTTCACTGCCGACTTCAGCATGCTGATGGATTTGGCTGGGGTCTGCTGGTCAATACGCACCTGCCCGGAGCGGCTGAGGTGCCAACCCATAAAGGGGTACCGGAATAGCTCCTTCTTGGCCACGATGCGGAACTGGAACGGCAGGCCCACGTACAGCCCCGGTATGTCCATGGCCGAGGCGTGATTGACGGCATAAAGGTGAGGCTTCGAGGTGTCAATGTGGTCGAGACCACGCACGGTTAGCGGCGAAACAGTGGTCTTCAGAATCAGCCACGACCACAAGCGTGCATGAGCGTGCTGGATGCGACCGTCGCGGTCAATGAACGACGACAGCAGCGACGAGATGGCCAGAACGATGGTGTAGCACCAGATCAGGGGATCGAAGATGAGGTATGAGCGCAGGCGACTGAGGAGGTTCCTCGCGGACGAAGGCGCCCGCGCCACAACGGCTTCATCTGCCAGCTGCTGGTTGGAATTCGGTTCCAAGATTCAGGCTCGAAGCCCCAGTTCGCGCATCGCCTCTCCCACAATGTAAATCGAACCGGTGATCACGACCAAGCCCTGAGGGCCAGCCAGGGAGCGGGCTTGGGAGAGGCCGGCGGGCACATTGGGAGCGGTGAGCACTACGGCGCCGGTGCGGCGTGCGGACTCTCGGATTTCGTCTGGGGTTGCGCTTCGCGGATTCTCCGCGCGTGTGGCCACAATGTGCGCAGCTAAAGGAAAGAGAATTTCGGCGATCTCGGCGATGGCTTTGTCGCGCATGGCGCCAAAGACAACGGTGAGGGGGCGCTCGCCACAATGCTGCGAGAGTGCTGAGCGCAAGGCCCAAGCGCCGGCGGGATTGTGCGCAACGTCGAGGATGAGTTCCGGCCAGGGATTCTGAGCCGGAATGATTTGAAAACGGCCCGGCCAGTGAGTGTTGCGGATGCCGGCGGCGATAACGGAAGGAGAAATATGGAAACTAGCTGGCGAGCTGGGCTCGCCCGCACAGCCAAGGGCTGCTGTCCCCGCGTGATTTGTGGCGGCTTGGCGGAGCCCCGTGCCCACAAGGTTCTTGCCCAAGGTAACAGAATCCAGCTCGACGGCGGCGGCGATAGCAAGAGCGATATTGCGGTATTGGTGGCGCCCGAGCAGGGGAGACTCAACAAGGATTTGTTCGCTCATGACTTCGAGTGGGTAGGAAGTGCGAGGCACAGGGACTAAAGCCTCATCGTTCTTGGAAGCCTGAGTCGCACGGCTGAAGCCGTGCGCTTCCACGTTAACGCGATCAGGTTCCGCGTTGCGGCTATGGTCAGCGACAGCAGGGGAAAGGGGAGGAACGTAAGCAACGGCGCTAACGGCGCGGGCACCGCGTTCCAGCACGGTGCTGCCGATCACGTCATTAGCGGCGGGATGCTGGGGCAAAGTGACGACCACACCGCCGGGATGAATGATACCGGCCTTTTCGCCGGCAATTTCGGCAATGGTGTTACCGAGAAATTTCTGGTGGTCAAGGGAGATGTCGGTGATAACCGAGAGCAAGGGCTCAACCACATTGGTGGCATCGAGGCGGCCCCCCATGCCGACTTCCAGCACCGCGATATTGACCTTGGCCTGGGCGAAATGCTCGAAGGCGATGGCGGTCAGCATCTCGAAAAAGCTGGGATGCCAGGGCAATTCACCGGCAATGACCAGGCGGTTGGCGGTCTCCTCGACGCGATCATGAAGGGCGGCGAATTCCAGGTCTCCAATTTCCTCGCCATTGATGCGGATGCGCTCATTCAGGCGGACGAGGTGGGGCGAAGTATAGAGGGCGGTGCGGTATCCGGCAGCGCGCAGAATTGAAGCCAGCGTAGCCGCAGTGGAGCCTTTGCCATTGGTGCCGGCGATGAGCACGGCAGGAAAGCGCTGCTCAGGATGGCCGAGCGCGGCCAGCAACGCGCGCATGTGGGCCAGGTCGAACTTACGGGAAGGCGTGCGGGCCAGTTCGTGGCCGAGCGCGTACAGGTTCGCGACTGCGGAATCGTAGGACAAGCTGACTAGCTTGCTAGCTGACTGGCTAACTAGCTTTTCGCAGGGCTAGCACCAATTTGTGCATCAGATGAGCAAGGTGGAAACAGTATTCCACAGGGAAATTCAACAAGGGAAGTGGAGGTCCAGCTAGATAGGAAGTTAGCCAGAAAGCTAGTCAACTAGGCAGCCGCCATAAAGGCTAGCGCCCGGGAGATATAGGGCTTGAGCTGGCGGCGGTGCACTACAGCGTCAAGCATGCCGTGCTCCAGCAGAAACTCGCTGCGCTGGAAACCTTCGGGCAGCTTCTGACGGATGGTCTGCTCAATGACGCGCGGCCCGGCAAAGCCGATAAGCGCACCCGGTTCGGCGACATTGAGATCTCCCAGCATGGCGTAGGAGGCGGTGACGCCGCCGGTGGTGGGATCGGTCAAGACAGAGATGTAGGGCACCTTGGCTTCGTGCATGCGGGCCAGGGCGGCAGAGATTTTAGCCAGCTGCATGAGGCTGACCACACCTTCCATCATGCGGGCGCCGCCGGAGGCGGAAACGATGACCAGCGGGGTTCTGGTGTCGGTGGAGCGCTCGACGGCGCGGGCGATGGTTTCGCCGACCACGGCGCCCATGCTGCCGCCGATAAAGGAGTACTCCATGGCACTGACGATGACAGGACGACCCTCCAGCTTACCGCGCGCGTTGATGACCGCATCCTTCAGGCCGCTGTCGCCCTGGGCCTGCTGCAGGCGCTGGCGGTAGGACTTCAGGTCGACAAACTTGAGAGGGTCGGTGGAGGCCAGGTTGTCGTCTTCGATTTCGTATTGATTGTCGTCGAGCAACTGGGCCAAGCGCGTGCGCGCGTCAATACGGAAGTGGCGGTCGCATTTGGGGCAGACGTTGAGGTTCTCGGCCAGATCCTTTTTCCAGATGATCTGGCGGCACTGGTCGCACTTCACCCACAAACCCTCGGTGCGAACTTTCTTTTCGCCTGAGGTATCCAGCTCGCCGCCTTCGCGTTTAAACCAAGCCATAAAGCCAGTTTCAGTTGTCAGTTCTCAGCAGTCCACAACTGGGAACTCGGTTCTGAGTACTCGGTGTTAATATTCGATTCCGCGCTGGGCCTCGACGCCCTTCTCGTAGGCGTGCTTGACCTGGCGCATTTCTGTGACCGTATCGGCCAGTTCGACAATTGTCGGATGGGCGTTGCGGCCCGTCAATATAACATGCACCATAGGCGGCTTATTTTTGAGGATTTCTGCCACCTTTGCGGGGTCGAGCATGCCGTAGCTGATGGCGTAGTTGATTTCGTCGAGGATGACCAGGTCCCATTCACGCGAATTGATCGCGTGGGCTGCCTCGGCCCAGGCTTCCTCCACCAGGCGAACATCTTCGGGGTCGGGCTTTTCCGTTCCAACTTTCACGAAGCCGCGGCCCATCTGCTTCATGAGGAAGCGGTCGGCGAAGGCCTTCACCGCGTCCAATTCGCCGTAATGCCAGGAACCTTTCAGGAACTGCAGCATGAGCACGCGCATGCCCTGACCGACGGCGCGTAAGGCGGTGCCCATGGCGGCGGTGGTCTTACCCTTGCCAGGGCCGGTATTCACGATGATGAGACCGCGACGAACGTCGGGCATAAAACCGTTTTCAGTACTCAGTTGTCAGAAGTGGTCAGTGGCCAGTTTTCAGTGCGCAGAAAAGGCAAGCTCTGATTGTAAATGTGACTGCGAGAAATTGCAGGGATGCCGTTTGACCATAAGGGCAGGCGCGGCCTAACATGGCGGGTTTTTGAGCAGAGAAAAAGATGCGCAGACGAACCGCTCTCGCGACGGTGGCGGGTGTTTTCTTCCTGGTTGCATTAAGCGCGGCGCAGAATGCGCCGATAACGCTGAACGTGGATGCGCGCGAGGCACCGCGGCGAATCTTTCATGCGCGGCTGACGTTCCCCGTGTCAGCTGGGCCGCTTACGCTCTATTACCCTAAGTGGCTGCCGGGGAACCATCGACCCACCGGTCCGATCGCGAATGTGACGGGCGTGCGGTTCAGCGCCGGCGGACAGGTGATTCCATGGAAGCGCGATGACGTCGACATGTACGCCTTTCACGTAAATGTGCCCCCGGGCACGAGCACACTGGATGCGAGTTTTGATTACGCCACGCCCAGCCACGGGCCAGGACGATTCGACCCCCTTTCCACCGACCAGCTGATGATCCTGAACTGGAACGTGGTGCTGCTCTACCCCGCGGGCGGGCCGGTGCGGGAGTTCACTTATAACACCGCGCTGGAGCTGCCGCCGGCATGGAAATTTGGCACAGCGCTGCCGGTAAGCAGTCATTACGGCGATGTGGTGAAGTTCGCGCCGGTGCCGCTGAATACGCTGGTTGATTCGCCGGTACTGGCTGGCGCGAACTACAGCGCCGTGCCGCTCTTCACCCCAGGAGCGCCGCCACAGGAACTCGATATTGCCGCCGATTCCGCGGCGGCGGTGGAGATCCCGCAGGAATCGGTGGCTGACTATACGCACCTGATGGCGGAAGCCAGCGTCTTGTTCGGCGCGCACCACTACCGCGATTATCATTTCCTGCTCACCTTGAGCGACGTGGAGCCGCCCAATGGCCTGGAACATCACGAATCCAGCGATGATCGGGCGCCGGAGCGCACGCTGCTTGATCCGAATCTACGCAAGCTGATGGCCGGACTGTTACCGCACGAGTTTGTGCATTCCTGGAACGGCAAGTACCGGCGCCCCGCGGGCCTGGCGACCTCCGATTACCAGCAGCCCATGAAAGGGGAGCTGCTGTGGATCTATGAAGGACTGACCACGTATTTGGGCGAGGTGCTGACGGCGCGCTCCGGGCTTTATACGCCGCAGCAATTTCGTGAGCAGTTGGCGTTGACGGCCTCAGAGATGGACCACCGCGCCGGACGCATCTGGCGGCCGCTGGAGGATACGGCAGTCTCGGCGCAGATCCTTTACGAAGCGCCACGGGAATGGATGGCCTGGCGGCGCAGCGCCGATTTTTATCCGGAGAGCGAACTCATCTGGCTGGAGGCCGACACCATCATCCGCAAGCAGACGAATGGGCGGCGGTCGCTGGATGATTTTTGCCGCCAATTCGAGGGTCCGCCCAGCGGTCCGCCGGCGATGAAGCCTTACACCCTGGATGATGTGATTGCCGCGTTCAACCAGGTTGCGCCTTACGACTGGCGCGGATTTTTACAGGCACGCGTGTTTGCGGTGGCTCCGCGCGCGCCGCTGGACGGGATCGAGCAGAGCGGCTGGCGCCTGGTGTACAACGACGCTCCCAATGAACTGCAGCAGGCAGGCGAGAAATTCGCCCACGGGATGGACCTGACCAGTTCCGTCGGCATGGTGATTCATCAGGAAAAGAACGAGGACGAGGGCACCATTTTGGACGTGATTCCGGGCATGGCGGCAGCCGCCGCGGGCATTGCTCCGGGCATGAAGCTGGTGGCGGTGAATGGTCGGAAGTGGTCGCCGGAGGTGCTGCTGGCGGCCCTGAAGGCGCGTGGGCCGTTGCAGCTGCTGGTGGAGAACATTGGGTATTACAAGACGTATTCTGTGAACTATGCTGGTGGGCCTCGGTTTCCGCACCTGGAACGTATAGACGGGCGGAACAATGTGCTGGGAAAAATTATTGAGTCGCGTACAAGTCGAGAACAAAGATAGGCAGGTCTGACAGACGAGGGCGAGACACCCTCGCGGCAGCCGGCGAGACGCCGGCGCTACCCCTTCAGTGCCCCAAGTGATAGGGATGACCTTTCAGAATTGTGAACGCGCGGTAGAGCTGCTCCAGAAGTACCACCCGGGCGAGTTCATGTGGCAGGGTCATTTTCCCCAACGAAATCAGAACTGACGCTGCCTTACGCGCCTCCTGGCTGAAGCCGTCGGCCGGCCCAATGGCGAACAGCAGGGG
>DATFDP010000209.1:0-14347 GCA_035252015.1 Terriglobales bacterium
GCCCGGTCCATAGAAAAATGCGGAGGCGCGCCCGTACAGGTTCTGGTGGGTGATGTGGTAGGGGTTGGTTCCATGCAAGAGGGCCGCAGCGGCATCCCGCTGGAAAAGGTAAACGTCCACCCGCTCTGGCGGGGTCGAGCGCAGCGTGGCCAGGCCCATTCCGGCGTGAAGCAGGAAAATCAGGGCCAGCCCCAGCTGCATGCCTCGCCCCGCGACCATCGGCTCCGCCGCTCCTGAAGCTGGAACCGAGAGTGCCCACATGCAGGCGCATATGGCGAGCGCCACCAATACCAGCGCCGCCGGGCTGTAGGTGCCCATTCCAAAGCGGCCGAGCAGCATGGCGGCCGTAAGCGACACCGCCGCCGTCAACCAGCGGAACTCAGAGCCTCGGCTGAAGGGCTGCACTTCGCCTAAGCTACCACGCGAGGCAAGCGTCCAGGCGAAACCCGGCTGTCAACGAACTTCTGGCGGTTGTTTGATTAGAGATTTTCCTTGAGCAGCAAAAAGCTGTGCTGCCATACTGCCCACAATGGCTGTGGCTCTCAAGCAGTCTCCTGAAATAACTCAAGAGTATTCCACTTTCCGGCGAACGGCTGCGGTTGCGGCGGTTCTGCTGGCCGCTGCCGCCCTCCGCTGCTTTCGCCTGGGCACGACCAGTCTGTGGCTTGACGAAACCTTCCGCGTCTCTCTGGCGCGCATGAATGCCCATGACTTCTTGCGGGGAGTTTTGCATCCTTATGGGGCGAACAGCGTCGCTTATCACTTGGTGCTGCGGTTCTGGCTGGTGCTGGGCAGCCGCGAGACCGTCCTGCGTTCCCTTTCCGTCATGTTCGGACTGGCCGCGATCGTTGCCCTCTACCGGCTGGGGGCGGAACTATTCGATCAAAAAACCGGATGGATGGCTGCCGCGCTGGCCGCCGGTAACGCGCTCCTGATCCGATATTCGCAGGAGACATGCGCCTACACCCTGGCCGCGCTGCTGGCCGTGCTTTCCGCGCTTTATTTGTTCCGGGCGCTGCAAAGAGGCCGCCGCGCCGATTGGGCCGGCTACGTTCTTGCCTCCGTGGTCATGCTTTACTGCCATGTGCTGACCATCCTGGTGGTAATGGCCCAAGCAGCCCCCGTCTTCCTGTTGCCCCGGCAAAACTGGAGCCACCGAGGTGCGTTTTCCCTGGCCATGGTCGCCGCCGCCTTCGCGCCCCTGGCGTGGTGCATCGCCTTTGCTCCTCCCCGCCCTTCCTTCTGGCTCGCAGTACCGGGCCTGCATGAACTGGCAGGCTATGTGGCCGATGTGGGCGGACCCGACGGCGCCCTGCTGGGGCTGCTGCTAATTGTTTCGGCCCTGGCCGGCCTCGTCTATGCCCTCCGGGAACGGTTCACGCTTGAATCCCAAGGCTGGCGTTACCTGTTTCTCTTCTCCTGGGCCTTGCTTCCCCCTGCGCTTCTGTTCGCCCTATCTCACTGGCAGCCCTTGTTTCTTACCCGTTATGTGCTGGGCAGTATTCCCGCGCTTCTGCTGCTCACGGCCGCAGTCATCCGGCGCTTTCACCACCGGTGGATACAGACCCTCTGCCTGTCCGTTCTATTGCTGCTGTCGTTAAGAAGCAGCGTGCTCTATCTGCAGCATCGTTCTGACTTTCAGAACACCGATGACTGGAGGCACGCTACCGCCTACCTGGTCCAGCAGGCTCATGACGGAGATACCATCGTTTTCCTATACCCATATGAGCGGTTTCCCTTTAACTATTACCGCGAGCGGTTTGCCCCTGCGGAGGTGCCCGCCCGTGTGTTCCCGGCAGGCAGCGACGAAGCTGTGCTGGATAACCCCTACCCGTCTGTAGACGATGCTTATGCTGCCGCAACTGCCGCCGGCAGTGAACGCGTCTGGCTGGTCACCGAATATTTGCCCAACAGTAAACTTATTCAATTGCAGGAAGCATTAGCCCGGCGTTTCCAGGACCCTCAAGCGCAGCATTTCGGTTTCATTCGGGTGCTGCTGTTTACTCCTCCCGGACCTAAGAACGATGCCTCTCAACCCAGCGTCGTGAAATAGTTCAGCCGGCCACCAGATTTGCTGAAAGCTTCCGGGCTCTCTAGAATGGTCATTTAGCTCCCACGCGAGAAAACCTCCATGATTCATTTTCCGGTGCCCGAGGCACTTACTTTCGATGACGTGTTGCTCCTGCCCGCCCGTTCTGATGTGACCCCGGCAACGGTGAACACGCAAACGCCGCTCACCCGCAACATCACGCTGAACATTCCCATCATCAGCGCGGCCATGGACACCGTGACCGAGTCGCGCATGGCCATCGCCCTGGCGCAGCAGGGCGGCATGGGCATCATCCATCGCAACCTCACGCCGGAGCAGCAGGCCAACGAAGTGGACAAAGTAAAGCGCTCGGAAAGCGGCATGATTGTGGACCCCATCACCATGTCGCCTGACGACAAAGTAGCTGATGCCCTGGAAGTCATGCGCCAGTACAAGATTTCCGGCGTACCCATCACCAAGAACAAGAAACTGGTCGGCATTCTTACCAATCGCGACCTGCGCTTTGAAACTCGCACCGACATTCCCATCAACAAGGTGATGACCAAGGAAAACCTCATCACCGTGCCTGTAGGCACCACCCTGGAAGAAGCGGAGAAAATCCTCCACAAGCACCGGGTGGAAAAACTCCTGGTGGTGGACGACAAGTACAACCTCAAGGGTCTGATCACGGTCAAGGACATCCAGAAAAAACTGAAGTATCCCAATGCCGCCAAGGACTCGCATGGGCGCTTGCGCGTGGGTGCGGCCATCGGCGCTACGGGCGATTATCTGGAGCGGGCGCAGGAGATGGTGAAGGCCAAGGTGGACGTGCTGGCCATTGACAGCGCCCACGGCCACCAGTCGCTAGTGCTGGAAGCGGTAAAAACCATCAAGGCCAAGCTGCCGGAGGTGGACCTGCTGGCCGGCAACGTGGCCACTTTTGACGGCGCCTGCGAACTGGCGCGCAGCGGCGCTGACGCCATCAAAGTGGGCATAGGCCCGGGCTCCATCTGCACCACTCGCATCGTCACCGGCGCCGGGGTGCCGCAGATCACCGCCATCGCCGAGGCTTCGCGGGCTACGCGCGAGGCCCAAATCCCCATCATTGCCGATGGCGGCATCAAGTATTCGGGCGATGTCACCAAGGCGCTGGCTGCCGGCGCTTCTGTGGTCATGATCGGCTCGCTCTTTGCCGGCACCGACGAGAGCCCGGGAGAAACCATACTTTACCAGGGTCGCTCCTTCAAACAGTACCGCGGCATGGGCTCGCTGGGTGCGATGGCGGCCGGCTCCGCGGGAGCAGAGCGCTATTTTCAGCAACTGGATGGCGACGAGGCTTCCACCGGCATGGCCACCGAAGAGGGCGATCAAAACCGGCTGGCCAAGCTGGTTCCGGAGGGCATTGAAGGCCGGGTGCCCTACCGGGGCTCAATTTCCATGATTGTCACGCAGTTGGTGGGCGGCCTGCGCTCCGGCATGGGCTATTGCGGTTCGGGCAGCATATCCGAACTGCAGCAGAAAGCGCGTTTTGTGCGCATCAGCATGGCTGGCTTGCGCGAAAGCCACGTGCACGACGTGATCATCACCCGTGAAGCGCCCAACTACCGGCTGGAGTAAACCAGCTCTCAGCATTCAGCCGTTAGCACTCAGTCTTTAGCCACTGAGAATTCTCCCGAAATCAGCAATGCACTAAAGGGCGGAATGCTGAGTGCTGAATGCGACTTCCGAGTGCTATCCTGAACTTGCAATTCTATAAACCCTCGTGAAAACTTCCGACCCAAACAACTTTCCCTGGCGCGAATGGACTGCGGCCATATTGTGGCTGATCCTGATCGCCATTGAGTCCACCCCCTGGTTATCCGCCCAGAACACTGGCCATGTCTTGTACCAGTTGCTGGCTTCGTTTTTTGGTTCGATCAACGTCTCCGGCGTAAGCGCGGCCAATGCCGTGTTGCGCAAAGTGGGACACGTCACCGGCTACGGCATCCTGAGCTGGCTGCTGTTCCGCGCTTGGCGGGTAACGCTGGGCTCCTACCGCGGAGCGGCCTGGGCGTTGCCTTGGTCAGTCATTGCCTTCTTTATGACCGCCGCCGTGGCCAGCCTGGATGAATGGCATCAGAGCTTCTTGCCTTCGCGCACCGGCACCATTCACGATGTCTATCTGGACAGCGCCTCCGCATTGGCGGTGCAAATCCTTCTCTTCGCAATCTTCCGCAAACGTCGCGCGGGACGGGTGCAAGAAGAGTCAACCGTGACTTCGGGAGCGCTTAGCAGTTAACACCTAGAGCCCGTACAAAACCTTCCCAAAATCCCGATAGATCAGAGCCTGTACGAACCGGGACTCAGCAAGAAGACAGTTATCCCGAAGAGCGGTCTGGCGCTGCACCAAGGAAAGTTTTGGTATGAATTAGCTTTCACTTAGCAACTCTAGGCCAGTATAGTGATGGTCACTTCAAGCCGTCAACCAGGTAAAGATCCGACAACCAGCGATCGAAACTATATGCATAGGATCGTCCATCGGTCGTGCTAACGACGGCAATAACGGCCAATACGCCCGTAGAGTCGGCCGGATTCAACTCCTTCCACAGTTCCATTCGTCCGCTGGAAATTGACATCCGATAGACTTTTGAGGGCACTACCCCCTGACGATACAGGAAAACTGCGCTTCCATCCGGACTCCATTGAAAAGGAATGTCAGCAGGGTCAATTCGGCCGATAAGTCGAGGATTGCCGTCGTCAATGGGATACACCCAAAGGTTCTGATTGGTGTCCTTGGCAAAAAAGCTCTTTCCATTGGGCGAGACAATGTTTCCCGACCAAGAAGCTGCACCGTAAGTTCCCTCGGGTGTCAAGCGACGAAAACCGCCGTCCTCAGTATCTAGCAGGTAAAAACACGGTTTGTGGCCTGGGATTTCTCCGGAGAGCAAAATGCGTTTGCTGCGTGGCACAAAATCAGCGGCGTAGTAATGCCGAATTCCGAAGTCTGGCAGCCGTTTCGGAGTTCCCGCTCCGGTTGGCAGGATCCATAACTCGTTGCCCGAGTAGCCGGATACTGAAACAGCAGCCCACTTCCCATCCGCGGATAATCCAAGGGAACCTCCCCTGCCGAGCCGGACTGCGTCCGAGCCATTCACATTGCGAAGATAAACTGAATACGATGGTCCGCCACCCGCGTATTGCTCAGAAAAAAGAAGCCGCTTACCATCCTGCGACATCCCAGTAACGACTGAAGATTTTAGCCAGGAGAAATCGCGCTCAGCTCTACTGTCCGGAGTGGACAACATCATGCTGATGGCCTTGTTATCTTCAGATAGTAGAACTTCGCCCGTAGCGGAGATGTCGTGGAGTGTAATATCCGTCCCGGTGCGTAAGACAGTGCGGATGTTTCCTGAGAGTGTAACCGCGTACAATGCTCCAGCAGCAAACCACACTTGATCACCACCAACCGACCACGCCAAGCCCTCGACAGAATTCCACCCATCGGACAGAACTCTTTTATTGCCCTTCCAGTCCACCACAGCGACTGCTCCGCCATCGTCGGGGAAGACATGGTGGTCAACAAAGGCAATCAGATCCCCGTTTCGCGAGAATCGAAGGTCGCTGATCCATCCGTTGGTTTCGTACAACACCTTGCCGATGGGGAATTCGATACGGTAACGCCCTCCGGAAGTTCGCACGAGGGCGAGCCCGTTTCCATCCGGCGTCCAATCGGCATCTGTGACATCGTCTGCGATCTCGCGGGGCGCTCCCCCGGAAAGCGGTGCCCGAGCCAGAGTTCCGACAAATTGGCGATGGGCAACAAAGTTCCTTTCCAATAGTACGGCCATTTCGCCCAATTTCGAGATGGCCAGTATCTGAACTTTCCCGCTCCCAAGAGGAATGGATTCGGGCGACTCCGGATGGTTGGAGAACATTCGGCTGGCGTTGCCGTCCCAAGCCGCGCTATACAACACCGTGCGGCCTTCCGGGGAAAACCTCGCTGAAAACACGGTACCGCGGCGGAACGTGAGTTGGTGGAAGTGCGCCTCATGAGCTACCCAGAAGTGTCTGGCGGCATACACTCCGCCGAGCATCCCGACCAGCAACGCGACCATGGTTATGGAATAGCGGGCGCGAATCCTGCGCCCGGAGTTTTGTGCTGCGTCGTGTGGAGCTCGGTTTTTCCTTACCGTGCGGTTCTCGGGACCCGCTTCGACCGGAGCCAATTCAGCAATGAAACGGTACCCCCGGCGCGGGAGAGTTTCGATAAACCGTGGTCGTTCTGAGGAGTCCCCCAGCGCCTCGCGCAGGCGGTTCACCGTCTTGTTTAAGCTCAGATCAAAGTCAACAAATGTCTCGGAATTCCAGAGCCTTTGCTTCAACTCCTCGCGCGTAACTAGTTGGCCGGGGCGCTCCAGAAGGGCGATTAGAAGCTGGAAAGGTTTATCCGAAAGTGCGGACTTATGCCCGTCGGTGGAGAGTTCAGCAGTGTGGAGGTCAAGCTTGAATTCTCCGAAGCCTAGCTGCCTCGGCGATTCGCCTGAAATGGGCATTGCTAACTGCACCCCAAGCTGGCCGTAGAGTCTATCACCAGCGCGCAGCATTGCTCCACAGCCACGCAAAGTCTCTGCGCAAGTAATTGAAAACCAATGCTGGTACGCGGGGAACAGAAATGTCATCAAATCGTCACTTCCCCGCCATTGCGTTTTGAGCAGGCTTGCTGGATGTTCACCACGCAAAATCCCGCGTCAGTGGCTTCCCAGCTGACCAACTGGTACCAAGGCTCTTAAAAGCCAGAGGATCACGAGGAGAAGTACGCATGAAATCCAGAGTGAGATTCCTAACCATCAGCGCCGGGGGGATAGTGTTGGTTGCCGCCTTAGTCTCCACCGCGAGCGCCATTTCTCCCGGCAAGAACGGTCGGATTGCATTCAGTCGTTTCGATCCAGTGACCGGAGTTACCCTCTTCTACACGGCGAATCCGGACGGTTCAGGGGCGCTGCAGGTCTCAGCGATTGGGGATATGTCGCCCGACCATACCCGCATTGCTTTTGACTTTTCCGACGCGGACGGAAATCAACAGATTGCCACGGCCGACGTCGACGGTTCAAACCCTCACCAGCTCACATCGGGACCAGCTATTCACGAAGCACCCTCTTGGTCGCCGGATGGATTGCACGTCGCGTTCGATTTCTCACCTGTTACCCCAGACAACGATCCCAGGAACTTTCACACCACCATTTATGTCATGAATTCAGATGGGAGCGATCCGCACCCAGTGATCCCCGATACGGTGCTGCTCGGCCAGGAGCGCATATTTGACGTTGGGCCGCAGTTCTCACCCGATGGAACCCAAATTTTATTCATACGGATCGTGAAGGAGGAGGGCTTCGGCTTTCAGCAACAGGCTGTCTTCATTATGAACTCGGACGGTAGCAACGTTCGGCAGTTGACATCTTGGGGACTCGGAGCCGAGCACCCGAGCTGGTCGCCCGATGGACAGTGGATCGTTTTTAACGCTCTCAAAGAAGGTCTGCATCCCACTGGAGGCAGTATCAGTATCTACCTTATGCGCCCTGATGGCAGCCAACAGCACATCATCTACAACGGTCAGAGCCATAGGGGAGGCTTTAACCCAGTGTTCTCGCCGGAGGGCGATCAGATCATCTTCGGATGCGTCCAGCCCGCGACGGTTGGCGCGTCGGACGCAAGCGAATCGAAGGCTCATGATGATGATATCTGCGTTATGCATGCAGATGGCTCAAATGTCGTTGATGTCACCAACACGCCAACAGTTTTTGAGAACGCTCCACATTGGTACGCGCTGCCTTAGCAGGAATGACTGCTACGGGGGGTTGGCCTCCAGCAACGGGTTTTCTTGAGGCACTACACCGTTCGGTGTAGCCCTGAACGGTTCAGCCTGGTGGTGCCAATTGAAGGGAGTACCGCGCCAGCTCGTCAGGGATTAAGCGCAAATCGCTAATTGCTTGCCTGGCCGCGCACGGCCCCCTCCCCGACCTCCCCCGCCAGCAGCATTGCTGCCGCTATAACCGCCAAACCTGCCGACAAATAGAACGGCAACCGCGCGCCGTAGTGCTTCCACAGTTCGCCGGTTATGACGCTGGAGAGCAGCGCGGCCACGCTGGTCACGAAGAAAAAGATGCCAAAGGCACGGCCGCGCATTTCCGCCCCAGAGGTTTGTGCCACCAGGGCGCGCAAAACCGGATCCGTCAGCGCATAGAACAGCCCATAGCAGGCCATGGCCGCCCACAGTGCATGCGCCGAAGACGCCAGGGCGAAAACGAAATACACCGCCGCGAACACCAGGTAGCCACCGGCGGCAATGGCGCGCTTGGACACCAGGTCGGCCAGACGGCCCGCCGGCCACGACACAGCCGTGTAAGTGAGGTTGAACACCAGCCCTAGAAGGGGCGCGTGCCGCGTCGGTATGCCCGCATCATGCGCGCGCAGCACCAAGAACATGTCGCTGGAGTTTCCCAGCGAGAACAGCCCCACCGCAAACAGCAGGTAGTAAAAGTTAGCGGGCAGGCCGCCGGAGCTTTTTCCCGGCGCCAACGCTGCCACGGTCCGAGGGGTAGTGGCAATCGCCTCCCCCGCCGGGCTATGCCGTCGCGGCTGGTCAATCTTAGCTCCTGGTACCGAAGCATCCGGACCTCTCAAGCCTCCAGTCTCGCGAATACCAAGAATAGCTATCAGAATCGCCAGCGCGCCCGGCACCGCAGCCGCCCAGAACACGCCGCGAAAGCGGAAGTAACCCAGCAGGAACAATGCTGCCGCAGGCCCAACAATGGCGCCGGCAGAATCCATGGCCTGCAGCAGGCCGAAAGCGGAGCCGATTTTCTCCCGCGGCACCGATTCAGCCAGCATTACGTCGCGCGGCGCGCCACGCACCCCTTTGGACAGGCGGTCGCCAAACCGTACCAGCAGGACCTGCCACCAGGCAGTGGTAACGGCCAACACCGGCTTCAAGACATTGGCCACCGTGTATCCGGCGACCACCAGCGGCTTGCGTGGCCCGACACGATCGGTGAGCAGCCCGGAAAAAAGCTTGGCAAACGAGGAAACGCTTTCCGCCACGCCTTCAATCAGCCCCAGCTTGGCCGGACCCGCACCGATGGTCAGCAGGAAGGCAGGCAATATCCAGTACGCCATTTCGGTGGCGGTGTCGTTGAAGAAGGAAGTGGCGCCGAAAACGTACAGATTGCGGGAACGGTCACCGGAATCCGGCTCGGCGGAACGAGCAGCCATGCGCTGTTTGTACCACGTTACCGAACTCTGGTGACCACGAACGAACAAAGACCTCCGTGCCGCCCTGCATACTAGGAGGCCAAATGCGGAACCACCGCCTGTCGTGAGATAATCTGCCTATTCCCGTGTACAGGCGGTTTTTAGTGCATTTTGTGCGACGCGGCTTCATTGCCCTGCTATTGCTGTGCCTCGGCTGCACAGCTCAATCCGTGGACCAGGACGTTACCCGGCGCGTGGAGCGCCAGGTGCGCGCCTACTACAACATCCCTGCCGGGGTGCAGATTAGCCTGGGCCAGCGCGAGCCCAGCGAATTCCCCAACTACGACAAGGTAGTCCTCACCTTCGCCGACGGCGCCCGCAAGCAGACGCACGAGTTTCTGCTTTCCAAGGACAACAAATCGCTGGTCCGCTTCACCAAGCTGGATCTGACCAAGGATCCTTACACCGACCTGATGAAAAAAATTGACGTCAATGGGCGGCCCGTTCGCGGCAACAAAGACGCCAAAGTCACTATCGTCAACTACGACGACTTTGAGTGCCCCTTCTGCGCCCGTATGCACGAAACCATGTTCCCCGCGGTTTTCGATCAGTACAAAGACAAGGTGCGGGTCATTTACAAGGACTACCCGCTCATCGAGATCCACCCCTGGGCCATGCACGCCGCCGTGGACGCCAATTGCCTGGCCTCGCAGAACGACCAAGCCTACTGGGACTTCGCCGACTACGTGCACGCCCACCGCAATGACATCAACGGCGACCAGAAAACCACGCTGGCGCAGCAGTTCACCAACCTCGACCAGGTAGCCCAGCAGCAGGGCCAAAAATACAAGCTGGATGAGCCGAAGCTGCAGGCCTGCGTGAAAGCCCAGAACACGGATGCCGTGCGGGCCTCCATGCACGAAGCCGATCAACTGGGCGTCAACGCCACGCCCACCTTGTTTATCAACGGCCAGAAGCTGGATGGCGCGGTGCCGCCGCAGGAATTGCGTTCGACCATTGATCGCGCCCTGCAGGATGCGGGCGTGCAGCCTCCGCCCCAACCGACTCCGGCAGCCCAGCCCAAACCGGCGCCGGCCGCGAATCACCCAGGGAGATAACAGGCCATTCCAGCAGTCGGGACCATTCCAGCCGTTTTGTTCCGCAGCAGGCAAGTCGGATCTTCGGTCTGGGCCAGGAGAAGCGCTCAGCTCGGTCCCGTGGATCGTGGAGGAAATTTGAAGACCAACTTACCCCTTACCCGCACGCTGTTGGCAGCGGTCCTGATCATTGCCGGTCTGCTGGTTCTTTCTGCCTGCCAGAAGAGGAGCGCAGGCCCCGACGTAATGGCGCGGGTCAACGGCCGCGACATTTCCCGCGCCGAAGTGCAGAAGTATTTCGATAACCAAACCGCGGGCGCGCCCCAGTCGCCCGCCGGCGAGCAGGCGGAGAGCTTGCGCCTCAGCATCCTGCGCCAGCTGGTTGACGATGAAATCCTCATGCAGCGCGCGGAAAAACTGGGCCTGCTGGCCACCGACGAGGAGGTCAACCGCCGCCTGAACGAGATCAAGGCTCCCTATACCCAGGAGGAGTTCAATAAGCGCCTGCAGGATAAGAAAATCACCCTCGACGATTTCAAACGCGACCTGCGCCGCAGCCTGACCGTGGACAAGGTGCTCAATCGCGAAATCACTTCCAAAATCAACATCACCGACCAGGACATCACCAGCTACTACAATGCCCACAAGGCGGAATTCAACCTCATCGAGCCGCAGTATCACCTGGCCCACATCCTGGTCACCGGCACCCCCAACCCTCAAGTGCACAACCTGAAGAACGACAAGGCGCGTAACGATGCCGAAGCTCGCAAGAAAATTCAGATGCTGGTGAACCGGCTGGACAGCGGCGAAGACTTTGCCACCCTGGCCATGAATTACTCCGAGGATCCCGAGACGGCGGGCAACGGCGGCGACTTGGGCTTTACTCCTGAATCCTCGCTCAAGGGCACCGATGCCGGCACCCGCGAGGCCCTCGCCAAGCTCAAGCCCGGCCAGTACAGCAGCATCATTCAGGTGGTCAACCCGACCACGCACCAGCTCTTTGGTTACCGCATCATCAAGCTGATTGCCAAGGAGCCCGCCGGCCAGCGTGACCTCAATGACCCGCGGGTGCAGCAGGCCATCCGCGAGCAGCTGCGCGACCGCCGCGAGCAGTTGCTGAAAGCCGCTTTCTACGAGGAAATCCGCGACCAGGCCAAGGTGGAGAACTACTACGCCGAGCAGATTCTGAGCCAGTCGGGAAAATAGCGGAAACCATTGGTCAGTTGTCTGTGGCCAGTGGCCAGTTGTTGGCGGCGAGTTGGGTGCTGCACGACATCAGCAGAATTGGCAAACATCCGATCTTAGCCCGGTTCAATCGCCGAAAGCTGTGTCTTTCCGCTGGCCCCGAAAATGGCTGCCTCTTCCAGCCCAAATCTCAAGTCTTTGGTAAATCCAATCTGCCAAAGAATCAGCCCGCAGAGCCTGCCCTGAGCCCCGTCTAAGGGGCGAAACAGCTTTTAGCCCAGGGCGTCAGCCCTGGGTAAAGTTCCGAAATATAAACGAGTCCCTTAGGGACGACACCTTGGGTCTGCCTCGCCCTTTTGGCTAAACCACTTCTCTGTGTCTCTGTGCCTCTGTGGTGAAAAACTCTTTACTCCACAATTGCCAGCACATCCCCCGCATTCACCGTCGCACCAGGTGCCACCACAATCCGCTGCACCACGCCCTTCTTGGGTGACTTCAACTCATTCTGCATCTTCATGGCTTCCACCACCAGCACACCTTGCCCCGCCTGCACCTCGGTTTTTTCCGCCACCAGCAGGCGCACCACTTTCCCGGGCATGGGCGCCACTAGCTTTGCCACACCGTGCGCGCCGCCGGCTGCCTGGCGACGGCTGCGCAGTGACCGCGGATCGCGCACTTCGGCGGCATAGCGGGCGCTCCCCACCCAGAAGTGCAGGTCCAGCGGCGTCAGCTCGCGCTTCACTTCGTAGGCCGTGCCGTCAATCACCACAGACAGTACGTTAGCCCGCGTTAACACCGCGTCCAATGCTACTTCCCGGCCATTCAGGCGGCACTTCCAGTCAGCTTCTTCCCGCACCAGTTCCAGCCGGTAGTCAGTGCCGTCAATGTTGACGTCGTAAATCATGGAAAGGCGGCTATTCGCCCTTAGCTATTGGCCTCTGGTAAAACATTAGTTCCGGCTTGTTCCTAATCCGATGTTTGAAAGGGCGCGGCTTAAGCCGCGCCGAGATGGTACCCATTAAAACGGCTTTAGCCGCTGAGGTTAGGTTTGCCTGCGCCCTCTGAAGTTGAGTTCGCGGCCACGTTCACTGCAGGGACTCCAGTCGCCCTGCCTGTTTCCAGCCGGTGGCTGCAGCTTTTGATTGCGTCGCCGCGCTTATGCCCGATGCCCCATTCCGGCTAGCCGGCGCTTGTTCCAGAACCGCAAACACTCCCGCGGAAATGGCAGCAATCTCTGGATGTTCCTTCTTTACCGGGTCAGTTTCCGGATTGGCCAGCAGTCGGTCCAGGAACCCGGTATCCAGCTTGCCCGCCATAAACTCAGGATTCTTCAGAATGCGGCGGAACAGCGAAATATTGGTCTTGATGCCGCCCACAAAATATTCGTGCAGGGCGCGCCGCAACCGCATGATGGTCTGCTTGCGGTCGCTGCCGTAGCCGATCAGCTTGGCCAGCAGCGGATCGTAATCCAGGGGCACGCTCCAGCCCTCGTACATGCCGCTGTCCCGGCGGATGCCCGGTCCCGCCGGCACCAGCAGCAGCGTGATCTTCCCCGGGCTGGGAAAAAAGTTGTTGTCCGGATCCTCGGCATAGATGCGACATTCCATGGCATGTCCGCGCAGTTGCACGTCTTCCTGGCGGAAAGCCAGCGGCTCCCCCGCGGCAATCTGAATCTGCAGGTGAACCAGATCGAGCCCGCTGACCATCTCCGTCACCGGATGCTCCACCTGCAGGCGCGTGTTCACTTCCAGGAAATAGAAATTCCTGCCCTCATCCACCAGGAACTCCACTGTCCCCGCGTTGGTGTAGCCACCAGTTTCAGCCACCTTGACCGCCGCCTCGCCCATGCGCCGGCGCATTTCCATGTCCACAATTGGCGAAGGCGATTCCTCCAGCACCTTCTGGTGTCTTCGTTGCACCGAACACTCACGCTCGCCCAGCCAGACGGTGTGGCCATGCTCGTCGGCCAGCACCTGCATTTCGATGTGGCGCGGGTTCTCGATCAGCTTCTCGATATACACCTCGCCATCGCCGAAGGCGCGCTCCGCTTCGCTGCGGGCGCTGTCGAAGGCGGAGCGCAACTCCTCGGCCGCGCGCACCGCGCGCATGCCCTTGCCTCCTCCCCCGGCCGCCGCTTTCAGCATGATGGGGTAGCCAACCTCCCTGGCCACGCGCTCCGCCTCGGCAAATTCCAGGCCGCGGGCTGAGCCTGGCACCAGGGGCACGCCGGCACGCTCCATTGCCTGCCGGGCGCGCGTTTTCGAGCCCAGCAGTTCCATGGCTTCGGGGGTTGGCCCAATAAACTTGATACCCGCTTCGCGGCAGGCGCGTGCGAAGCGCGGGTTCTCAGAAAGGAAGCCGTAACCGGGATGAATGGCGTCAGCGCCGCTGCTCCGAGCCGCGTCCAGTATTTTTTCTATGTTCAGGTAGGATTCGGTCGCTGCCGCCGGGCCGATGAAGTAGGCCTCGTCGGCGTGGCGCACGTGCAGCGACGCCCGGTCCACCTCGGAATAAACCGCCACCGACGGAACGCCTAGCTCGCGGCAGGCGCGCATCACCCGCACCGCGATTTCCCCCCGGTTAGCGATCAGGATCTTCTTGAACATGCACTCTGAGTCGTTCCCTGGTCGGGCTGCAAACTTCCGATTGTAATCCAGACCAGCGTTGAAGCAGGGGACGGCTTTCAGCCGTGCCGATGATTGCCGCTTGAAAACTCGCCTTCAGGCGCTGAGGAAGCACAGCGGCTAAGGCCGGTCATACTCCAGACTTTCCCGGCTTGACTTGAAGCAATGCCCCGATACGAACCTGT
>DATFDP010000210.1:0-9938 GCA_035252015.1 Terriglobales bacterium
CCTGTTCAATATGGGCGGCGGTTACAACAAGTACCAGCCCTCGGAAGTGCCCATCGCCTTCATCAGCCATGAAGACTACGACCTGATCTACCGCCTGCAGGAGGCCGGTCCGGTCAGCATGAAGGTGAGCCTGAATGGCTCTTTCAGCGCCGGCCCCGTGCCCGCATCCATTACGGTGGCGGAAATCAAAGGCACGCAATTCCCCGGTCAGAGGGTTATCATCGGCGGCCACCTCGACTCCTGGGATTTAGGCCAGGGCGCGCTGGACAACGGCACCGGCGCCATGGCAGTGCTGGAAGCGGCGCGCGCCCTGAAAGCACTAGGATGGCAGCCCAAGCGCACAATCACCTTCATCCTTTTCACCGGCGAGGAGCAAGGCGGAATCGGCGCGGAAACATTCCTCAAGAATCATGCGGCCGAAATCCCGGGCATGGACGGCGTGCTCATTCACGATACCGGCACCGGCAAGGTGTTCAGCATTGCCCTGGAAGACGAGTACGAAACCGCACCCCTGATGACCGAGATCTACCGGCCGCTTCAGGAAGTGCTCGACCTGCGGCCGCTGAGCACGCGCGTGTTCGTCGCCTCTGACCACGTGCCCTTCATGAAGGCGGGCGTGCCGGGATACTTCTGCGTGCAAGAGCCGGCCCACTACGGCCAGGCACACCACAGCCAGGCCGACACCTTCGACAAGGTCATTCCCGACCAAATCAACGAAGGGGCAGCCCTCCTGGCGGCCTGGGCCTGGAACGTGTCAGAAATGCCACAGCCGCTGCCGCACCATGCCGTAAGCACCTCCAACATGACGTTTTAGAAGAAACCGAAGGCTCTGGAGGCCGACTCCCATCTTGGGGAAGGTGTTCCGGAATGGCACGGCGGTGCTATTCCGCACTCCCCTGTGTACTTGCTACGCTTCAGTTACCATTCGGGCGTCATTTCCTCCTAAATCCCCTCGCCCCACGCAGGGAAGTATGATTAATCCATTTCGTAAACTCTGGCGAGCGGCTAAACCGTCTAACCCGAGTAGCAAGAAAGACTTGGGAAGCAAACGCTCAGGCGATGTACTGCATTTGGGTGAGCGACGACTGATAAAACGCCAATTTCATCCTTTGCCGGCCACACTGCGCTACGGCATAGCCGCTTCCGAGACGCCGGTGCGCATCCATGATTTTAGCGACAAAGGTCTGTGTTTTCGCGGTGAAGTGCGCCTGCCCATCGGAGCAGCGGTGGAACTTACCACTACCCTACCGAATAAACCGGGTTTTGGCGGCCGCAAAGTCCGCTATCTGGCGCATGTGGTGCGGGTAACCCGGGAGCCGGGAAAGTTCGTTACGGCTGTCCTGATTTTCAGCTGCGAGACTCTGGTCCAGGAAAGTCCCGAAAAGATTGCCGCTGAGCCATCCACAAGCGCAAAGTCCAAGTTGAGCACAGACGCGAAGACGGAAGCACGCCCCAAGCCGGCCACCGAAACAACCCGCCGGCAGGGCGCGCCGCAGGACTACCGCCAATTTTCACGCTATGAATGCGCCAGCCAGGTGCAATTCCGAATGGCCGATAGCGGGGTGATTATGTCCGGCGAAGTCAGCAATCTCAGCCTCACAGGCTGCTATGTTCAGACCGAGAAGCCCTGCCCGGTGGGCGCCAGCGTGGAAATCGTGGTGCAGGCAGGTAGAGCACGCATTTATAGCCAAGCCCAAGTCAAGTCCATAAAGGCAAACCAGGGAATGGCAGTCGAGTTCGAGGGCGATCTGGCGCAGCGTCTGCAGCGCCTCCCCCGCTTCGTGCAGATGGTTTCGGCGCGACACAACCGACGGCATAATTGAGAGCGCCGGCTGCATGAGTCGCCGAAAGCCAGCCCGCCAGTCAGCTGGCCAGCTAGATATCGTACTTCTTCATCAGGTGGCGGAAAGAGCGGTAGGAAAGCTTAAGCATTTCTGCGGCGCGGGTCTGCACGCCATTGGACTGGCGCAAAGCCGACTGCAGCAGAGTGCGCTCAATATTGGCCACGTAGTTTTCCATATCAACGCCCTCGGTCGGCAACGACTCGGAAAAACCATTTCCACCGGAAACGGCCACCGTGGCGCTTGAGCCGGCGCCCGCGGCCGCGGCTGCCGCCTTCGCCTTGGGCCGTTCCGCCGGCAATTCCACGCGCAGCTCGTTGCTCGTTTCCAGGGCGACGGCACGCTCAACGGCGTTTTCCAGCTGCCGCACGTTGCCCGGCCATTCATAGCCGGCGAGGGCCTGCAGAGAATTCGGCTCAATGCGCAGGATGCTCTTTCCTGCCGCCGGCGAATATTTCTTGAGGAAATGATTGGCCAGCAGGGGAATGTCTTCCGGACGCTCGCGCAGAGGGGCAACCTTCACCGGAATGACGCTGAGCCGGTAGTAAAGATCTTCGCGGAAGGCGTTCTCGCTCACCAGCTTGTCAAGGTCGCGATTGGTGGCGGAGATGACACGCACGTCAATGGGAATTTCATTGGTTCCGCCCACCGGGCGAATGGTCCGCTCCTGCAGAACGCGCAGCAGCTTGACCTGCATGGCCATGGTCATCTCGCTGATTTCATCCAGGAAGATGGTGCCGCCGTCGGCCACTTCGAAGAGGCCGCGCTTGTTCTGCGCCGCGCCGGTGAAGGCTCCTTTGACGTAGCCGAATAGCTCGCTTTCTAGAAGGGTTTCGGGAAAAGCGCCGCAGTTCACAGAGACAAACGGTTCACTGGCGCGTGGCGAGCACACATGAGCTGCCCGCGCCACCAGTTCCTTACCGGTGCCGCTTTCGCCATAAATCAGTATGCTGCTGCTGGTGGAGGCCACGGTGCGGATAGTCTGCTTCAGCTTTTCCATGGCCGGGCTAACACCCACGATGTTGTCCAGCGAGTTGCGTGCCGCCGCATCGCGTCGGTAGGCGAAGTTCTGCCGCCGCAGCGACACCTGTTGCAACGCCTGGGTGATGGCCAGCCGTACTTCGTCCATAAGTCCCGGGCCCTTGCGGATGTAGTCGAACGCACCCCCGGCCTTGACGGCCTGGATAGCGGCGTCGAAATCGTCCACTGCGGTGATGAGGATAACCGCCGAGTCGGGCGAAACGCGATGGGCGTGGCGCAACACCTCGATGCCATCAATGTTCGGCATCTTGATGTCCGTGACAATGACGTCGTAGAGCGCGCCATCAATTTTTTTGCGGGCGGCGTCGCCGGAATTCACCGTTTCAACGCGGTGACCTTCGCGGCGCAGGGCGATATCCAGCACTTCGCAAATGGAGCGTTCGTCGTCGCAGACCAGGATGTTACCCATGGCTCGGCCCTCCTCCGGCGCCGGCTGCCAGCGCAGTTGCGGCGCCCAAGTGCGTCGCTTCGTCGTGTTCCTCCGGCTCCGCCCCTTCCGCCGCCACATCCGGGCGCCGCAACTGCAGGGAGAACACGCTGCCCTGGCCGGGCACGGAACGCACCATGATCTTGCCTTCGTGAGCCTGGACAATCTGGTAAACGATGGCCAGACCCAGTCCGGTACCCCCTTCGAAGTGCCCCTGGAAGGGTTCGAAAATCTTCTCCATCTGCTGCTGGCTCAGACCGTAGCCGTTATCGGCAAAACTGATTACCCAGTTGGGACCGACTCCCTTGAGAGTGACGTGCAATGAGCCGCCCTGAGCCATAGCGCGCATCGCGTTGCTGCACAAATTCCAGAACACCTGCTTGATCTTGTCGCCATCCACCAACGCCGGGGCGCGTTGCACCTCAATTTTGCGAATGATCTCCACCCGGGCAGCTTCGGGAGGAGCGCTGCTTTCGATCAGGGTGAGCGTGTCCTCCAGTAGCGGAATCAGGTCCTGGCGCTGGAAGTCATAGCGCTTCTCGCGGGCATAGGCGAGGAAGTCTGAGATAATGTTGTTCAATCGTTCAGATTCGCGAGTCACGATCTGCACCAGCGCCCGCTGGTCCTCGGTGAGGGTGGAAATCCCCTCCAGCACGCTCACCGAGCCGGCAATGGAGGAGAGCGGGTTGCGAATCTCATGGGCAATAGCGGCGGCCAGCCGACCCACAGCCGCCAGCCGGTCGCGCAGCCGTACTTCGCGCTCCAGGCGCCGGATTTCAGTGAGGTCATCGAAGGTGTATACCCAGCCCAGGGCGCCGCGCTCCGGCACCACCAGGGGCGAAGCAATCACGCTGAAAGTGCGGATTTCGCCGGTAGCGGTGCGGTAGCGCACTTCGGCGTGCGCCGGGCTACTGGTGGGCGCGGGCAAAGGATCAAGGAACAGCTGAGCCACCGGCTTGCCCAGCAGGTCGGACTCGCGCTTTTCCAGAAAAGTTTGGCTGGCAGGATTGGCTAGCGTGACCTGGCCCTCGAGGTCGGCGGTGAGCAGGCCTCCGCTGATGGAGCGGATTACGTTTTCATGCAGCGCCTGCAGGCTCTCCAGGGCGCCGCTGGTGTCGTGCAGTTGTACGTCCACTTGCCGCAGGCGCGCGGCCAGGCGCCCGGCCAGGTACGCGATGGCCAGGTAGGCGAACAGGTTAATCAACAGGAGCGCAAAAAGGATTTTGAAATTGGCGCGGGTGGGCGAATAGGAGTGAATGATGCCGAAAAATTCCAGCTCCACCACCGCCCCGTAAAGCACGAATGCCAGAGCCGCAGTGAGATAGGCCCATAACTGCGGCAGGAGGATGCAAGCGACCACGATGATCAGCGGGTAGAGAAAATTAAATGAACTGTCAATGCCCCCGCTAACGTAGACCATCCCCGTGGCCAGCGCCAGGTCGGTGAGCACTTGCAGGACGGCCTGCGCCCGGTGTTCTTTCCAGAACGAGTGCAGCACGATGTGAAAAACAGAAAGCGTGTACCAGAGCAGGATCAGGCTGATGAATTCCCGCTCCGGCAGCTGAGTGGGGGTGAGGCGGGTGATGGAGAGTTCGATCCCCACCAGGAAAGTGATGATGAGGATGCGAACCTTGACCAGCCAGCCCAGCCAGGAGCGCTCGTCGAATGTAATTTCCGCAGCCATTACTCTTTCTGGCGGCACGCGAGTGTGCCGCTCCTGGTTCTAGCCGGCCAGCTTGGCAATCATGGAGAACAGCGGCATGTACAACGAAATGACGATGCCGCCCACGGCGACGCCCAGGATGCCGATGATGATGGGCTCCAGCAGGGCCAGCATGTCCTTGGTGGCCGCGTCTACCTCGTCCTCGTAGAAGTCGGCGATCTTCTGCAGCATGGCATCCATGGCGCCGGTAGCCTCGCCCACGCCGATCATCTGCGAAACCATGTTGGGAAAGACACCGCATTCTTTCAGGGGATCCACGATGGTGCGGCCTTCTTCGATCGCCTTGCGCACTTTCATAAGAGCCTGTTCCAGCACGGCATTGCCGGAAGTACGGGCCGTGATGGCCAAGCCTTCCAGAATGGGTACGCCGGAGGTAATCAGGGTACCCAGGGTGCGGGTAAAGCGCGCCACCGCGATCTTGCGCAGCAGGTTGCCGATGACCGGCATTTTGAGGAGCGCGGCATCAATCGTGTACTTGCCCTTGGGGTGCTTGTTGACCTGCTTGAACCCGAACACCATGCCCACGGAAGCGGCTATAAAGATCCACCAGAAGTGGCCGACGAAGGCGCTCAGGCCCATGACAATGCGGGTAGGTAGCGGCAGGGCCACGCCCAGCCCGGCAAACAGGTTGGCAAATATGGGCACCACCCATTTGAGCAGCGCCGCTACGATCAGAACGGCGATGCTGATAACGGAAACCGGGTAGATCAGCGCCGATTTCACAGCCGAGCGCAACTTCACCGCTTTTTCGACGTATTGCGCCAGGCGCTGCAGAATGGTGTCGAGAATACCGCCGGTTTCGCCGGCTTCGATCATGTTGGTGCTAAGGTCGTCGAAGACCTTGGGGAAGCCGCGCATGGCGTTGGCCAGGGTGGCGCCGCTCTCCACCGAACTGCGCACTCCCGTGAGACACTTCTGAAATGAAGGGTTCTCCTGGTTGGCGGCCAGAATCTCCAGGCACTGCACCAGTGGTAGACCGGCGTCAATCATTACTGAGAACTGGCGGAAGAAAATCGCGATTTCCTTGGTCTTGACCTTGCCCGAGCCGAAAGTAGGCAGGGCGAACTCCTTGCCCTTTTCCTTAATGGCGCGAGGCGTGATGCGCTCGCGGCGCAATTGCGCCGCCAGCATTTCCTTGCTGCCCGCCACCCGTTCGCCCGCTACTTTTTCGCCGGAGGCGTTCTTGCCACTGAATGTAAAGACTGGCATGGTCTACCCCTTGTCCTTCAGTTGAACTTTTTGCCGGTCGCCGCCCGGCAGCGCCGGTACAAACTCATTCTTAGTGCTTGCCGGGAGCAGCCGCTTTCATGGCCTGCGCCCCGGTCGTGGTGCGGTTCAGCAGCCCCGCGCCGCGGTTGATCATTTCCTGCAACTCTTCCGGCAGGCTGGAGCGCTGCAACGCTGTTTCCAGCGAAATCTGCCGGTTGGCGTAGGCCGTGGCCAACGCCTGATTGAAGGTCTGCATTCCGAACTTTTCCTGGCCGGACTGCATGGCCGAATAAATCTGGTGAATCTTGTCCTCGCGAATCAGGTTGCGGATAGCGGGATTGGGCACCAGGATTTCCATGGCCATGGCGCGCCCCTGCCCGTCCATTTTGGCCAGCAGACTCTGGCAAAGGATTCCTTCCAGCACCAGCGAGAGCTGGGCGCGAATTTGCGGCTGCTGGTGCGCGGGAAAGACGTCAATGATGCGGTTGATGGTGGAAGCCGCGGTGTTGGTGTGCAGCGTGCCGAAGGTCAGGTGGCCGGTCTCGGCAATGCGCAGCGCCGATTCGATGGTTTCCAGGTCGCGCATTTCGCCGATCAGCACCACGTCCGGGTCTTCGCGCAGCGCCGCCCGCAGGGCATCGGTGAACGACTTGGTGTCGGAGTGCACCTCGCGCTGGTTCACCAGGCAGTTCTTGTTCTGGTGCACAAATTCGATCGGGTCCTCGATAGTAAGAATGTGCTCGTGGCGCTCGCTGTTGATCTTGTCAATCATGGCCGCCAGGGTGGTGGATTTGCCGGAACCGGTAGGGCCCGTGACCAGCACCAGCCCGCGCGGCTTATCGCACAGCTTGGAAACCACTCCGGGCAGGCCAAGCTGGTTAAAGGACTTAATTTCGAAGGGAATCACGCGAAAAACGGCACCGGTGGCGCCGCGCTGGTTGAAGCAGTTGGCACGAAAGCGGGCTAGCCCCTTCAAACCGAAGGAGAAGTCCAGCTCGAGGTTCTCTTCGAAGCGGTGCTTCTGGGCGTCGGTCATGACGCTGTAGGCGAGCTGCTTAGTGTCCGCGGGGGACAGGGGTGGCAGGTCCAATGGCCGCAGGCTGCCGTGCACGCGCACCTGGGGCGGCGAGTTGGTGGTGATATGCAGATCGCTGCCGCTCATCTCCAGCATTCGTTTCAACAGTTCGCTTAGAGTCAGTGCCATGGTTAACTTTTTCCTCTAATGAATGGTTTCGCGTGCTACTTCTTCCAGGGTGGTTATGCCCTGCATCACCTTCATCAGGCCGCTGCGCCGAAGGGTCAGCATGCCTCGTTCAATGGCCTTCTTCTTGAGCTCCAGGGAAGAAGCGCCGACCAGGATGAGGTCCTTGATCTCGTCGTCCACTTCCATCACCTCGTACAAGCCGCAGCGCCCCTTGTAGCCGGTGTTGTTACAGGTGTTGCAGCCCTTGCCCTTTTTGATCTTCAGCGTCTTGGCTTCCTGGGCAGTGAAACCCTCTTCCAGCAGAGTTTGCTGAGGAACCTCCATGACCTCGGCACATTCGCTGCAAATGCGGCGCACGAGGCGTTGGGCGCAGATCAGGTGGACAGCGGTGGCCACCAGGAAGGGCTCGATGCCCATGTTCATCAGGCGGGTGATGGTTTCCGGGGCGCCGTTGGTGTGCAAGGTGGAGAGCACCAGGTGGCCGGTAAGCGCCGCCTTGATAGCGATTTCCGCCGTTTCAAAATCGCGAATCTCGCCCACCAAGATGATGTTCGGATCCTGCCGCAGGAAGGCGCGCAGAGCGGCTGCGAAGTTCAAACCGATCTGCTCCTTCATCTGTACTTGGTTGACGCCCCCCAGTTGGAACTCCACCGGGTCTTCCGCGGTCATGATGTTGGTTTCCGGCGTGTTCAGCCGGGCGATGGAGGAATAAAGCGTGTTGGTCTTGCCTGAGCCCGTGGGCCCTGTGACCAGCACCATGCCGTAAGGTTTGAGAATGGCCTTTTCAAACTTGACCAGCGACTCCGGCTCAAAGCCCAGCTTGGTCATATCCAGGCGCAGGTTTTCCTTGTCCAGAAGCCGGAGCACGATCTTTTCGCCCCACAATGTGGGCAGGGTGCTGACACGGAAATCCAGGGTTTTCTTCTTGCCTGCCAGGTTGATCTTCAGCATGATGCGGCCGTCCTGCGGCAGCCGCTTCTCGCTGATGTCCAGCTTGGCCATGATCTTCACGCGCGAGGTGATGGCATCCTTCAGCTTGATAGGCGGCGACATGATGCTCTGCAGCACGCCGTCAATGCGGAAGCGTACGCGGAACTCTTTCTCATAGGGTTCCATGTGGATGTCGCTGGCGCCGCGCTTCACGGCATCGGTGAGAATGATGTTCACCAGCTTGACGATGGGAGCTTCGTCGGCGGCGCGCTCCAAATCGGCCAGGTCCATTTCTTCCTGTTCCGACTGCAGCTCGACATCGGCGTCGCCCAGCTCCGCCATGGACTGCATCACTTCGTCGAGCTCTTGCTGCTGGTTCTCGCCGTAGGCTTTCTCGATACCAGTGGCGATCGCCGCTTCGGACGCCACTACCGGCTCGATGTTGAAGCCGGTCATGAACTTAATGTCGTCCATGGCGAACACGTTGGTGGGGTCCACCATAGCGATGGTCAGCGAAGCTCCTACGCGGCTGAGGGGCAGAATCTGATAGCGCTTGGCGGTTTCGACCGGCACCAGCTTCACCACCGCCGGATCAATCTCGAAGTAGGAAAGGTTGATAGCGGGAACGCCGTACTGCTTGGAAAGGAAGTTGGTTACATCTTCGTCGCTCATGATGCCGAGCTTGACCAGGGCAGTGCCCAGGCGGCAGTTCTCTTCCTTCTGCTTCTTGATGGCCTGGTCCAACTGCTCCGAAGTGATGATCTTCTCTTTGACGAGAAGGTCGCCCAGCCTCTGAGACATACGGTGGTGCTCCTATTCGCAGGAACGCAGTTTTAGTTGGAGCGCACCTTTCGCGGGGGACGAGCGGGCGCCACTCTTGGGGGAGTTTCGCTTTGCTGCTTAGGGGAGATTGCAGCCTAGTTTTCTATGACAGAAATTGTCAATCCGGAACGGGATGGAGCCAAGTAACTTTGGTACTTTGTTGAAGGCTACTTAGCAGGCAAAGGTACAGCGACCAAAAGCGTAACCACGGGGTTGACGTAGCACCATCTTGCTGGCATGGCGGAGGTCTTAGGGCCTGAAGGCACACGCCAGCCTAGCTCTTGCTACGGTGCCGAACTTTAGGCCTGGCACTTTTTCGTTTCCGGCCCGGGGACGGCCATTCGTGCTTGGCCATGTCCACTCGGCTGCCACGGAACTCTACCCCTTCGGCTTGCAGGCGGAAACGTTGCTCCAGGCCGGATTCGCCCGGCAGCAGGATACGGCCTCCCGCCCCCACCACTCGGTGCCAGGGCAAACTATTGGCGGAGCCGGAATGCAGCGCCCAGACCACTTGGCGCGAGGCCCCCGGGTAACCGGCCAGCCGCGCCACGCCGCCGTAGCTGCACACCTTCCCTCGAGGAATCTTGCGTACGATGGCCAACAGTCGTTTGAACATGATTTCGTTACCGGTACACCACTAGGCCCAAACCGGCGATGCACAAAATGATACCCGCGGCGCTACGGCCGCTCAGGTGCGCGCGGAAAAACACCAGCCCGACGCCAACAAGAAGCAGAGCGGTA
>DATFDP010000211.1:0-13142 GCA_035252015.1 Terriglobales bacterium
TCCCGGCAGAAATCCGGATCCGTGACGTCTCCGGGCAGCAGCAATGCCTGCCGGCCCTCATCCCGCACCGCTCGCCGGGTCTCCTCCGCGTCAGCTTGCTCTTCCGGCAAGTAGATGACAGCTACATCAGCGCCCTCCCGCGCATACAGAACCGCTACTGCGCGTCCAATTCCCGAGTCACCGCCGGTGATCAGCGCCACTTTGTCTTTCAGCTTCTCTGATCCTTTGTAGAGAGGCGCCTGGTACTCCGGGCGGGGTTGTACCTTCTTTTCCAGCCCAGGCCGCTGCTGATGCTGCGCCGGGAACGGCGGACGCGGTTGCTGCTGCCGACCTGCCCGCTCCTGCGCGGAAGGGAACTGGTGAATCTTTGCTCCGTCTCTACCAGACGCCTTTTTGCGTGAACTGTTTTTGGCTGCCATTGTGAGCTCCTTCGCTCCCTCCTCTGCACGATAGATGCTTGCATTTCACTCGCATGCTGTAACGCCAGTGTGCCTGCAGCTCTGAACTTTTCGCTATGCACAAAACTCCCGAATAGCTCGGCGCATCGTAGGGGAAAAGTAGCGAAGGAGAGTCCCACCTCATGAGTTCCCAGACTGTTGATTTCCTCTCCCTGAGAACCCGCCGACTCGTCAACCAGAGAAGAGGAGCTTCCAAGGCCCTGCGCATCCCGCTGATCGCAGGCGGGGCCGCGCTGGCAGCGCTGGGCATTTCGCGCCGCTCACCGCTTGGTGTCGCCATGGCCGCAGGCGGAGGTCTGCTGATTTATCGTGGCATCGCCGCCAAGGGCGCCTGGCCGTCAACCCTCATTTCTGTGCGTAAGGCCATCACCATTGATAAGCCGCCCGAGGAGTTGTACCGCTTCTGGCGCGAATTCGAAAATCTGCCCCGCTTCATGCGCCACCTGCAATCGGTGCACAGCAGCGCACGTAGCCTGCACTGGGTCAGCACTGGCCCCCTGGGCAAAAACTTCAGCTGGGATGCCGAAATTGTGGAGGACCGGGAGAACGAACTTATCTCGTGGCGTTCGCTGCCCGGCTCGCAGATTGAAAACCAGGGTTCTGTGCGCTTCCAGGCTGCTCCCGAAGGACGCGGTTCGGAAATGCTTGTGGAGTTGCTCTACCGGCCCCCCGCTGGCCGCCTGGGTGCGGCTTTCGCCATGCTCTTCGGAGAGGAACCGGAGCAGCAGATCCGCGAAGACTTGCGTCGCTTCAAAGAGCTGATGGAAGCCGGGGAAATCGCCACCACCGATGGGCAGCCTCACGGCCGCCGCTCCAAAATCACTACCATGCTGAAGTCGGCCACCGCCTATGGCCGCACTGACGCAGAAATGGCCGCGCAGCGCGTTGTGAGCTGAGACGCAATAATCCCATGTTCCGGAGACGAGAGATATGAAAGCACTGTGCTGGTACGGCAAGGAAGATGTGCGGGTCGAGACGGTACCCGACCCGAAGATTCTTAATCCTCATGACGCCATCATTGAAATTACGAGCACGGCGATTTGCGGCTCCGACCTTCACCTCTACGACGGCTTCATCCCTACCATGGAAGCCGGCGACATTCTGGGCCATGAATTCATGGGCGAGGTGATAGACATCGGCAGCGAGGTCAGGAACCTGAAACGCGGCGACAAGGTAGTGGTGCCGTTTACCATTGCCTGCGGGCAATGCTTCTTCTGCAAGCGTGGCCTGTGGTCAGCGTGCGACAACACTAACCCTAATGCCTGGATGATGGAGAAGATGTACGGCTACTCCGGTTCCGGCCTGTTCGGTTACTCCCACCTGATGGGGGGCTATGCCGGCGGCCAGGCCCAGTATGTGCGAGTGCCCTTCGCCGACGTGGGGCCGCTCAAGATTCCTGACGGCGTTCCCGACGATAAGGTGCTCTTCCTCTCCGACATTTTTCCCACCGGCTACATGGCGGCGGAAAATTGCGACATCAAGCCGGGCGATGTTATCGCCATCTGGGGTTGCGGCCCGGTAGGGCAGTTCGCCATCCGCAGCGCGCTGATGCTGGGAGCGGCGAAGGTCATCGCGATTGACCGCTTTGCCGAGCGCCTGCAACTGGCGGAGCGCGGCGGCGCCGAGACCCTCGACTACTCCCGTTGCGATGATGTAGTGGAAGAAATGAAATATCGCACCGGTGGACGCGGTCCGGACGCCTGTATTGACGCCGTGGGCATGGAGGCTCATACAATGACCCCCAGCGGCATTTACGATGAAATCGAAACCCGGCTCCTGCTGGAGACCGACCGCCCCATGGTTCTGCGCCAAGCCATTCAGGCCTGCCGCAAGGGAGGGACGGTTTCTATTCCCGGCGTCTACGCCGGCTTGCTCAACAAGCTGAACTTCGGCGCTGCGTTCGGCAAAGGTCTGACCTTCAAAATGGGCCAGACCAACATGCACAAGTACATGAAGCCGTTGCTGCAGAAGATTCTGGACGGCGCCATTGATCCCAGCGAGATCATCAGCCATCGCGTGGGACTTCGGGACGCGCCGCGCATGTACAAGGTATTCCGCAATAAGCAGGATCACTGCACCAAGGTTGTGCTGGATCCCAGAGCGGCATAAGCAGAACCGGTAAGCCTTGGAGGCAGTCACGCCGTCGGGTTGTCGTGGCTGCCTGCCTTCTCATATGCCTGCTGATAGAGACGGTGGTCACGCTCGGAGAAGGTCACGATCTCCACTACTTTCAGAGCTTTCGGGTGTTCACGAATAAACTCACAAATAGTTTTCAGCGCAATGCCGCTTGCTTCCTCTAGCGGGTAGCCATAAGCGCCAGTGGATATGGAAGGGAAGGCAACGCTCTTGCACCCGTGTTGCCTGGCAAGCGCTAGCGACTTGCGGTAGCAACTGGCCAGCAGTTCGGCTTCCCGCCCCTGTTCCTCACCATAAACTGGACCGACGGTGTGGATCACGTGTTTGGCCGGGAGGCGGTGACCGCCTGTGATTTTTGCTTCTCCTGTTCGACAACCTCGTAGTTTTGCGCATTCCTCCCGAAGTTCGGGCCCTGCGGCGCGATGGATGGCGCCATCTACTCCGCCGCCGCCCAAAAGCGTCGTATTGGCGGCATTCACGATGGCATCCACCTGCCGCCGCGTGATGTCGTCTCGCACTATTTTGATCTGTGTCATAGGCTGCTAAATCCTCGAAAGAGATTGCTCGCGCAGCAAGTGCCGCCTGAGAAAAGAAATAAGAAAAACTTGGCGCCGCAAATGAAGCCGCAGCTTAAAAGCATAAACGATTCTGATTGAGCATCGGGACTTACAGCGGAAAAGCGCTGGGCCGGTTCGTAGCAGGCGCGCCTTCAGTGTCCCGGCTGACGTCAAAACTGAGACGGTTCGTATCAGGGCACGCCTTCAGGCGTGCCGAGCGTGACGCAAAAAGAAGAGCGGCTTCAGCCGCTGATTGAAATGATTCCGATAGCAACAGCGGCTGAAGCCGGATTCACTTTGGGTTCAATGCGGCATGGCTGAAGCCATACCCTGATACGCACTTTCTGCGATTTTCGATACGTCAGCTCGGATCTGCCCTTGTGATCTAATTACCGCCGTCCTGCCACCGCGGGCTTCTGGTCCAATGCCTGCGCGGCCATATCCACCACCGTGCGTCCTATGGGAATGGAAGCCGTCGCCGCCGGCGAAGGCACATTGCACACATGCAGCATGTTTTCGCCCCGCACAAAGTAGAAATCATCCAGCAAGCTGCCGTCGCGCCGCACCGCTTGTGCGCGCACCCCGGCGCCGCCTGTCTTCAAATCTTCACTTCTGATCTCCGGCAGTAATTTTTGCAGAGCGCGGGTGAAAGCCTCCTTACTCAGCGAGCGATAGAATTCGTCCACGCCGGTCCGCCACTGCTGCATTCCCATGCGCCAGAACCCGGGGAAGGTGAGCATGGTCAGGACATCGCCGGTATCGGCATCGCTGCGCCGGTAGCCTTCGCGGCTGAAGGCCAGCACGGCGTTGGGTCCGGCTTCCACTCCGCCGTGCACGTGGCGCGTGAAGTGCACGCCCAGGAAAGGCAGCGCCGGATCCGGCACAGGGTAAATCAGGCTGCGCACCAGGCCTTCGCGCCCGTGCGCCAGCTCATAATACTCGCCACGAAAGGGAATGATCATGACCTCGGGCCGCTGTCCCGCCATGCGCACTATGCGATCGCTGTGCAAGCCGGCGCAGTTGATTATGTAGTTTGTGGCGAACGCCCCCCGCGTGCTTTCCACCACCATTTCACGACCGCGTCGAACAATTCCCGTTACCTCGTGCCCGGTGAACAGTTGTCCGCCATTAGCGACTACGATCTCAGCATATTTGCGGCATACCGCCGGATAGTCCGTGATGCCGGTGCTGGGCACATGCAGGGCACGGATGCCGGCGCTGTGAGGCTCCAGTTCGCGCAGTTGCTCCGGGCCCAGTTCCCGCACCCCTTGCAGGCCATTCGCGATCCCCCGCCGGCGCAATTCTTCCAGGCGCGGCAGTTCCGCCTCGCTGGTGGCCACAATTACCTTGCCGCAGATTTCGTGTGCTATTTCGCGGCGGCGGCAGAACTCCACCATGGCTGCCGCTCCCTCCACGCAGAGCCGCGCCTTCAGCGAGCCCGGCTTGTAGTAAATGCCGGAATGGATCACGCCGCTGTTGTGCCCGCTCTGGTGCTGCGCCGGCTCAGTTTCCTTTTCCAGCACCGCCAAACGGAAGTGGGGAAAGCGCCGCGTCGCTTCCATGGCCGCGGACAGGCCCACAAGTCCCGCGCCAATCACCAGAATGTCGAGATTGTGTTCAGGCATATGCTGAATGATGATTATCGCAGCCCGCGCGGCCGCAAGAAACCGCTCCCTATTGGACGATAAGCGTCAGGTCGGTGGAGTGGCTCACTGCCCCTGAATTTGCCGTCACGGTGAGCGTGTAGGTGCCGGTAGGTGTGGCGGTATCGGGCGGCGGTACGATGGCTGGAGAACCGGCACCATTTCCTCCGCCGCACGCGGCCAGCAGTATCGCGCTGAAGCATGCCGCCAGTGCCAGGCTTTGTAGGATACGCTGTTTTCTTCGAGTGGTCTTACCCGCAAATATTAACCCGCCGATCATCGGCAGGAACATCGCTGTCCACCACAGGGCCCTGCTGCGCCGCGCCGGAATGGCCGCTATTACCGTGCTGGTCATCACTTTCAGCGTCACTGTGGTAGTTCCCAAACCCGGAACTACCACGGCGGGAGTAAAAGACGAGCTCGTGTTGCGCGGTAGGCCAGTGCAGGCAAAAGTAATGGGCTCGGTGAACCCGCCGCCCAAAGATGAAACCTGCAGGGTGTAGGTTGCCGTTCCCCCCTGACTTACAGTCACGGTTGCCTGTGGCAGTTTAAGTACAAAATCAGGCAACACGGTCAGGCCGATGTATGCCGTGTGCGCCGGGCTGCCGTTCTGGTCGTGCGTATCCACAGTCAAGGTGTAGTTGCCAGCGGTGGCTGTCGCTGGAACTTTCACAGTCAGGGTTACGTCATTGCTGCTGACGTTGGTCAGAAACACGGTGTTGGAACTCAGACTGCATTCCGCACCTGACAGCTGTCTCGCGCCGCAGTTCACGACTACGACGCCTTTATAAGTGTTCAGAGCTGTCAGCCTCAGCCTGGCGTTCACGGTGTCTCCGGGATGGGCGCTCAGCATCTCCGGCGCAAATTGCACGCCGTAATCCGGCTCGTTCTTCACCGTAAGGGTTACTGATTTCGTCCTTGCTCCCGGAGCTCCCGCGGTCGTTGCCGAGATGGTCACTGGAAGCGCCGTGGTCTTTGGCGTGGTTGGCGCAGTCGAAATTGTCAAGGTGACGTCGCTCGTGCCGGAGGAGGTGAACGTGACCGCATTCGAGGGGTAGAAGTTGCACTTGGCTCCGCTGGGCAATGTGCTGCAGCTGAGGTTGATTACGCCATTGAATGAGCCTTGCGCCTCGACCTCAAATACCACCGGTGGTGTGTTGGAGCCGTTGTTGGCTATGAGCACGACTGGGGTTGGCGTCCCGGAAGCGAACTCCAGGCCGAAGTCCACCACATGCAGGCTTCCGGCGGCGCGGTGAACGATCGTATTTGGGTCGGTACCTCTGGCCAGAATGTTCAAATTGAAGTCGCGCACATGGGCATGGCGCGCCGTTATCGTGTAGGAGGTGCCTCCCCGAGTGGGCGTAACCGTCGCTCCCGAACACATGTCGGGCAGCGCGCTGCCTTCGCACGAAAGGGTTACCGGGCTGCTGTAACCGTACAGCGAGGTCAGTTCGCCAGTGAAGCTGCCCGACTGGTCGGGAAACACCATGAGCACCGGGTTGCTCAGCGAAATGGAGTAGTCCGGTCCCGGAGAGGCGAGCACCAGTTCCCAGGCGCCACGGCCGTAAGTGGCGGCGCGCAGAATTTTCAGCGAGGCTGATTTGAACATGGCTAGCTGAGTCACCGGAACATTGGGAAGCATGTGATCGCCTGCCGAGCCCACTTCTTGCCAGCTCACCGCACTTCCTCCCGAGAGGTCGGCGGAAAACACGCCCACGTCGGTCCCGGCATAAATCAAATAGCGGTTATCGGGATCAATCAGAAGCGAATCGGCAGGCGCGTCGGGCAGGTTGCCGGTAACATCCATCCAACTCAAGCCGGCATCGGTCGTTTTCCATACATGCGGAACGCTGAAGCCCATCACGCTGGCATATGCTGTTTTGCCTGTATTATCGGCGGTATCAAGCACGATGCTCGAAATGGGGTACCCCGTCTCGGAGGGTGTAGCCTCGTACCAGCTCTCAGGCCCGGCGGCGGCATTGATGGTTACGAAAATCTTGCCCGCCGCGGTGCCGGCGTAGATGAGCGGTGAGCCCTGCGCGCCCACCGGTGTTCCCCCAGTGGCTAGGGCCGAAATGATGTTGTCCTCGGTGCCGCTGCAGGCAGTGTCCGATCCAGTATCGAAGTTGTAGCTGAGCGCGGCAAAGCCACTGCCGTCATTGTTGCCGCGCCACACCCGGCATGTGCCCACCACCATTCGTCGGCTGGCCTGCGGGTCGAGCAGGTAAGGAGTGGCCAACCCGCCAGCGTCGCCGCCCAGGGTGCTGCCACTGACCGCCACCTGGAAATCCTGCGCCGTGCAGTCTATTCCACGGCTGCAGCTTTGGATGGTCACCCCAGCGCCGGCTGTAAACCACTGGCTGGTGCTGCTGGCATTGATAGCTGTGTGCTCGCCTTCGCCACCATTGACTGCGAGCCAAGTGGTGCCGTTGCTGCCCGAGTGGCTGAGGTCGGTAGCAGCGGAGCCGTTTGTTTGAGCTCCCGCCAGCAACGTGCCCGGGTCCGTCGGGTGCTGCGCCAACGACGCCAGGGAAGCGAGAGACCCAAGCGTTGCATTCAGGCTTTGAAAAGCATTCGGCGTTCCGCCGCAAGTGCCGGAAATCAGTTCGAAGCCGTTCAGGGCGCGGTACACTCCGCCATCGTTGCCGAAATACATGACCGCATTGCCGCTATTGGTTAGCGCGTAGCTGATGGCGTGCTGGCTGGGATGCACGTGCGCCAGCGAACCCGACGGCACGCAGCCGTAAGCATGCGTCAGATTGATGAAGGGACGGTTGGCGCACGCGGAGTTCGTGCTACTGATGCTGCACTTATAGATATTGGTAGAACCGGCGTAAAGATCCGTCACGCTGGCTCCGTTGGGCACCGCCGTCAGTTCCATGCTATACCAGCCCTGCTCGGCCGCGCCGCAGCCTTCAAAGTCGCCGCAATTCTCGATTCCGCTTTCAGAAATTGCAGTCCAGGTGCTTCCGCCGTCGGTACTTTTCCAGATGCCCTGGTCGGCGAAATTGCCAAGGCTCGGATCGCCTGAAATGTACCAGGCGTACATCTCATTCTTTGTGGGATGAACGGCGATCTCCCCGCGCAGAATAGGGCAGGTGGAAACTCCGCTGACCGGGCACGCGGCAGCGCTGAGCGAACTGCCGCCGGGCTGGTTTGTGAGACGCGCCCAGTTCACCCCATCAGTTGAGCTGTAGATGCCATGCCAGGCCATCGCGGCAAAGAATTTGCCCGCGCCGGAGTTGTAGGCCACGTCCGTGACGCTGCGCTGGATTGTGCCGGCAGCGCCATCTTTGACTGCGGCGGCATGCCAGCTCGCCCCGTAATCAGTGGAGTAGTACAGACCCTGCCCGGAGCTGCCGCTTCCCGGATAGAAGGTGAAGTTGCTGGCCCCGGCCACAGCCAGGTTGGGAAGATCGCTGGAGAAGACAATCCTGCTGAAGCCCAGGCCGGCAAACGGCGCCTGCCCACCATCTGCGGCCGCGATCAGATTCCAGTGAGCGCCGCCATCGCTGGAGCGCAAAATACCCAAACCGTAATAGGAATCCAGCGCCAGGTTGGGCTCCCCTGTGCCTACCAGGATCATTTGTGCGTTCTTGGGCTGCACTGCGATGGCGCCAGTAGCCAGGCTGGCCTGCTGGTCGGTGAGAGGCGTCCAGGTGACCGCCGTTGCATCGCTTGCGGCTGCGTTAGTGGATTTCCAGACCCCGCCATTAGCTCCTCCGACATAAACGGTGTTCCCGGTCGGGTCGTTAGGGTCTACGGCAATGGCCGTCACTCGTCCGCTTACCGGGCCATAGTCCTGCTCGCCCAGGCCGCCGCTGGCGTTGGAGAGTAGGGGCGCGGGACCGAGGAATGTCCAAGAGGCGCCGGTCGGCGATTGCGAAGAGGAAACCCCGTACGCCGCCACCGCCCTACGCTGCAGGTTGAGCTTTTGCTGGTAGGCGCGCTGTAGAAGTGTAGCCGCCGGTTCGCTTGCGGCCCCGCTCCTTGGGAGTCGCCCCCTCCGGAACGTGATTTCCTGCCGCAGGCGTTGTTGTGTACCTTGCCGGCTGGCTTGCGTAGGGAAGGATTGCGGATGGCCTGGGGCGTCGAATATCCCCACCGCCAGAAGCAGGTAGACCAACTGGCGCAACCAACAGCCCGCGGGGGCAGAGCGCGGCATTAGCGCTCCTTAGGGGTCCCTGTTTGCAATGAGTGCTATCAAAAGTATGTTGATGCCGCGCCTTGCCCGTCAATCAAATAGCGCCTGGATTGCCGCATGTTTTCCTCTCCCTTTCCCATTACGGATACAATCACAAGTCGCTGTGATTACCGGTCTCAAAGCCGCGCTGGTGGCCATTGTGCTTTGTTGGCGGTGTCTGGACCCAACTACCGCCTTCGCCGGCGAACTCACTGTGGCCGCCGCCGCCGACCTCAGCCCGGTCCTGCAGCCCATTGCCCGCAACTTTCAGCGCGAGACCGGCAACACGGTCCGCCTCTCCTTTGGCTCTTCCGGCGACTTTTGCAACCAGATTCAGAATGGCGCGCCCTATGACGTTTTTCTCTCTGCCGACCGCGGTTACCCGGAAAAGCTGGTGAAGCTGGGATTGGCCGATTCTGACTCTCTGCGCACCTATGCCGTGGGCCGCCTGGTGTTATGGGTGCCGAATAATTCCCATCTTGATATGGACCATAAGGGAATGCAGGCGCTTCTGGATCGGTCAGTGCGGAAAATTGCCATTGCTAATCCGCAGCATGCGCCCTATGGCCGCGCCGCCATAGCAGCGCTTCATTTATACAGACTGTATGATCAAATTGCAGATCGCCTGGTGCTGGGCGAAAACGTTGGCCAAGCCGCTCAGTTCGCGGAATCCGGCAACGCCCAGGTGGGAATTATCGCGCTGGCCCACGCTTTGGCGCCCAGTGTGCGTTCGCTGGGGCGTTACTGGATAGTTCCAGCGGATTCCTATCCTGCTTTAGAGCAGGGAGCCGTCATTCTGTCCAAATCCAAAAACAAGACGTTGGGTGCGCAGTTCCTGAAGTACCTTGCTGGTTCAGAGTCCCAGGCTATTTTCCGGCAGTTTGGTTTCGTTGCTCCCGGGGAGGCGCACTAATGGATTGGCAAGCCTTCATTCTGACTGTGAAGCTGGCGGTCCTCGTGACGGCGATTCTGCTGGTGCTGGGCTTGCCCCTCGCCTACTGGCTCACCTACTCGCGGCGGCGCTGGAAATTTCTTCTCGAAGCCCTGGTGGGCATGCCGCTGGTGCTGCCGCCTACCGTGCTCGGCTTCTACATTCTGCTCGCGCTTGGATCCAAAAGCCCCATCGGGCGCTGGTGGGAATCGCTCACCGGCCACACCCTCGCCTTCACCTTTGAAGCATTGGTCATCGGCTCCGTCGTTTACAGCCTGCCCTTTACCGTGCAGCCGTTGGCAGCGGCTTTCTCCACTGTGGACCGCAAATTCGTTGCCGCTTCCGCCACCCTGGGTGCCTCCCGCCTGCGCACCTTCTTCCGCATTATCTTGCCGCTTTCTGTCTCCGGCCTCTTAACCGCGATTGCCCTGACGTTCGCGCACACGATGGGCGAGTTCGGTGTCGTGCTCATGGTGGGCGGCAATATTCCCGGTATCACGCGCACCGTTTCCATAGACATTTACGATCAGGTGCAGGCCACGAACTACGCCTCTGCTAACCAGACCGCGCTGGTGCTCCTGGCCATTTCTTTCGTGGCCCTTTCCCTCGTGTACGCTTTGAATCGGAGAGTGTGGGCAATATGGCCGTGGAGGTAGTCAAACCTAGGAAGCAGGCGGCAGGCGCCTCTTCCGCCTTAACCGACGCGGTGCCCGCAGGCCTGAGGGCGCACATTCAGAAGCGCCTGCGCGCCAACGGCAGCCGCGAGTTCCAGCTCGACGTTCAGCTTGACGTGCCGCCCGGCATTACCATTCTTTTTGGCGCTTCGGGTGCCGGAAAAACCACTCTGCTCGACTGTCTGGCTGGACTACTTGAGCCCGATGTCGGCCACATAGCGCTGCGCGGCCGCGTGCTGTTTGACAAGGCCGCAGGCGTCAGCCTATCCACCCGCAAGCGTTCATTGGGGTATGTCTTCCAAGACTTAGCGCTATTTCCTCACTTAACCGTTGAAGCCAATATTCGCTACGGCCTGGCCAGGATTCCGCGCGACGAGCAATCACGAAGAACAGCCGCCATTCTCGAATCACTGCGCGCCTCGCACCTGAGCGCTCGGTATCCCGGCGAGATTTCCGGTGGCGAGCGCCAGCGCGTGGCTCTGGCTCGTGCTTTGGTCACCGACCCCGAATTGCTCCTCCTGGACGAGCCGCTTGCCGGCCTGGACGCGCCCACCAAGTCCGCCATTGTGGACGATTTGCGCGCCTGGAACCGCGCTCACCAGATTCCGATTCTTTACGTGACCCACGATCGCGGCGAAGTTTTTGCCCTGGGCGAGCGCGCGGTTGTGCTCGAGGCCGGCAGGCTCATTGCCCAGGGCACGCCGCATGAAGTGCTGAACGCGCCGCGGCAGGAAGCGGTCGCCCAGCTCGCCGGCTTTGAAAACATTTTCGAGGCCAATGTGGAGTCCGCCCACGAAGCCCAGGGCACCATGACCTGCCGCCTGGCGGGCAGCGCCGTAATGCTTGAGGTGCCGCTCAGCCGCGTGACTCCGGGCGGCGGCGTGCGGGTAGCGGTGCGCGCGGGCGATATTCTATTGGCCACCAGCCGTCCCCACGACATCAGTGCCCGCAACATCATTCCCGGCGTTCTGCTCTCCCTGGAGCAGCGAGATTTCATGATCACGGCGCAGGTGGATTGCGGCATCCGCTTCGAGGTCCACCTCACGCCCGGCGCCCGTGACTCTCTGCAGCTCCATGCCGGACGCGAGGTGTGGCTGGTGTTGAAGACGCATTCCTGCCAGCTGGTCGGTGCCAGTACCTAGTACCCAGTATCTAGACAAAACCTGTCCTGGGTCCGTTCTTTGCCTCTGAGCAGTGGCGCGCTTTGCAAGCATATTGGCGCATTGCGCTAGTGCACTCTGCGGGCGCTGACATCTAAAGTTGTGAACCAGCGAATGTGGTAAGGAGATGGATCATGCAAGGAACTGTGCTCTACAGCCCGCGCGATATTCGTTTCGAGGATCGGCCGGAGCCCAAAATTGCCAAGCCGACGGACGCCGTCATCAGGATCTCATCGGCCTGTGTGTGCGGATCTGATTTGTGGCCGTATCGCGGCATCCAGCCCGTCGAACAGCCAACACCAATGGGGCACGAGTATTGCGGGATTATCGAGGAGGTCGGCAAGGCGGTGAGAGGCGTTAGGCCGGGGCAGTTCGTCATCGGCTCATTCTTCGCATCCGACAATACCTGTCCAACTTGCCAGATTGGTTACCAGTCCTCCTGTCAGCACCGGGAACTCGTCGGCGGAGCTCAGGCGCCGTTCTTGCGCGTGCCACTGGCGGACGGCACACTGGTCGCTACGTCCGACGTTCCTTCAAAAGACTTCATCCCCAGCCTGCTAGCGCTGTCGGACGTGATGGGGACGGGGTGGTTCGCCGCCGATGCGGCAAACGTGAAACCAGGTTCGACCGTTGCCGTAGTCGGCGACGGCGCGGTCGGATTGCTGAGCGTCCTTTCCGCAAAACAAATGGGCGCGGAGCGGATCATCGCCATGAGCCGCCACGCGTCTCGCCAGAAGCTAGCACGCGAATTCGGCGCAACCGACATTGTGACGGAGCGAGGGGATGAAGGTGTTGCGCGCATCAAGGAACTGACCAACGGAATTGGCGCCGATTCGGTACTGGAGTGTGTCGGAACCCAGGAATCGATGATGCAAGCGATCAATTCCACGCGCCCCGGCGGCTACATCGGTTACGTCGGCGTGCCGCACGGGGTCTCCCTCGACGGAGAGCCATTGTTCTTCTCGCATGTCCATCTGCACGGCGGACCGGCTCCGGTGCGCCGCTACCTGCCTGAGCTAATCAATTTGGTGCTCAACGGCAAAATCAACCCTGGAAATGTCTTTGACCTGGTGCTGCCATTGGATCGGGTTGCGGAAGGCTACCGGGCCATGGACGAGAGCCGCGCGATCAAAACGCTGTTACGTCCTTAGTATTGGAGCACGAAGCGCAGATGAAATTACGTGAGGAACGGAAAGAGAAATTACACATGAGCAGCTCATTGGACTTTAGCGGCAAGGTGGCACTCGTCACCGGTGCGGCGGCCGGCATGGGAGTGGCTACTGCAAAGGCCTTCGCGGAGGCGGGCGCGGCGGTTGTGTTAGCAGACTACAAAGAGGAAGCGGTGAAGTCGGCCGCGCAAAAGCTGGTCACTGTCGGTCACAAAGCAATCGCCGTTCCGT
>DATFDP010000212.1:0-22847 GCA_035252015.1 Terriglobales bacterium
TGAGTCCTTCGAGCACGGCGAAAGCCGTTCTGATTGCTGTAGAATCCGCCTAGAAGCTGCCCACCAACAGAGCTCGGGCGTGGCCGAATGGAGGCCGGAATATGATTTCTTTCCCGGTGATCGCCATTATCATCGTGGCCCTATACGTTCTCAGTTCCATCAAAATCCTCACCGAATATGAGCGCGGCGTAATCTTCCGCCTGGGGCGCCTGCTGGAACGAGCCAAGGGTCCGGGCGTGATCCTGGTCTTCGCTCCTATTGACCGTATGGTGCGCATCTCGCTGCGCCAGGAAGCGCTGGAAGTTCCGCCGCAGGACATCATCACCCGCGACAACGTCACCCTGAAAGTGAACGCTGTCATCTTCCTGCGCGTGATTGATCCCCGCCGCGCGGTGGTGGAAGTTTCTAATTACGTCTACCAGACTTCGCAGTTTGCCCAGACTACGTTGCGCTCGGTGCTGGGCGAGGTGGAGCTCGACGAACTACTGGCGCACCGGGAGAAGATTAACCTGCGATTGCAGACCATCCTGGACCAGCACACTGATCCCTGGGGCGTAAAGGTGGCCAACGTGGAGGTCAAGCAGGTGGATCTGCCGGAGACGATGCTGCGGGCCATGGCCAAGCAGGCCGAAGCCGAACGCGAGAAGCGCTCCAAGATCATCCATGCCGAGGGCGAATTTTCCGCGGCACAGCGCCTGGTGGATGCCTCAAGGCTGCTGGCCGAAGAGCCGGTCAGCGTGCAGCTGCGTTACCTGCAAACCCTGACTGAAATCGGTGTGGAAAAGAACACGACTGTAGTCTTCCCGGTTCCCGTGGATGTGTTCAGCGGCATACACAAAGTTATTTCGAAAGTAGCAGGAGGCGGAGGCGGCGAGCCGGCCAAGGCGGCTGCCACCGGCACACCGTGACGACTTACTGGCTGGACAAGAAGCGAGCGAGCGAGACAGGAGAACCACGTCGTATGGCGGCTTCGCAAGACACGGAAATTACCCTCGGCACCGGGCGCATGCTGGTTTTATTTTTTGGCCTGGTGGGGATCTGCGCATTATTTTTTGGTTTGGGTTTCTCGTTGGGAAAGAGCTCCAGCAGCAAGCCCGTTGCTGCCGCCGTAGAGCAGCAGCCAGCCAAAGCAGAAACCAAGCCAGCCGCCAAGACTAATGCCCCGGCTAAACCCAACGCCGGCGACCTGACTTTCTATCAGGCGGTGAAACAGAGCGATACCGACGCGCAGCCCGCACGTGCTTCGTCTGCTGCCGATAATTCCGATTCTCCTGTTGCGGCCGCCACCGCCGCGGGAGTGGCGTCACAGCCGCTGGTCGGCACTATTAATAACGGCTCCTACCTGGTACAGGTAGCCGCTGTCAGCAAGAAGGACGACGCCGAGGCTCTGCTTTCAGCACTGAAGAGAAAATCCTATGCAGTGTTTATAGCCAGCAACGAGCCGCATGACCGGCTCTATCACGTACAGGTGGGTCCGTTTGGCAACGTGAAGGATGCTGAAGCGGCGCGCGCCAAGCTGGTGGCTGATGGCTATAATCCGATTCTGAAGAAGTAGCCAACCGTCAGGCGCTGGCCCCAGAAGACCTTATCTCGCTATGGCACCGTAAGAGAGGCGCGCGCGGGAATTGATTTGCTTGCGCAGTTCCTCCCAAATGGTGCTTGACATGGTCAGAAAGACCTTGACGACTTCCGGGTCAAATTGCCGCCCCGACCACGCCTCGATTTCCTTTCGTGCAGCCTCAATGCTTTGCGCCGGACGATAAGGCCGGTCGGAGGTGATGGCATCCAGCGTGTCGGCGACGGCAAAGATACGGGCCCCCAGCGGTATCTCTTTTCCCTTTAAGCCCCGCGGATAACCGGTGCCGTCGTATTTCTCCTGGTGGGCATAAACAATCTCCGCCGGTTCCTGAAGGAAAGGGATTTTTTTTAAAATCTGGTAGCCGTGGAAACAGTGCTCCTGCATCGTCTGAATTTCCTGAGCTTCCAGCTTTGCCGGTTTGCGCAGAATCTTGTCGGGAATGGCCATCTTGCCGATGTCGTGCAGGAACGCTCCGCGCGCAATAGTGCGCATCTCGTGGCTCTCGGAAGCAATGCCCATCTGCCGCGCAATCGCAATGGTAAAGGCGGTGACCCGGCGGGAGTGGCCCTCCGTCTCGGCATCTTTCAGGTCAAGTGCATCTCCCAGCGCCTCCAGCGTGATGTCGTACGACTTCTCCAGGTCCAGGTTGAGTCGTTTCAGGTCCTGATTGGTTCGTTCCAGGTTTTGGTTTGCCTGCTCCAAGTGTCGATTCGCCAGGTTTAGCTCTCGGGTACGTTCCTCGACCAGGCCTTCCAGCCTGGTCTGATAGGCGCGGTTCTCCAGCTTGAGGCGGCGGTTCTCCAGCGCACGGCGCGCTGCCGCCAGCAGTTGCTCGCGCTCGAAAGGCTTCAGCAGGTAATCGTAGGCGCCGTCGCGAATGGCTTTTAGAGCCACGGATATGTCGTGCACTGCCGTGACCATCACCACCGGCATGTCGGGATATTTTTCCTTGGTGCGCTCCAGCAGGCCAATACCGTCCAGCTCTGCCATCATCAGGTCAGACAGAATGAGTTCGAATTGGCCGCCGGAATCGAGAATGGCCAGCGCCTCCTTGCCCGAGCTGGCCTGCTGGCACTTGTAACCCGCTGAACCCAGCATTGAGGTCACCACCTCACGGATGGCCTCTTCGTCATCAACCACAAGAATGCGCTCGGTTGGCATATGCCCAAGGTTAGGGGAAACGTCATTGTAGCGCAGTTCTTATGCAGGACCAGAAATAACCGGTAGTAACCATGATTCCTTAAGTATTCCATGCTATATGTGCGGTACTGTTCCCGAATTCGGAAGCGAGTACAGGGAGGTGCGCCTGCCGCAGGGCGCTCAGCTCGTGGCTACGACTCTGCCAGCCGAGGCTTTTGCTGTCCTGGCTTTGCTGGCTGCCAGCCTACTTGTGTTCCGCACCTTCCGGGAGGGGTATTTCCTTACATGGATCGTAGGCTGGCTCGCGTATGTTACTTACCGCGTGCCAGTTATCCTCAGCCTGGGGGGAGTTTCCCCGCCCCGGGCGCTTGCCGACGCCTCGTTTATCCTCGCTATCTTTCTCCTCTCCAGTGCCGTGCTGCTCTACTCCGAGGCGCCCCGCCTGGTGCTTCCCAGCGCCACCGCAGCGGCGCTCACCGCCGTTACGGTGGTAATGAAGAACCTGTGGTGGCCGCACTCCAGCCTGCTCTCGTGGACCGTTATCGTTCTTATTCATCTGATTACGGCGGTCGCTGCCCTGCAGTTACTGCGCTACACATGGGCCCGGTGGGCGGCTGGACCCTGGATCCTGGCGCTGACTCTGGTACTGCTTCAGCCGAAAGGCAATGGAGTGGGCAGTCGCTTTCTTTCGGCGGCCGGCTTGCCCATTGATCTGTGGCTGGGGGTTAGCATGCTGATGATCGTCTTCGACGAGTCGCGGCTGCGCACGCTTCGCCTGGGCGTGGTCAACAATCTGGCCAGCGCGATTGCCCAGGCGCAGGACGCCAACTCCATGCTTCTGGTGGCCTTGCAGGAGCTGAAGCATTTAATGCGGGTACGGGCGGCATGGTTCCGGGTGCTCGAGGGCGAGCAGATGGTCCTCACCCAGCACGTCGGGCTGTCGTTGGATTTTCTGAAGGCCCATCGCTCGCGCCAGATGAATGAAATTTTCACCCGCCTCCTGCATACCGGAGAACCTTCGGTGCAACGCGTGCGCGACACGGACGCGCCCACCCGCGAAACGCTGCGGCAACAAGGCTTCGAACATCTGCTGCTGGTTCCGGTGCGGGGCAAGAAGTCCGTGATCGGCGTGCTGGTACTGGCTGGGGCCAAGCATCGCTCCTACAGCGCCGATGATCTTGCGTTCCTGAAGTCCACCGCCAATCAGCTGGGCATTGCAGCGGAAAATCTGCGGCTGTTCGGCCAAATCCGGCGCTCGCAGCGGGAGTGGATCAGCACCTTCGATTCCATGGAAGATTTCATCCTGGTGCATGATTCGCAGAACCGCATCATGAAGGCGAACCGTGCGCTGCTGCGCCGCCTCGAACGCTCCCCGGCGGAGGTTATCAGCCGCAGCTGTGAAGAGGTGCTGCCCGGTGGATCGTCAGGCTGGCAGGGGTGTCCCTACTGCGGCCGTGGAAGAGACGATCTGGCGGAGGAGGCGGACCCCTGTTTTGGCGGCTTTTCGCTGGTGTCCACTTCTTCCTATGTATGGACGTCGTCCTACCGCGAAGAAGCCCGCCGGCAACTGGGCACCGTTCACATCATCCGCGACACCACCGATCGGCGCACAGCGGAGGAAAACTACCGCCAGCTTTTCGAGCAAGTGCAGGAAGGGGTGTTCGTAGCCGACGCCGAGGGCAAACTGCTGGACTGCAACAATGCCCTGGTAGTCATGCTGGGGTACGAAAACCGGCAGGAGTTGCTGGCGCTCAGCGCCGATGCCCTCTACGCCTCTCCGGAACAGCGAAGCACCCTGCTAAAAGCTATTCAGACCCGCAGTTACGTGCGCAGCTTCGAAGTCCAACTGAAAAAGAAGGATGGGAGCACGCTCTCCGCCTCGGAAACCAGCTTTGCCACGCGCAACGAGGCGGGCGAGATTACGCGTTACCAAGGGTTCCTGCTCGACATGACCGAGAAGAAGCGCGCGGAGGATGAGATTCGCCGGCGCAACCTGGAATTGCACGCGCTCAACGCCATCGCGGTAGTCGCCACTCAGTCCTTCGACCTGGACGAGATACTTAACCTGACGCTGCGCCAGCTGGTGAATTTATTTGGGGCGGAGACTGGCTCCATCTACTTGAGTGACAACGGCTCCTGCACACTGCGGCGGCGAGCGGCCTGGGGCCACCGCAGCAGCACCGCGATCCGCTCCGCCAGCACGGCCACCATGCCGGCCGAGTTCTGGCAGGGGCTGATCAGTTCGCGACGAGAGATGATCACGCAGAACGATCTTCCCGATTTGCCGGCGGTCGCCTCCGATTTCGTCAGGGCTGAGGGGCTACGTTCCTGGATGTGGGTGATCCTGTGGAGCCAGGAACAGCCCATCGGAGTGCTGGGAGTCAGCAGCCGGAAAGAGCGCGAGTTTACCGCGACCGATGAAAAACTGATGGTCGCCATTGGGCGGCAATTGGCCACCACGATTGACAAGATTCGCTTGTACGAAGAAACCACGCGCGCTTACGACGATCTGCGGCGTACTCAGGAGCAACTGCTGCAAAGCGAAAAGATGTCGGCCATTGGACAATTGATTGCCGGCGTGGCCCACGAACTCAACAACCCGCTGACCGCCATCCTGGGATATGCGCAGCTGCTGGAGAGCGAACCGATGGACGAGCGCTGCCTGGATTTTGTGCGTAAGCTGCTGAAGCAGGCGCAGCGCACCCATCGCCTGGTGCAGAACCTGCTTTCCTTTGCCCGACAGCGCACGCCGCAGAAGATTCCGGTGGACATTCGCCGCGTGGTGGAAGACAGCCTGGCCCTGCGAGACTATGACTTCAAGCGAGGCAACATCGTGGTGCAGCGTGAGGTTGCCGAGGAGCTGCCCGCCGTCACCGCCGACCCCCACCAGCTGGAGCAGGTTTTCCTGAACATCATCAACAACGCGGTAGACGCCATGCTCGAAATGGAGCGGGGCGGCGTGCTTTCGATGCGGGTGTATGCCGAGAACGGCGCGGTGTGCGTGGAATTTCGCGACACCGGCCGCGGGATCGTCGATCCCAAGCGTATCTTTGATCCCTTCTACACCACCAAGCCGGTGGGCAAGGGCACCGGTTTGGGACTCAGCATTTGCTACGGCATTTTGAAAGAGCACGGAGGAGAGATCGAGGCCCGGAATGTACCCGAAGGCGGGGCGGCACTGCTGGTGCGCCTGCCGGCTGCCGGAAAGCCGCAGACCGTTCGCGAGCCCTCGCCCCCTCCGGCGCGCGAGCTCGTTCTTCACGGGCGCCTGCTGCTGGTGGACGACGAAGAAGCGGTGCTTGAGTTTGAGCGCGAGGTGCTGGCGGGTGCGGGAGCAGAAGTAGTAACCGCCTCCGACCCGGAAAAGGCGCGCAATCTCCTGAACAGCGGCGGCTTTGACGCCGTGATACTCAACGGTTCCATGCCCAACGGATGGAGTGCGGTGCAGATCCATGGCTGGCTTGCCCAGCACCATCCCCGGATTGTGGGCAAATTGCTTTTTGTTTTTTCTACTCTGGATGGGGAGACACAAACCTTTCTGGAGCAGAAGCGCATCTCTTACCTTGTCAAGCCATTCGATGTGGCCGACTTGATTGCCGGCAGCCGCAAACTGCTGCAGAAGGCAGCGATAGCCACAGCATCGTCCTAGCCGCCCAGCAGCACCCAGCTTCCATCTGTGGGTATTGTGGTACCAATATGTTCCCTTCCCGTGGCTTGCGTTGGGGATCTTAAATGTTTCCTGCTGTTTACAAGGCCGCGTCCCCCTCTTCCTTTTAAGCAACATGAACCAGCGCAGGGCCCTGTAGCACGGAGTTTCCGGGGCAACTTTGTGCACTCGCAGGGTTTGAATTAATAACCGTTAAAGATATTTCCGGTGCGCCGAATGGCCGGGAACGTGCATAAGTACAAGGCGAGTTAGATGGAATAACGTTCAACCGCAATAGGTTTTATGGTAGGGGGAACAATGGCAAGGGCTTTGGATCAAGCAAAGATTACCGGGTTGGCGGCACATTTTCCCGTCACCGCCGAGCAATCCCTCGCACAGTATGAGAAAGCGTTCGAAGAGCACCGTCACCGGGTGTACGCGCTGGCTTTCTGGATGACCGACAGCGAAATCGCGGCGGAGGAAATCTCCTCCAACGTGTTTGCGCGCGCCTTCGCCAATGGCAGCATTCCCAGCGCGGAGACGGTAGACCGCATCCTGCTCAGCGAAATTCGTGACTTGATGCCCATCGGCGTTCTGCGGTTGAACATTGCCGCAACGACGGAAGTGGCCTCGGTACGCGGGAATGTAAAGCGGGTGGATCTGGAACGCGCCGTGGTGCAATTGCCACCGACGGAGCGCATGATTTTCCTGCTGCACGACGTGGAGGCTTACGACCATACCCGCATCTCCCGCACGCTGGGAGTGAGCGAGCAGGAATCACAGCTTGGATTGCATCAGGCGCGGTTGCGCTTGCGCCAGTTGCTGGCCTCCAAGTCATAGTTTTAACCTGTAGTGTTCACCGAGGGCGCCTTCAGCAAGGCGCCCTTCGTGTTTTACGGGTAGGATTATTGATCGTCGGCTATCGCTTTACCTACCGAGAGCGGACGGTTTCTACCCTTTGCATCTCTGCGCCGCTGACCGCGTCTAAATCCTATGCTCTTCGAAGGCAAGGAGCGAAAGCAGCGAGAGCAGGAAATGCAGAAGGCGGGTCGCTTGCCTCCGGGCCAGGCCCTCACGCTCAAGTGGCCGGTCCTGCACTACGGATCTGTTCCTAAGTTCGATCCTGCTACATGGGATTTTCGTGTTTCTGGGTTGGTAGAGAAGCCCGTCCGGCTCAGCTGGGATGAGTTCAACCACCTGCCGAGGGCTCAAATTACCAGCGACTTTCACTGCGTCACCCGCTGGAGCCGCTTCGACAACCGCTGGGAAGGTGTGTCATTTCGCGAAGTCCTGAGCCTGGTTAAATTACGGCCAGGCGCCGGTTTTGTGCTGGTGCACGCTGAGCAAGGGTACACCGCGAATGTGCCCCTGCCGGATCTCGACCGGGACGATGTACTCTTTGCGACCCACCACGATGGCCAGCCGCTGGCCCCCGAACACGGCTACCCGTTGCGGCTGATCGTCCCTCACCTCTATGCCTGGAAGTCCGTTAAGTGGGTGCGTGGAATCGAATTTCTCGACCGCGATGCCGCCGGCTTCTGGGAGCAAAATGGCTATCACATGTACGGCGACCCCTGGAAAGAACAGCGGTTCGATACAGACTGAACAGGAGTCAGGGATCGGCAATCAGGAGTCAGCAACGTCTGTAGGAAATGCACTTACGAATAAGCAGAGCACTGACCAGTGGGGGCTTACTGCACCGCTTCCAGGGACTCGGCGACGCGGTTCAGCGCGATTTGAATGCGATCCAGCTCGCGTTGCGCGGCTTCGTTCCATTCCACCGCGCGTTGGAGATTTTCGCTCAGCCAGCGCAAAGTCTGCCGGCCACGGTCGGTGAGCAACAGCGCTCCCAGCCCGGCAATACCCAGGACCGCCAATGGCACGTACCACTTTCGCATCCAGCCTCCTCGCCTGCTACTTAAAGCCTTACACAAGTATGGCACTGGTCGCAATGGTTAAAGGATAGGGGGAAATCCTCAAAAAGCCGAGAAAAACGTCTGCAACGGCAGCCACAAGCAGCCGAATGGTGGCAGACCTCATCCAACGTTGACAGCAACTCACACAATTTTGAGGTCTGTACATGGGGATACTCGCTGCGCGCGTGGGATGCTGTTCCCTGCTCTTTTGCGGCCTGATGGCTGCTCAAACCGTCAGCCGGCGTTTGCCGGCAACGACAACCGCCCCGGACAACTCGATTCCCGCGGGAACCAAGTTCATTGTTCGCCTTAACGATAAGCTGGATACGGGTAAGATTAGGGCAGGCAAGCACTTCCAGGCCAAGCTAGCGGAGGACCTGGCTGCCCCGTATGGGATGGCAATTCCCCGGGGCAAGAAGATAAAAGGGCATGTGAGCTCGGTGGAAAAGGGCTTCCACGCGCGCCTGCTGCTAAGCTTCGATGAAATTGAGACCCAGCATGGCTGGATGCCGCTAGTAGCCACGGTGACGGGGGTGCCGGGCGAACACGGGGTCAAACAGCCCGGTTCCGAGGGCGAGATCGAGCGGAAGGGGGCAAGTAAGGGGCGGATGATCGAGAGTGCCGCCATCGGGGCTGGCGTAGGCGCATTGGGCGGCGTGGTAGCCGGAGGAAGCCACGGAGCGGCTATTGGCGCAGGCGTGGGCGGCGGCGCGGGCCTGGGGGCGGGTTTATTGACGGACCGTAATCTGAAACTCGACAAGGGCCAAATGCTTGAGATGAGGCTGGATCGTCCGCTGCAGGTGCCCGTGCACTAGAATGGCCCTTCCAGCGTGAGGCGCAATGGTGCTGCGCATGCAATCCGGCTGGAAAGAAACGAGGCCGGGATGACCAGCAAGCTCGCGGTCCTATTCGCGGTTATGCTTGTGCTGGCTGGGATTGCCGTCGCGCAGGAGCACCCAGCGGTAACTGCGCAGCCCAATACTATCTACGTAGGCGCGGATGGCAAGTACGAAACCGCGCCTGACACAGCGCTGGTGCAATTTAACATTTCTGCCCAGGAGGAGACGGCGAAGGCAGCTTATGACCGGGCCAGCCGCGCTGCCGAGCAGATTCGGCAGATCCTGCGCTCTAACGGCATTGAGCCCAAAACGGCGGAGATTGGCTTTTTCTCCCTGGATCCGGTTTATGACTACCGCAGTCCCAAGCGCAAGCTCATTGCCTACCGCGTAAACAGCAGCGTTTCCCTCAAACTTAAGAACTTCTCGAAGGTCGCGCCGATTGTCTCGCAAATTTCCGATCTGGATGTGACGGCCAACCAGAACGTCAGCTACACCCTAGAAAACATGGATGCCGCGAAATTAAGAGCTACGGAAGACGCCTACCAGCGCGCCCGCGAAGAAGCCGCGACGGTTGCCCGCGCAGCGCAGAGAACGCTGGGCGAACTTTCCTACGCGTCAGTGGACACTTTCGAGCAGGTGCGCGTGGTGGCGGCTCCCATGATGCGCCAGGCAATGGGCGCGGCCATGGCTGCCGCCCCGGCGCCGACGGAACAATTCACGCCGCAGAAGATCACAGTTACAGCACATGTGAACGCGCTCTTCACAATGAGATAGCAACTACTCTGGCAGCAATTCAAAAACCGGGTAGTTGCTCGCCACTGCGGTGAACGCCTGCGGCGGCGAGCCTGCAGGCACGGGAAAATAGCGCTGCACCGTAGTTTGGAAGCGGTCCAGGTAGGCCTTGAGCAGTTCGGGCTTGCCCGCATCTGGAATGGAGCGAATGCGGTATCGCAGCCGGGTCCTTCCCTTCTTCAGCGTCACGTCGCCCGCCGCCTCGGCATTGCGCACCCACTGCGTGCGCCCGCGTGGCGCCACCAGGAAGCGCTTGCCATCGAGTTCCAGCAGGTCAATGGGTGTGGAATAGACCTTGCCGCTTTTTCGCCCCCGCACTTGCACCAGGTAATTGTGCGGCAGTCCCAAGCCAAGGCCCACGAGCAGGCCGAAGGCGCGATTAAAGAATCGCTCTCCGAGGCTTGGCTGGCGAAAGGCTGGCAGCTCCTGAGTCATACAAAAGATTGTAGCCGTCCCTCGTGGTTAGCCGTCCTGGCGGCTAAGTTCACGCTATTTTGCCGGAAAAAAAGGAAACAGCTTGCGGATTTCCTCTTCACCTGGCTGCCGACCGTATTCCGTGATTTCGAATGCTTCGGCATGCTTGATGCTGGCGGCAGCTGCGCCATAGCGCTTCTCCAGCGCCGGACGCCACTCGGGCAAAACCTTATCGGGCTGCTGCGTTGCCAGCCATTGTTTGCGAGCGGCGGGATCCTTAGGAACCTGGTCGAGCAGGCCGTCATGCCAGGGCAGCCATTCGTAGAACTGGGAAACGTGCGCGTCCAGCATGTCGAGCTTTTTCTGGTAAACATCATCAATGGAAACCACAATGTCGGGGCGGAAGGGCTGGGGTTGGGTGAACTGGTCCCAGAAATACAGAAACACGGGATTTTTACGTAGCGCCGAAACACTGGTCACCAGGTCGGGTACGGTGACCATGTATGCGGCGTCCTGAACCAGGACGCCGGTGTAGCGGTGGTCGGGGTGGTAGTCATTGGGCCGAGGCGACAGCACGACATCAGCTTTCCATTCTCGAATCTCCCGAATGATCTGGTTGCGCACTGGCAGCGTGGGCAGAAGTTCGCCATCGTGGTTGTCGAGGACATCGTATTCGATGCCGATACGGCGCGCCGCCTCCTGCGCTTCGGCGCGGCGGCGTTTTGCGAGCGGACCGCCACCCATGGACTGGTGGCCGGCATCGCCGTTAGTCACCGAGACAAACTTCACCTTAAAACCCATCGCAGCATATTTCGCCGCCAGACCTCCGGCGCGCAGGTCGCAATCGTCGGGGTGCGCGCCAAAAGCGATCACCCGCACCGGGGTCTGCCCGAAAACAGGTGCGGAGGCGAACAGCAGCACTATCAGTATCCACGCCATGGGAATCTCCTGGGAAACTGGCGATTGTACTGCGAAGCCTGGGAAGGAGCACAATCTGTCAGGTTAATGCGCGACAGGAGTTCGGCAATGCTGCACGCGAGATGCCTTTGAACTTCGCTCAGAGCAGGCTTTCGGCCCTGAAGAGTCCTGAGCAAAACTCATTCTTGCGGCAGGGGCATCTTCGAAAGAATGGATTTCCTCTGTGCCTCTGCGTCTCTGTGGTGGATTTTGGTTTTCTCACTGATGCGAAGGCACAGTGATACCGTTGGGCCCGCGCTGCTTGGCCTCGAGTTCTTTGCGGGTGGAAATAGATTTATCCACCCAGCTATCGGCCGTCTTCAAGTCGGCCTGGCGGGCTTCCGGGTCGCCGCAGTCTATGTGAGCCTTTTCGCGATAGAGCAGGTTCAGATAGGCCATGGCGTCGGGATATTCGGGCCGCATCTTGACCGCCTTCTCCAGCAACTGCAGTCCCTCGTTGATCTTGTCTTCGTTGGCCTGCTTCAGCTGCTGGCAGGCTTTTTCCGATTTCAGTTCGTCGGTGGGCTTCAATCCCTGCTCGGCCCAGAGCTGCATGCGGGGCTGGTAAACCTGCGTCCAGTCTATGACGGCGATGGAGTAGTCGAGTTCCGGGTCGTTGGGATCGAGGTCAATGGCTTTGCGGTAGTACTGCTTAGCCTGGTCAAATTTCTTCATCTGCAGGTAGAGGTAGGCTATGCCCTTCAGGCTGTTGATTTGCTGCTCGCGGGCCGGTTGCAACTTGAGCACCTGCTGATACTGATCAATAGCCGCTTCCGCGTTCTTGTTGTTGTCCGGGCTGTCCACTCCCGGTACAAACTGCTGGGCATAGGCGGTGGCCAGGTAAAGGCGGGCGTTCACCAGACTGGGGTCGAGCGCGACCGCATCTTTAAAGAAACTGATGGCCTGGTCGTATTTGGCGTTCTTATAAGCTTGCACTCCTTTGTTGAGGTCGGAGCGGGCTTTGAGCTTGTTGCATCCCGCCGCGCCGATCAGCACCGCAACCAGGAGAAGTGATTCCAGGATCCGCAACGTCCGTCCGTGATTAGCCATCGCCTGCCTACCTCGATGCGTTTACATTCAACATCCTCCTTACAGATGCGCTGGAGAGAGCTGGTGACAGCCGGGAAAATCACACCAGCAGCTCAGGAGAGCTCCAGAGGTGAGTACCCGGCGTGCCGAAGCAAGGCACCACCTCAAAGCGTAAATGAGAGTGCGTTTGGCTGGGTGGCGCAACTGTAATATCCTGTAGGAAATCCAGCGCGAATCGTTGAGGACTATTCCATCTTGAGCTCGCCCGCCGTCCCGGCGCTCCACACCGAACAGCCGGTCAGTACCAGTTCTTTCAGCCGCGCCCTGATCCTGCTGGCGATCATTTTTGGAGTGGTTTACCTGGGGTCGGTGTTTTCGCCGCCGCTGCTGGATGATGCCGATTCCACTCATGCGGAAGCGGCCAGGGAGATGCTGGCGCGCAGCGACTACGTCACTCTGCATGTGAATGGCGTTCGCTACCTGGAGAAGGCACCGCTTCCCTACTGGCTGGTGGCCGGAAGCTACCGCCTGTTTGGAGTGAACGAGTTTGCCGCCCGCCTGCCCACGGCATTATCGGTGCTGCTGCTGGCATGGCTGGGATTTATCTGGGGCCGGCGTGCCTTTGGCGAACGCACGGGAACATACGCGGGACTGTTTGTGCTGACCTGCGCGGGCGTGTACCTGTTCACCCGCATTTTTATCCCTGACGTTCTGCTGAGCCTGCTGATTGCAGCATCGCTTTACTTTCTGCTCACCGCATTGGAGTTTCCCGCGGCAGCGTGGCGCTGGTATGCCGGCTACGCCTGCCTGGCGCTGGCGGTGCTGACCAAGGGACTCGTGGCGCTGGTTTTTGTCGGCGTGCCGGCCGTTATTTATCTGGTCATTACCGGGGAGTGGAGGCGCTGGCGGGAATTTCGCCTTTTTTCCGGCCTGGCACTGTTTTTGGCCATTGCCGCGCCCTGGCACATTCTGGCTGGGCTGCGCAACCGCGGCTTCTTCTGGTTTTATTTCGTCAACGAGCATTTCCTGCGGTTTTTGGGCGAGCGCTATCCCAAGGACTACAACAAGCTTCCTGCAGCGCTTTACTGGAGCCTGCACTTGGTGTGGCTGTTTCCCTGGAGCTTTTATCTGCCCTCGCTGGTACGCAATGCCACTCAGGATGTGAAGCAGCGGCGTGCGCGAGTGGAGGGCGCTCAGCGGCGTTTTGCGGTACGCACCCGCTTGCTCTGCTGGATCTGGGCGGGGCTGGTGCTAGTGTTTTTTGCCATTTCTACCAACCAGGAGTACTACACGTTTCCTGCATACCTGGCGCTGCTGCTGCTGCTGGCGGATGGCCTGTCGCGGGATGAGGAGCAAGTTGCCGGACGCCCGCTGCTCCTCAGTTCGTCGGGCGCTATTGCGATAGTCGGGCTGCTGGCGGGTAGCGCGCTGCTGGCGGGACTGTGGTATTCGCGCCATCTTCCCTTCACGCCCGATATCGGCACAGTGCTGGCCAAGCACAACATGGCGGAAGACACGCTTTCTATGTCGCACGCTCTGGACCTGAGCGCGGAATCGTTTGCCGCCCTGCGGCTGCCCGCGATATTGGCCGTGGTGGCGCTTATAGTCGCGCCGCTGCTTTCGCTGTGGCTGCGCCTACGCCGCCGCCCCTGGCACGCCACCTGGGCGCTGGCCGCCGGCATGGCGCTGCTCTTGTTTGCCGCGCACATCGCCCTCGCTCGCTTCGGGCCGTATCTTTCTTCCAAGGCGCTGGCACAGAAGATCGCTGCGCAAGAGAAGCCGGGCGACGAGGTGATGATTTATGGCGACCAGGCATTCGGTTCCTCCCTGCTCTTCTATCTGCGCCAGCCCATTGAGCTGGTTAACGGGCGCACTACCTCCATGTGGTTCGGTTCCAGGTTTCCGGACGCACCAAGAATATTCCTGAAAGACAGCGACTTGTTGCAGAAGTGGAATGCCAGCGGGCGGGTGTTCCTCTTTGTGCCCCCTTATGAGAAAAAGAAAGTGGACAGCTTACTGCCACAAAAGTACGTAGTGGCGGAAGTTTCAGGCAAGTTCGTCTACAGCAACCGTTTCTGAAGCCGCGGCCACTTCCTCTGCTCTAGCCTGGCGAACCATTTTGCCGCCCAGCTGCAGCTGGTAACGTTCCCCGCGCCACACAATGCTGGTGTTGAGAAAGCTGGCGGACCAGAGGAAGAACCCTAGCAGGTCACGAACGGGATACAACCAGCAATAGCGCCGGGCCAGCGGATCGCGCACCACGCCCCAGCCGGCCAACATCGCTTCCATCGTGCGGTTCAGTGCGGCATAAAGAACAAGAGCCAGGCCGAGCAGGGGGTCTCCCATGACAGCGCCGGCCAGCAATCCAAGCAGGCCGAAGGGCATGGCAAAGGTCAAGCCGGTGCCGATGTGCCCTTTGGGACGGGAAAAACGCGTGCTCTTCATCCACCGTACCTGGTGCTGCAGCGAGGCGACACAGTGCCGATGGACAGCCATATGGTCCACTATGTAGCGGGAAAGGACGACCTGTTTGCCCGATTCGAACACCCGCTGTCCGAGGACGAAATCGTCGGCGCAATAATCTGCCAGCACGTGAAAGCCGCCGATTTCGTCGAGCACGTCACGGCGGATGGCCATGGTGGGGCCCAGGGCAAACTTTAAGCCTTCCAGCATGTCGGCCACGACTACTCCGGCGGTCATCTCCACCGACATGCCCAGGGCTTCCAGACGCGACCACAGGCCGCCGCTAGGCACACCACGGTAGAGGCAACTAACCATGCCGATTTCGGCATGGAAAAGCGGCCGGGTCACTTCGCGCAGGTACTGCGGCGTGACGCGGACATCGCTGTCGCTGATGACCAGATAATCGGAGCCGGCGAGTTCGGCCATCTTTCCCAGAGAACATACCTTGGCGTTGGGGCGATCGGGCTCGCCGGAAAGAACGATCTTCACGGGCACGTGGGGATAGCGGCGGCGAACAGCTTGAACCACGTCGAGGGCGGGATCGCTTTGTTCCCGGCATCCAAAAACGATTTCGTAGAGGGGATAGTCCTGGCTGAAAAAACTCTCCAAATTGGCTTCTAATGCGGGTTCCAGGCCATGCAGCGGCTTCAGCAGGCTCACCGAGGGCCAGGGACCCTCAAAAACCGACGGAACCGGACGCCTCCTGAATCGAATACAAGCACCGGCCAGCAAAATCAGGAAAACGGTGCAGCTGAGCAGGCCAACAATGGAGCCCAACAAGAGCAGGTGACCGAGCATGAACGTTGCGGCCTCGCGACCGTGCAGAATTTAATTACAAATGCTGAAAGCGAATGGACCGTACACTGTCGGCGCGGAGTTAGCTGCTTTCCGCCTTTACTGGCGGAGTTAGCTGCTTTCCGCCTTTACTGAATGTTGCAAGTGTTGCAACAGCCCCACTGATGGTGACGCCTAGGTCGATTTTAATCCATTTCAACGCCAGAACCGCCAGGCGAGAGCTTTGCCGTGACCTCCACAACATCCGCTCTCGCCTGGGCTCAAGGAAGCTGCTCTTTGCTTTCCTTGTTCATCGCTAAGCTGGGGATAGGTAAACACATCCGCCACAGCATGGGCGTAAAGGTTTGTGACGCTCCTGTAAAAATTTGTAAAGCGTTGGAGGCAGCTCAGCCGGTCTCGCCACATCTGGGGCAGCGGCACGCTTTGTGGTGCTCCGCATTGGTATTGTTGCAGAAAGGACAGCGGCATTCCGCCTCGTGAGTGCCCCCCAAGGAGCCGCATGCCGGGCAAACGCAGCCCAGGGTGTGCTTCCCGCCGCCCTCCCCGCACATTGGGCAGTGGCAGTACTCGCGATGGCGTCCACCGAACTTATAGGCCGAGTAGGACATATACTGCGGGCCTCGGCTTGCGCCCGGACTACCTCCAACAGAATATCGGGGGCCGATGTAATTGGCGGAACTGGCGGTATTTTGCCACCAAGCTATACCCATCGCCAGCGCATATCGAGGCATGGCATAGTGTATGGCTTGGTTCGTTCAGCATGGCTGTCAGTTCCGGTGGCCGTGGGTTGGCAGGTACGAAGAAGATGTGCATCATGATGCCTGCCACAAATTATGGAGAGGATAGAGGTTCTTATGTCAGATCAGCTGGACGAGCGTGAACGGGAGAAAACATGGCCAGCGCTTCGGCTGGCCGCCTGGAAAGATACTTTAGCCACCCTGCACATGTGGTCACAGATGGTGGGTAAGATCCGCCTGCAGTTGACGCCCAAGCTGAATCACTGGTGGAATGTTCCGCTTTACGTGAGCTCGCGCGGCCTCACCACTTCGCCCATTCCCTACGGGCAGCGGACCTTCGAAATTCAGTTTGACTTCATTGACCACAGCCTTGTGATTACGACCAGTGACGGAAAGGTGGACCACCTGCAACTCAGGCCGGTGGCGGTGGCCGACTTCTATCGCGAACTCATGGCGCATCTCGGCTCGCTTGGTTTGCAGGTGAGGATTAACACCAAACCCTGTGAGATTCTCGACCCCATTCCTTTTGAGCGCGACACTGTGCACGCCGCCTACGATCCCGAGTACGCCAACCGCTTCTGGCGCATTCTGGTGACAATAGAGAGCATCTTTGTGGAATTCCGCTCTCACTTTCTGGGCAAATGCAGCCCAGTGCATTTCTTCTGGGGCAGCTTCGACCTGGCGGTGAGTCGCTTTAACGGGCGTCGCGCGCCGGAGCGCCCGGGCGCCGACGCCATCACTCGCGAAGCGTACTCGCATGAGGTGATTAGTGTCGGCTTTTGGCCCGGCGGCGGCAGCGTGAATGGTCCCGCGTTCTATTCCTATACCGTCCCCGAGCCCGAAGGGTATTCGGCGGCCAAGGTGCAGCCCTCCGCCGCTTTTTATGATCCACAATTGCGGGAGTTTCTCCTGATGTACGATGAAGTGCGCGCGGCCGAGTCGCCCCGGCGCGCGCTGCTGGATTTTCTGCAAAGCACCTATGAAGCGGGCGCTGATCTCGCCCGCTGGGACCGTAACGCCCTGGAAATGCCTGCCGCAGCCTAGTCGGCGAGGAGATAATGAAATGGCCTCAGAATGCACTCACCTCAACCAGATCCGCGTCACCACCACCAACAAACATGTTTGCGAGGACTGCGTTAAGACCGGCGATAGCTGGGTCCACCTCCGCATGTGCCTGGAGTGCGGCCATATCGGCTGCTGCGACTCCTCCAAGAACAAGCACGCCACGAAACACTTTCACGCTACGCGCCATCCTCTGATGCGTTCCATCGAGCCGGGCGAGAAGTGGATGTGGTGCTATGTGGACGAAATGATGACGGGCGAGATTGCCGCCTGATTGGATAGTAACAAGTACATCTCTACCGATACTTAACGGCTACGATCGGTAGAGATGTTGCTTGCAACATCTCACATGGCAGCTGGTTCTTCCGCCACCTTCACTTTGCCGTCGCGGACTTTTGAGCGCTGATGAACGCGTCCACGTTGCTCTTATCAATCAGGGTAGCGCCGGTATCTACGAACGCGGGCAGGGGTGAGAACGGGTCCTGGGCCCAGTTCTGCTGCAACGAGCGCAGCTTGTGGTGGTACAAGTCGTCCAGCATTTCGAGGCCAACCAAGGACATGGTATAGGGCTTCTGTGCCACCGTGGCGGCGATCACGCCTTTCTTGATCCAATCCAGTGTGTCGGGATCGGTGTCCATGGCCACCACCGTCTTGCCGGTCACGTGATAGCGATCGAGTACCTCGCCCACCTCCTTGCCGGCCAGCGCCTCCAAGCAGACAAATCCATCAACCTTCTCTTTTTTCTGTCCGATGATCTGCTCAGTGGTATCGAAAGCCACACGGGGATCGCCGTGAATGTCCACTAAGCGCACGATCTTCAGGCCGGAGTAGGAGGCGAAGATGTCACGATAGCCACGCAGGCGGTCATCCAGGTTGGTCTGGCCAGGCATGGTGAAGATGACCACATTGCCTTTGCCGCGCAGCTGGGCGGCAGCCACTTTAGCGCCCATTACCCCAGCCTGATAGTTATTGGTGCCAATAAAAAACAGTCGCTTACTCTCGGGCGCGTCAGAGTCAATGGTGATGACAGGGATGCCGGCGGCAATGGCCTGATCAATGTCGGCGCGCATCAGTTGCCCGCTGGCGGGCGAAACCAGGATGCCTGTCGGCTTGCTCTGCAACAGCTTTTCGAATTCCAGTTGCTCTGCCTTGGGATCATAGGTATCAGGGCCGACGAACTCAGCTTTCACCTTCATCTGCGCCGCGGCATGCAGAAATCCAGCGCCCGCAGCTTGCCAGTAGGGTATTTGCTTGTTAGTGGTCACCAGGTAATAATTTTCATCGGCGCTGTGCTGGGAAGCACAACCGGCCCACGCGAAAATGAGAACCAGGACCAGCAGCAGGTTGCTGCCTTGGCTTCTAATCGTCATTTCGACCCTCCGATAAGACAGACCTACGGCCTAAGCATCTGAGTCCCGACTACCGGCGAATACTGGCTAAGAAAGCGATGCTGCAATTTCTTTAACGTCTAGCGTCCCGGTCCGGTGAGTGCGGCCAGAAACCGGCTCTGGCATTGGTTGGCCAGGGACTGCAATTCGGAAAATTCCGGTTTCTCGCGCAACTTGGCCCAAAGCGGGTCCACCTGCAGGGCCGAGGATGCGCAGTAGTTCTGCTCGATAGCGCTGCGCAACAGGTCGAAGGCTACCTGCTCCTGTCCGCAATAGCCCAACAGCGAAGCATGAAAATATTTCATTTCCGGGTCGCGCAGCAACCTGAGGGCGGGCTGTGTCCGACGCGTTATCTCCGTCATTTCCGCCGGCCGTTGCAGGCAGGTTTGCAGCAGGCTGCCATACCAGGGCGCGTCATTTGTCATGCGCTGAGTCGCCTGGCGCGCCTCGGCGGTTTGTCCGGAACGCAGCAGGATGGCAGGGGTCATATTGCGCGCCCACTCCGAGTGCGCGTCCAGGCGGAGGTATTGCAGGGCTTTGGGGGCCCGGCCCAGTTCCATATCGGCAAATGCGCAGGAGCGCAGATTGTAATTGCCCGGATCAAGGGTGAGGGCAGCATCGCATTCCTGCGATGCCGCTTCCAGCAGGCCCGCCCAGCGATACACATAGGCCACGGTGAAATGGGCGTCAGCATTGTCGGGACGGCGCTTTACCAACGCCTCGGCTTCTCCAGCTTTGTCAAGTTCTCCCCACTCGATGCGGTTGAGGGTCAAATCGGATGCGGCCGAGATCAGGTTAGGATCGAGCGCAAGGGCACGCTCAAGATCAGCGGTGGAGCGGTCAAAGGCCGTATCTCCACCGTCGGAATAGGTGGCGTCGAGGTAATAACGTCTGCCCAGCGCCTGCCATGCGGGCGCGTAGTTAGGGTCAAGTTTGACCGCTTTTTCCAGCAGCGCGATGGCTTCCTTGTTGGGCGCGGGGTCATGAGGAATAGCCGAGCTGCGCAGATAGAAGTCGTAAGCTTGCGAGTTCTTGGGACGGGGGCCCGCCCGCAGCGGAGTGCTTACCAGGCCCATGCGGGGGATAAACTCCTGCCGCACCTGGTTGGCAATGTTCTCCTGCATGGCGGTCAGATCACTGGCGGCGGCAGCGACCGTTCCCTGCCAGAACACGCGGTTCGTTCCTACCTCGACCGCCTCCAGCGTCACCCTCAACGTCGAGCCCTGCTTCAAGTAGTGGCCGGTTAGAACCACGGCCACGCGCAGATTCCGGCCCGCCTGCTGCGGATCCATTTCTGCGAGTTTGCGTGATTCCTCCAAAGGGCGCACTTCGAGCGTGGGAACATACGTAAGCTGAGTAGCAATCTCGTCCGCCAGCGCGAAGCTGAGGAAGTCCATGTTTTTGTCGCCGGTCACATTTCGGAAAGGTATGACGGCGATGGTGTTGGGCGCTCCGGAACCATTACGAGCGTGTTTGAACCACCAGGCGCCCACGGCAATAAGCACAGTAATCAGCAATCCGGCCATGGCCAGCAGCAGGTAATGGTGATACCAGCTTGGCCCCTGAAAGGTCTTGCTGGGCAGTCGCGGCACCAACGCCGATTTGCGCAGCGACGCCGGCATCAATCCGGACTCGGTGTCTCGCTTCAGCCGCTGCAAGTCGGTGCGCAGCTGGCCGGCGGTACCATACCGGTCTTCGCGTTTTTTTTCCAGCGTCTTGCCCACAATGCGCTCGAATTCGGGCGGCAGCTCGGCGTTGAAGACCAGGGGCGAAGCCGGCTTTTGGTGCAGGATGGCCTCCAGCGTAAGCACCACGTTTTTGCCGGCAAACGGCTTGCGGCCGGTGGCCAACTCGTAGAGCACGACGCCGAAGGAGAACAAGTCGGAGCGCGCGTCCACTTCCTCGCTGCGCACCTGCTCCGGGGACATGTAGACCGCGGTCCCGGGCACCACGCCCTCGGCGGTGAGGCTCTCCTCTATGGATGAGTTGGAACTGCCATCGGGGGCGAACGCCTGTTGCGCCGGGCTCAGCTTGGCCAAACCGAAATCGAGGATTTTAGCTTGCCCGCGCGGCGAGACATAGATGTTGGCGGGCTTGATGTCGCGGTGCACAATGCCCTTGTCGTGGGCCGCACCCAGCGCGTCGGCCACTTGGATGCCCACGTCCAGCAATTCTTCCAGCGGCAGCGGCTGGCCATGCATTCGCTGTTTCAGGCTCTCACCTTCCAGCATCTCCATGACGATGAAAGGCCGGCTGTCGTGCTCCTCCACCTCGTAAATGGTGCAGATGTTGGGATGGTTAAGGGCTGAAGCCGCGCGCGCCTCGCGCAGAAAACGCTGCAAAGCCTTGGGGTCGTGGGCCAGATTGTCAGGGATGAACTTGACGGCTACGCGGCGACCGAGCTTGAGGTCTTCCGCTTCGTAGACAACGCCCATACCGCCACCACCGAGTTTGCGTACGATGCGGTAATGGGCAAGGACTTCGCCGATCATCGGGGAGGGTCTCCGCCCCGCCTGGCAAGCAGCCCATGGTATGACGGACGCCCGGCGAGGTCAACGATATGGTTTGCGTCGGCGAATATACCTCATCTTTCTCCAGCAGCTAGTCCTGCCGCCCTTATAATCACGGCAAACGACCGCCAAGGGAACCATCCGTGAGCTCGGGTTACGCCAGCGTTCGCGATGTAGCCGTCCTGCAGCAGGCCACGCAGCTTATCCTCGCCAGTACCGACCTGGAAACAGCGCTGCACCAGGCTCTACTGGTGGTGCGGACCTACTTCGGCGCCAGCCGTTGCGCCGTTTTTCTGCTGGACGAGCCGGCGCACGAACTTTATCCGCAGACGCATCATGGATATGACGCCGGCGCCGCGCCCGGCCGCCTGCGGCTGGAAAGTGAAGGAACAGCGCAGCAGGCGGCCCAGACCAGGTCCCTGGTACATGTGCGCGAGGAGGCTGCGAAGGGCGGCAGCGAGCTGGCTTTGCCGCTGCTGGTCCGCGACCAACTGCTGGGCGTGCTTCTACTGGTCAGTGACAATCCCGACGCCTTTCCGGAGAGCATCGTTCCGTTGCTCTCGCTGTTTGCGGCCCAGACCGCGGTGGCGGTGGAAAATGCCCGGCTACACTCCACGGCGCTGCGTCGCCGACGCCAGATTGAGCTCATCAATCTAATCGCCCGCACCGCCTCTTCGGCCAGCCATACACAGCAGTTTTTTTCGACTCTGGCTGATCTGCTGGGCGACGCCTTCGAAGGCGCCAGGGTTGCTATCGTCTTGCGCGGGCCGCAAGGCATCTTCGTGCCCGCGGCTTCTCCCAACGGCGAACCCGACGTGGAGCGCTTCCGGGCATCGGCGCGCAATGGAGCCCTGGCCAAGGCGCTGGAGCAGCGTAGCGCCGTGCTCGAGGCGGACGTAGCAGCCAAGCCTGACTGGCCGACCTGTTTTGCCTACACCGGCTCGGAATTGTGCGCTCCCCTGGTGTTCCTGGGAGAAGCCATGGGCGCGATGGTGCTGGCGAATGAGCGCGCCAATTTTTTCACCGCCGATGACCGCACCCTGGCGCAGGCCGCGGCGGATGTTTGCGCCACCGCCACCAGGAACGTGCAGCTGGCCGAAGAACTGCACCGGGTAGCCAATCAGGATTTTCTTACCGGTTGCCACAACCAGCGCTATTTCTATTTCGCTCTGGCACAGGAGGTGGCACGCGCCCGCCGCTACAACAAGCAGTTTGGAGTGATCCTGCTCGACCTGCGCCATTTCCGCCAGGTAAACGCGACGTATGGCTTTGAAACCGGCGACCAGTTGCTGCACAAGGTGGCCCGCAGTCTACAACTCCAGCTGCGCAGCAACGATGTGCTCTGCCGCTACATGAGCGACCGCTTTGCCGTGGTGCTGCCGGAAATTGACCGCCGGGGCGTGGAGGCGGTGATGGGCAAATTGCGCTCGGCGGTGGAAGCCATTACCCTGCCCCGCACCACAACCGGGTTGCAGCTGGCCTGCGCTTTGGTTATGTGCCCGCATGACGGCGTCACCGAACTGGATCTGGCGAATCTACTGCTGGAAAGACTGGAAAAAGCTAAAGCCGGGAGTCAGTAG
>DATFDP010000213.1:0-25505 GCA_035252015.1 Terriglobales bacterium
AAACGAGGGTCAACAATCTCGCTGGTGGTTTGGCGCGCTCGGCCCAGATACTTGAAGGCATAAACAATGATGGCGATGAAGAAAATGAAGGGAACGAGTCCGGCGCTTTCGCCGATGCCGACGTACTGGTTGGCGATATCGTAGGAGAAGTAACCCCAGTCGGCGACGTTGCGGGCACCCAAGAGCCACCAGTCGCCGAAGTGGCGGAAGAAGCTGTCCACCAGGATGTAGCGATGATATCCCGAGGAGCCGCCAATCACACCTGCGTTCTGAATCAGCGCCCACACCGGCGCATTCATCACCAACTGAAGGACCATGAGCGCGATCACGGCGCTCCAGCGCAGCAGAGGCAGATGGCGGCGCACAGGCCAGAGGCACAGCCCCAAAAGCGCGGCCGCGCAGGCCAACACCGGTGTACTGGAGAAGGAGCAGGCAACGATAACGCTGGCAGCGCAAAAGCCGGCGGTAGCCGCGGGTTTGTGTCCCTTCCACCACAAGGCAAGGCTAAGCGGCATCAGCGTGGCGCCGAATACGCCGGCCGAAACCGGATTGCCGAATCCGGCCACGGAGCGCAACGCGCCCAAGCGTCCCCAGAGAGCCTTGCCGGCTTCCTGAGGTCCGCCACGCAGGGCGGCGTAGAGCCTCTCGCCGACGGCTTGCTCCAGCAGCATGATGCCGGCGACGACCACGCCCAGCGCAGTTAACGTGCGAATCGCCCGCTGGGCATCTTCTTCGTCGCGCACAAGGAAACGCAGCAGGAAATAGATGCCAAAGACGTTGTAGAGCGCGCCCAGCTGATTGATGAGGGCGGCCGAAGAGTGCCAGAGCAGAACGATGTTGAAGGCGGAGATGCCAGCCCAGAAGATAAGCGCCTTATCCAGCGCATTCAGGCGCATGCTGAGCAGGCGCTGGCGTGAGAGCGCGCCGGCCAGAACCCGCACCCAGCCGAGCAGGACCAGAACCCGCAGCATGGTCCAATGCAGCGGGCCGATGAGCACAACCTGGTCGAAGGGGATAAGCAGGCCAGCGGACAGCAGGGGCACAACGATGTGCCGGCGCGGGAGCAGCAGGATTAAAGCGCCTGCAACCAGCACGGCGCAGACGATCAGTGGATGAACGTAAGAGTCCACTGGAGGTGTCTTGTTACCCCGGCAGAGCGACCAGGAGAACCGGGGGAAAAAATTTTGACCCGCATCACCGACAGTCCCACCACGTGCTCCCAAACCGGAAATGCGTAACCGCATCTCGGCTGGGAGCAATCAGGGTCAGAACCTTAAACAGTTTGTTCTTGGGCCACGTGCGGCGAACCAGATAATCGCCCAAGGTGAAGGCCGCAACCTGTCCTAAGTTGTAGGCGTAGAACTTTCCTGCTTTGAAGTCGCCTGTGGGAGTAGCGTAAAAGGAGTTGGCTTCGCTGCAAATCTTTCCCTGGCGGTGAAGGTTCCGAGTGAGTTCCCCGTCATAAACCACGCTGGCCAAGTCAATGCTGTGGACAATCAGGAAGGGACGATCAATGGCTTTCGGCCGTTCCTGCCCGAAAGCGGCCAGGGGCAGCAGCAATATCAGCCAGAGTTTCATCGATTGTTCCACGGCTTAGAAACTCGTCAACCGTGAAGCTGGGCTCTTTCGTGAAAATCCATTTCTGAAACCTGCGGGAGCTGGTGAGAAGCTGAGGCAACGAGGTCGCGCATCACGCTGCCCCAGGAAAAGGAGAAGCGCTGATAACGCCCGCTGGCCACCTCGCTGAGCAGCCGCGCGAGGCGTACAGGACCATGCGCCGAACGAATGAGCGCCCGCCGGGAAAGGTGCAGCTCTTTTTCCGCCACCAGCCGCAGGTGGGCGAGCGGGCAGCTGGCGGTGCGCGCGCAAGCCACCACACGCTGGTGCAGCTCCGCCATGGCCGCCGTCTTGGCGTAGTAATCCGGTTCCGCCGCCATGGAGGTCTTCACCTTTTGCAGAAACGTGTCTTTGCCGCACCCCCGCTGCTGGGCGAGGTGGCGCCGATAGAGGAACAGTGGTTGGGGAATAGGAACGCCGAAGCTGAAAATGGACCCGAGCAGGGCCAGCCAATAGTCATGGCCCCAGCCGGGCGGGATGGGGAACAGAAAGGCGCGCAGCGCCGAGCGGAACGCCACGGCGGCGCCGGTCACGCGGTTGCGCTGGAGCAACGTGGCGACCTGGCGGGCAGGGATGAACGAGCGCGGCTTGAAGCCGACCGTATTCCAAAGGCTGAAGCCCAGGGGCTCATCGTTTTCGTTCACTATTTCGGCGTCGGAGAAGACGTAGCCGGCACCCGGGTTGGCGGCGAATGCTTCCGAAATAACAGCGAGCTTCTCCGGCTTCCAGACATCGTCCTGGTCGGAGAGAACAACAATTTCGCCGCTGCACAGGCGCATTGCCCGCTCGAAGTTGCGGCTGCAACCCATGGTGGTGGAGTTGTGCACCAGGCGCACGTGGATTGGCGAGCTAGCCGCGAATTGCGCAAGGATTTGCGGAGTCGAGTCGGTGGATGCATCGTCGCAAATCACCAGTTCGACGGGGACGATGGTCTGCGAGGCAATGCTCCGCAACTGCTCGCCCACGAAGCGGGCGCCGTTGTAGGTGCACATCGCCACCGAGATGGAGGGAAGGTTCATGTTGCCAGCTTCCAGGCGGCGGGGGGAAGCAGTCCGGTCAGCAAGGGCAGCAGTTCTTCGCCGTAGCGGTCGCGGGTAAAGATGCGCTGCGCCCAAGCCTGGCCATTATGGCCAAGTTGCGATGCGACCTCCGGATGGCGATACAGGTAGTCAATTTTGCCGGCCAGATCCTGCGCGTCTCCGGTGCGGTAGAGCAGGCCGTTCAAGCCGTCGCGGATGAGCTCGGCGGTGGCGGTGTTGTCGGCGCCGATCACCGGCTTGCCGGCCAGCATGGCCTCAGCCGTCGCTCTGCCGAATCCTTCGGCTCCGGAGCATACGAGGGCAACGTGAGCGGAGCGAAGCTCTGGCATGGGGTCGTCCAGCTGGCCGAGGAAGCGGACCCGATCCTGCAGGTGGTTCTGCGCGACCAGGTTCAGCAGGCGACGGCCATATTCGCCGCCGCCTTGGCCTATAAGCAGCAGTTCGGCCTCAACCTGCCGCCGGCGCAATTCCGCCAAAGCCAGCACGGCGTCCTCCAGGCGCTTGTTTTCGGCGATAGCGCCGGAAAGGACGCAGCGAAAATTGCCATTTGCGGGGACAGTCTCCCGGCCGCGCAGCGCACGATGCAACGAACAGTAGAGGACGCGCAGCGGTGCGCTCGGCAGCCAAGTGCTGGCTTCGGCGGCAACGGCGCGCGAGGGCGCAATGACCAGCGAAGAAAGCCGATTGATCACGCGGTGCGACCAGCGCTCGCCCAAGAGGAACCTGAGGCCCATCCTGGGGCCGAATTCGTGCAAGTGCCACACGTGGGGACGGCCAAGCAGAGCCGCAGCGAAGGCGCCGACACATACGGTTGCGGTGTTGCTGTATAGGATGTCGCAGCCCCAGCGTGCCGCTTGTCGGGCGATGAGCAATGACTTTGCCGTCATGTTCAGCAAGGCACGGAGCCGGCGCAGCAAAGAAAGCCTTTCGCGCGACGCCCATAAGGCATAGGAGGTAACAAGCACCGGCACATGCAGTTTCTCCAGTTCGGTCAGCAGCAGACCGTGCGCGGGCAACACCGCGTAGCAGCGCACGCCGCTTTCCTGAAGCACTTCGATGGTCTCCAGCAGGACCAGTTCCGCCCCGCCCAGCCGGGCAGAATGTGAAATGAAGCAGATGTTCACGAGGCGCCCCGTTCAGTGCGCCGCGCGGGTCGTGTTGGTCATTGCGGGCAGAGTCTGGGGGCGGAAGATTCGCGTCAGGGGAGCAATAGCCGACCAGACTCGCTGCCGGTCTGCGCCATCGAATACCAAAAAGAGCACAGCCATGGCGTACACGCACAACGCAGCGAAGGCGGAGCCAGCCAGAGATGAGTAAGCTGGCCTGATTGCCCAGCTACAGGCGACCCATGCGATGCCGGCAGCCACGAACGTCTTGGCTAACGTCGAGCCGGCAGTTTTCAGATACTCGCTCAGGCGCACGTCGCTCAGACGGCACACCCAGACCGGCTGCACCAGCAGCCGCATGAGCGACATCGCTCCCAGCGTTCCCAGCGCCACTCCCATCATGCCGTAGTGGCGCACCAGCCAAAGGCTTAGTCCCAGGTTCAGAACACCCTCTACAGAGTTGAGGCAGGCGTAAGCGCGGTGCTTGGCGATGGCGTAGAGCAGGTCCACCGAAGGCGCCTGCCACAGGTCAAAGCTGATGGCGACGGTCAGGATGACGAGGGGAGCATAGGCGTCAAGATACGCCGGTCCCATCCAGCGCAAGATGAACGGCCGGCCCCAAGCGACGAGGCCGAAACCGAGAAAGGTTGCGACGCAGATCGAAATTTTGGTGGCAAAGAAAAAAGTTGCGCGCATGCCCTCGATGTCGCTAGCTCCGTACAGCCGGCTGAGGATGGGCGCAAACACGCCGGTCACCGCAACGGTAAGAACGATGAATTGCTGGGCCAGGGTGCCGGCAATGCGGTAGTGGGTGACCGCGGCCAGGCCGACAAACATGGAGACGACTATGGGATCAGCCTGGAAGCGCAGGCGGTCAGAAAGCTGGCCGGCAAAGGAGAAGACGCTGTAGGAAGCCAGGCTGCGGGTCACTCCAGCGCCGGGCGAGCTCAGGCGCAGGCGCAGCCAGGGATATTTCCTGAGCGTAAGCCCGGCCTGCAGCAACATGGCGGCGAGGCCGCCGGCAAAAGTCGCCCACGCCATAGGCACCAGCCCGTATCCCAGGAGAAGAACGGAGAGGATCAGGCAGGTGCGCAGGGCGAGGGCGACCAGTTCGGCGCCGACCATGAGGTCATAGCGCAGGTTGGCGATGAGAAACCCGGTGAAGACGCGCGAGGGGAAGCTGAGCGCAGTGCTCACGCCGAGAATCAGGATGATTTGCGAAAAAAGGGTGGCGTCGCCGGCACGCCTGGCAAATAAAGGCGCGCAGGCGGCCACCACCCCGCTGAGGAGCAGAACCAGGACCGCAACCAGGAGAAAAAATCGCAGACTGGCGGCGACCACGCCGTTGCATGCCTCGCGATCGCCGCGCCCGAGGGCTACCGCAATGTGCTGGCTGACGGCGGGAGTGAGGCCGAAATCCAGCAGGCCGTAGTAGCCGAGCAGGGTGGCAACCAGCGCCCACAGGCCATACATGCGGTCTCCCAGCGTCTGCACGATGAAGGGCATCATCAGCAGGGAGACGGCGGTGGTGGCGAAGAAACTGACTACCCGGAAGGCGGAGGCGGTGGTCAGTTGGCGCGCGGCGGAGGCCATACGAGGACACGACCAAGAGGCAAGGAAAGGTTCGTATCAGGGCATGCCTTCCATGCAATTACGGCAATTCAGAAAGCCGGCTCGAGTCCCTTTGAAGCGCGGGCTGGCAGCGGCTAAAGCCGCTTCAAAAAGACGTCTGTTCGGCACGGCTGAAGCTGTGCCCTGATACGAAGCTTTTCCCCAATGGTGGTTTTCGTGGATCGCAAGGAACAACGCTTCTGTAGAAATGGATACTGTTCTCGCGACCAGGAAAGAGGTTCGACCTCGACAGCAAGCACAAGGTCCCTCGACTCGGGTTTGTCTCGCAAGCTCGACGCGCCCTCGCTCGGGATGACAGCCCACAAAGTTAGTGCAGGATGATGGGCCTAAAAGGTATTGCTAAGGACGTCAGTTTTGCGGCCAAAAATGGGCGAACTCGGCGAGCGGCCAGGAGTCAGTGGCGGCGATGGGGCCGGGAAAGTGATTGTAGGGTCCTGCATCCCAGGCGCTGCAGGCGGAACGCGGGTCGCCAATCTTGTCGGCGTTCAGCGCCGGGATGGCGTGATAAGAAAGGTTAGCGCCAGCGTTGATGGCGGGCGAGTTGGGCTGCGGGCGCCCGCTGGAGTCCACCTTCAAATCGGCCGGGTGCGCCGAATGCGGGCCTTCGCCCGAGGCCGTCTTCCACTGCTCGAAGGTGTAATAAAAGGTGCTGCCGTTTTTCCAATTCTGCCCGGGACCATAAATGTTGTGGTCGAGGCCGCGGTCAACGAAGGTTGTGCCCGCCGCCAAGGAAATCAGTCCGGAGCACTTGCCGACAATATTGTTGCGCACGGCAATACCGGTTCCGCTGGCGGCCAGGCACAGGCCGGAAGCGCTGGTCCCACCCAGGATGAGATTGTTGTAAATGGCAATGCCAGTGCCCCCGGCGCAGAACGCTCCGTTGTTGAAGTATTTGTCAGGAGCTGTGAGCAGCACGTTGTTATAGAAGAACGCACTGCTGATGTCGCCGGTGACGTAGATGAAAGAGGTAACGTTGACGCCTGGATCGCCGCTGAACAGGTTGTTGTAAACCTGCATGTCGCGGAAGGTAGCGCCGTTCAAGGCGTAGATGTGAATGCCGTCGTGGTGAAAGGCGTTGCTGGTTGTGTCCCAGTTGGCGAAGTCGCGGCAGCTATTGTCGTGAATGCGGGCGGAGAGCAGCGCGTAACCGGCGCCATTGGCGGCGATGGTCAGGCAGTGGTTGGTGTGGTCGGATTCCAGGTTGTACATCTCCACCGTGTCGTCGGCGCCGCTCACTGAAATGGTGAAGCAGCCGCTGGCATGAGTGCAGTTCATGTGGTGCATGGAAATACCGGGGCCGGAGACCGTGAGGGCGTCGGCCCCGATATCGTCTGAGGCGAGCGAGTGCACGTAGATGTTGCGCAAAGCCAGGTTCTTGAACTCGCAGTGATTGCAGGGGCGGCCATAAAGCGCGGTGTGGCGGTCCTGATGGCCGAGTGTGCTGCCGTTATCAGTTTCCTCTACCACGCCGTTGCTGCCACCGTCGAACACCAGGTAGCTCTTGCCGCTGAACAGAATGCAGGAACCGCTGCCGCATGTGGGCACGCTGAGCTTGGCATCGGGCTCCCATTTCAGCGTGATGGGCTGGCCGTTGACGCCGCTGCCGCGGAAGGCGAGGTAATCGTAGGTAGAGCCGTTGAACGTGGTGATCACTCCGCACATGTGCACAGTGGCGCCGGGGCCGATCTGGGCGGGGCCGCTGCCCCAGTTCGCGGCATCATTAAAGAAGGTGTAGGCGAAGGAGTTGGCACAGTCGGCGCCATCGCCACGTCCGGCCGAGCTTTGGGCGATGTAGATACTCTTAGCGGAACAAACACCGGCCACTGTCAGCAGCAGCCAGCAGACAGTCAAAAACAGTCGCATCACACTACCTCATTGGGATACAGCCACCAGGTTCAAAACGCGGACCGGGTCTAGAATCTGATTCTGCGGCTGCACCTGCCTGCCGGTCTCAGCAATGGTGAAGCGAAAAGGCCGGAGGGAAGCCAGAAACGTCAAGTAGTGGTTGGGCAAGATGCCGGTGCGGCGGCAGACCTGGGGATGCGCTTCCAAAGTGAGCACGCAGCGCTGCGCACGGCAAATGGTTTCGCGCGCGCCCTGCAGCACGTTCAGTTCCTCGCCCTCAACGTCAATTTTCAGCAACACGTCGCCGCCGAAAATTTGCAGGCTGTCGAGCGTGATGATCGGAACGCCGTCTTCGGCAGGCACCAGGAAGCGGGCATGATCGCCGAGGTCATAGGCGGGAGCCAGCAACTTGCCGCACCCGCTGAAGTTGCTGACCGCCGCCATGTGCACCTCGGGACGGGGGAATTGGGCCAGGTTGTGGCGCAGGACCTGCTCCACCCTGCTGTTGGGTTCGAAGGCTATGACGCGGGCAATGCGGTCGCAGCGCGCACACAACAGCGCGGTGAACAGGCCGATGTCGGCGCCGCAGTCGAACAGAGTGACACCGCTGAAAGGAGCCAAAGCGGCGCAGCAGGTTCGAATCAGGTCCTGCTCGTAAGCGAGAATGTCGGGCAGCTCCCAGGCATTCTCGACGCGGTTGATGGGAACAGCAACGTTGACCGTGGGCGAGAGGGGGTAGAGCACCAGGCACTCGCCGTGCATCCGCTGCCAGACCAGCAGCATGCGGTGTGCGCCGCGCACATGGTGCCGCTTCAGCGCCTTGAAGCAGCGGAACAGGAACGGCGGCGAAGCGCTCATTGTGCTAAATGTGGAAATCGGGGCCATGGAACTGAAAATGGGCAGGTAATCTCAGGCGCTTAATTGTTGTCGGGGCGAGGCCGCGGGAGGCGTGGCGATATCCGGCTTAAGGCGCGTTTCAGTGGCGCCGAGGGTTCGCGCCCAAGGTTCCAGGCCCAAGCTCCAGCGCAGCACGCGCAACCATTTTGTGGTGGTTGCTCGCCATAACGGGCGTTGTGTCCGATCGGCGGTTAGCCACAACGCACCGCCGAGCAGCAAACGCCAAAGCGCAGCCAGGCCAGTGCTAGCGCAATAAATGGCGGCGTAGAACCGGCCACGCTTGGCCGACAGGAATTTCTTCACCGATTCGCGCATTAACACGGCGGAAAAGACGCTGTACTCCTGCCGGCGCGAACTGGCAGCGCCGTGATGAATCACCACCGCATCGTGCAAGTAATAGTTGTTCCATCCCAGCTTCTGTGCCTGGCAGCAGAGGTCAACGTCCTCCACGTACATGAAATACGCCCTGTTAAAGAGCCCCGCCTGGGCGAATACATCGCGGCGCACCATGAGGCAAGTGCCGGGAAGCACCCGGGCCGAAACCGGAAAGTGCGATTCGCGCGCGACCACGTCGAAACCCCACCAGCCTGGGAACACTCTTCGGCTGAAAGACGAGTCCAGAAGCTGGTTCAAAATGGTAGGAACGCAGCGCATGCAGTTCCACTGGGGGGAGAAGTCGGGCCCTACCAGTCTGGGACCAGCGATGCCAGCACCTGGTTCTGCGGCTAGCGCATCCAGCATGCGGCGCAACCCGTCTCCCACCACCTCCGTATCCGGATTCAGGAAAAGCAGATTGCACCCGGTGGAGAAGGCGAAGGCAAGGTTGTTGGCGGCGGCGAAGCCAACATTTTCTGGCAACTGCATGAAGTGCACCTGCGGGAACCATTGCGCCAGCATCTCAGCACAGCCGTCGTAGGAGCCGTTGTCCACCACCATTACCTCGAAATCCAGGGCTCCGCTGTTGCAGAAGATGCTACCCAGACAGCGCCGCAGATAGTCCGCCGAATTCCAGTTGACGATGATGATGGAGAGCTCGGGAGCCATGATGCAACCCTTAGGGGGCTTCGAATTCGTATCGGGGCACGCCATCAAACGTGCCGAGAAGCTCGTGTTAGGACATGCGGCTTCAGCCGCTGTGAGCGAAGCAGAGGCTAAAGCCGATTATTAATTTAGTTAGTGCGACATGGCTGAAGCCCGTTCGACTGCGCTCAGGGCAGGCTGTACCCTGTTACGAACTTCGCGGGCGAGGGCGTTCGCGCCACAGGTCCAATCCCTTCACGACGCGGCGGCGACGCGGGATGCCGCCCGCCTTGTTTCAAGAAATTCCCGGATGGTGCCTGCCACGCGTTCCTGCTGCGCGGGCACGAGGTGGGGATACATGGGCAGAGACAGCACCTCCGCGGCGAGCCGCTCCGCAACAGGAAAATCACCGGGTTTGTATCCCAAGTGGCGGAACGCGGCCTGGAGATGGATGGGAACGGGATAGTGAATCATGGCGCCGATGCCAGCTTCCCCTAAATATTCCAGCAGCGCATCGCGCTCCTGAATGCGAATGACGAACAGGTGGTAGTTGGAGCGGGCATATTCGAGTTCGACAGGCAGCATCATGGCCGGGCAGCCGGCGAACAACTCGCGGTAGCGGGCGGCGGCGGCGCGGCGCTGCCGGTTCCACTCCGGCAAGCGGCGCAACTTGGCAAAGAGGATGCCTGCCTGAATGGCATCCATGCGGCCGTTATAGCCCTCGATGGCGTGCTCGTATTTGCGCACCTGGCCGTGGTCGCGCAGCATGCGGACCTGGCGCGCGATTTCGTCGTCGTTGGTGGTGACGGCACCGGCCTCGCCGCAGGCGCCAAGGTTTTTTCCGGGGTAGAAGCTGAAAGCGGCGGCCCGACCCATGCAGCCGGCGGGAAGCCAGACCTTAGTGGCATGGGAGAAATAGAGGGCTCCGTGGGCCTGGCAGGCGTCCTCAATCACCATCAGCCCATGCAGCTCTGCCAAATCGAGAACAGGGTCCATGTCCGCGGGCTGGCCGTATAAGTGGACGGGGACGATAGCGGCCACCCGTCGGTCGCTAAATTGGCTGATCAGATTACCGGCGCGATCGGGCAGGCAGCAGGTTTCCAGGTAAGCGCGCAGTTGCACTACATCCAGGTTGCAGGTGCGCGGGTCCACATCCACAAATTCAGGAACGGCGCCGGTTTGGGAAATGGCCTCAGCGGTAGCGACAAAGGAATTAGGCGTGGTGAGCACGGCGTCGCCCGGGCCGATGCCCGCGGCCAGCAGGGCAAAGCGCAGGGCATCCGTGCCGCTGCTTACCCCGATGCAATGCTGGGTGCCGCAGAATTCCGCGAAGGCGGTTTCGAACTGCAGCAGCATGGGTCCATTAGTGAAGGCGGCGGTTTTCAGCGCCTGGCCGACCACGGCCAGGATTTCATCTTGCAGTTCGCGGTGCGGCCTGAGGAGATCGAGAAAGGGAATGGGAGATGGTAGTGTCATGCTTGCACCTTCGCGGTTCAGTGAGGTAGCGAAGAATCCGGGCCGGGTTGCCGGCCACGATGCTGTTAGCGGGAACATCCCTGGTTACCACGCTGCCCGCGCCCACCAGCGCGTTTTCGCCGATGGTCAGATTCGCCAGAACGGTGGCCCCGGAACCGATGGAAGCGCCGCGCCGCACGTGCGTGGGTTCAACCTTCCAGTCCTGCTCGCTTTGCAGGACTCCGGCGGCGGAGGTGGCGCGAGGATAAGTGTCGTTGATGAAGACCACGCCATGCCCGATGAACACGTTGTCTTCAATGGTCACGCCTTCGCAAATGAAGCTGTGGCTGGAAATCTTGCAGCAACGACCGACGCGGGCGCTCTTCTGAATTTCGACGAACGCCCCTACCTTGGTTGCATCGCCGATTTCGCAGCCATAGAGGTTGATGAAATTGGCCAGGCGCACGTCGCGGCCCAGCTTGACGTCGGGCGCAATGCAGCAGAATTGGTTCACAGGTAAACCAGTTCCCCGCCCTTTGCCAGCGACTGCGAGGCGGCTTCCAGGAGCTTAACGACGCGCAGTCCCGCCCTGCCGCTGTTGACCGGCCTTTTTTTGCTGGCCACGCATTCCAGGAAATATTGCAGTTCGTTCTGCAGCGCTTCCACGCCGCGGAGGTGTGGTATCCACACGAGTCCGGAGCGGTAGCTCACCAGCAGTTCGTAAACTTCCTCCCGCTTACAGACGTTCACGCCCCGGTCGTAGACCTTAAGCTTCTCGTCCGCCTCCAGGTCGTTCCACACCACCATGCGGCGCTCACCGGCGATAAGCGTGCTCCGGACTTTTACCGGAGAGAGCCAGTTCACGTTGATGTGCGCAATCATTTTGTCTGGAAAATAAATGGTTATGAAGGCCACATCTTCCAGTTCGCCGATGTGGCTTTGACCGGTGGCGCTGACCGCCATCGGCTGGGAGCGCACCACGAAATCCATGATGGAGAGGTCGTGGGGCGCCAGGTCCCAAATAACGTTGACGTCGTGCTGGAATAGGCCCAGGTTGATGCGCATGGAATCGTAGTAGTAGAGGGCGCCCAGCGTGCCGCTGTAGATAAGCTGGCGGATCTTTCTTACCGCGGCAGAGAACAGGAAGGTGTGGTCCACCATGAGGGTCAGGCCCGACCGCTCAGCCAAGGTAATCAGTTCTTCGGCTTGAATGGAGTTGGCGGTAAAAGGCTTCTCCACGAAGACGTGTTTGCCGTTTTTTAATGCGGCTTTGGCCAAATCGAAATGAGTCCACACAGGAGTGATGATGGCGACAGCGTCAATACGAGGCGAGAACAGGACGTCCGCCGAGTCCTTGGTGAGCCGCAGCTTAGGGTAAGCCTGGGCCGCGCGCCGCAGCGATTCGTCATTGATGTCGCACAGCAGCTCCACGCACGCTCCAGACAGGCTCTGCAAATTGCGCAAGATATTGGTTCCCCAGTAGCCGTAGCCGATCACCCCCATGCGGATCGCCTTGCATGGGAGCGCCGCAGGCACCGACTCCAGGGAGGGGATTGTCGCTAAAGCAGCCACGTCAATACGCGCCTTTCCCGGAGAGCACGGCAACCGGCGTGTGCCAGAGAATTTTCAAGTCCAGCCACACCGAGGAGCGCCGGGCATAGCGCAGATCCAGGCGCACCATGCCGTCGAAGCTGGTGCTGCTCCGCCCCTCAACCTGCCACAGACCGGTGATGCCCGGTTTAACCTCAAGGACGCGCCGCCGGTGCCAGGGCGCGTAGCGCTCGAACTCGTAGCGTAGAGGCGGACGAGGCCCCACCAGCGACATTTCACCCCGCACTACGTTCCAAAGTTGGGGCAGCTCGTCGAGGCTGGTGCGGCGCAGCCAGCGTCCGAGGGGGGTGACGCGAGGATCATCGGTGATCTTGTAAATTCCGCTGTTCCCTCCCACCGGCTGGCCGGCGATGAACTCCGCGACATACTTTTGGTGCAAAGCGGCATCGCTGCCCGCATACATGGTGCGGAATTTCAGAAAAATAAACGGTTTGGCATACTGGCCCAGCCGCACGTGGCGAAACAGCACCGGTCCGTAGGAGGAACATTTCACGGCCAGAGCCAAAAGTGCGAACAGCGGCGAAAGCAGCAGCAAGGCCGGCAGGGCGATACACAGGTCCACACCCCGCTTCAACGCCGGGAACAATAGCCTGGTTTTGCGTTGCAATTCCGGATAAAGAGTGAAATCGGTGGATTCGCCGCCAAGTCTTAGGGGATCGGGAAAGGCATGAACCGTGAGCTCAATCCTGCCTGCCAGAACCGTGCCCAACGAGTTTTCCACCAGGCTAGAGAACTTGCCGAAGACGGAACGAATCAGCGCCTGGTCGGCGTGCTCCAGGTCGGGAAGCAGAATACCCAGAACCGTGTCCCGGCAATACCAGCCGAGCACGTCGGTATCGCGCAGCAGATCGCCCAAATTGCGGATAATGCGGCAAAAAGCCGCCGCTCGGGCGGGAGCGTCAGTGATGCCGGTTCCATGCATAAGGACCAGCAGAAGGCTGCGCCGGGAACGCTCGGCACGACGCCGCTCCAGGTAAATGTGGCGGGCGAAATCAGCTTCATCGTCCAGAGGGAGGCCTCCGTCCCCAGGCGAGCCAAAATGGGGAGCCGCAGTTTTGAAACGCGGTTTACTCGAAGGCTGAGTTGAAGACGTATGTTTCCGCATAAGAAATCCAGTCAGCCGCCAACGGGTGTGAATCTGGTCAGTACTCACGCAGCTTCTCTGTCATCATCAGCAGCAAAATCGGTTCGAGGAGCTGGTGCGGAAAAACTCTGGAAATAAGCCGGGCAGCCATGGCGGCTGGGAAAATCGTTGAGCACCAGGCCAAGGAGTTTGCCGGGCGCGAACCGGTTCAGGCTCTCGGCCAGCGCGCTCTTGAGCGCCCGGTTGCGCCGCACCACCAGCAGTATTCCGTCGCAGAGGCGGGAGAGCACGACCGAATCAGCCACCGGGAGCAGAGGAGCAGAGTCCACCAGCACCCAATCAAAGGCATGGCCGGTCTCGGTCATGACTCGCGCCATACGCGGAGAAGCCAGCCACTCGATGACGGGTTCCGGGCGCTCGCCCGCAGGCAGCAGGCAAACATCCAGGCCGCTGACGCGGTAAACAAACCCGGGCAAGGCAGCGTGACTGGCGCAACACTCGGCCAAACCCGGAACCGGGTTGAGTCCCAGAGTTGAACAGCAGGAAGGCCGGCGCAGATCGGCCTCCATTAGCAGCACCTTGTTGCGTCCGCGCTGGGAGAGCGCCGCCGCCAGATTGAGTGTCACGAAGGTTTTGCCCTCTGCAGGCAGGCTGCTGGTAACCAGGATGGTCTTCAGGGGTCGGATTTGTTGTAAATCCTCCAGACGGGTCCGCAGCAGCCGAAACTGCTCTTTGATGGGATCCTGGCCGGCGCTCAAGATATAAATCACCTGGCGCAGGGGTACCTTGGGCGCCAGCCAGGAAAGCGATTCGAAGTCCCAGGCGGGCCGGGCGGGGGTATCCGGCCGCGCTGCCGCGAAGTCTGTGTCACGCTCCTCAGCAGGAAGGGTATTTATTCGAGTCATATGTTGGACGATGACGGATCAGTCGCGATAGCGGGCGATGAAGGCTAGAAATGTGCCGGCGGTGATGAAGGCGAGCAGAGCGGTTGCTCCGGCGATTTCGCCGCCGAGTAGCAGACGGGATGGCCACGGATCCGGCTCGGTGGCGCGTGGAATCGAAGCCAGGATAGGCGCCGGGCACAAGCTCTCAACCTGGGCTTGGGAGTGGATGTGGTCATCCAGCAATTCACGGGCATAGCCCGCCAGCCCGCCGGCCACCGCACCCAGCAGCAGTCCCGCCATGCTGAATTTGAAACGGTCGGGGTAATAGGGCGTCGCGGGCAAACTGGGCGGATCCAGAATTCGGAACTGCTCGCCCTGCTGCTGCTTTTCCAGGCTGCCGGCAAGTTGCGACTGGTTGCGTTTAGCCAGCAAGGATTCGTAGTAAGCCCGTGACTGATCGTAATCGCGGGTGAGCTCAACCAGTTGCTGCTCGCGTGCCGGGGTATTGCGCAGGCGCGCCTGCACGGCACGCAATTCTGCCTGAGTGCCGGCAACCTGTTTCTGGCAGTCGCGAATTTCCTGTGCGTTGGCGCGTAGTTGGCTCTCAAGCTGCAGGGTGGCAGGCGTTTCTTCCATAGTGCCCGGCTGGGCGCCGGTCAACTCTTGCCCGATCTGTCTTTTGAGCTGTTCGGTGCGCGCCAACTGCTCGTGCAAGCGGACAAGGTCGGGGTACGCGTTGGTGTAACGCAGGCTCAGTTCGGCGACCTGCTGGCGCAAACGCGCCAGTTCCGCGTCCAGCGCGGGGGGTGTCCCTGCGGGGGCACTGGACGCGGAACCGGCGTTTACGCGCAGCTGGCGATACTGCGCCAGCAGCGAAGTGAGATAAAGCTTCTGCTGGTTGGCGCGCTGCAGCTCCTGGGTGGCATTTTGCAGGCGGTTTTCAAGATCGTCACGCAGCGAAAGATTAGCTTGCCCTTCGCTAGGCAGTTGGCCCAGGTATTGCGACTTGAACTGCTGCAACCGCGATTCCTGCTTCTGCAGCCAGGCGCGGGCGTCCTGCAGCTGGCTTTCCAGGAAGCTGGTGGCCTGCTGCGAGCGCTGCGCCCTCGTGCTCACATTTTCCTCGATGAACAGCGAGGTCAGGCGGGCCGTCACCTGCTGCGCCAGCGCCGGGCTGGGGGCGGAATAGGAAATGGTAAAGGCGGCGAGTTCGTCGGGCCGTCCGGACACCGGCAGGGGCTGCACCTGGATGTCGCGCCGCATCTGGTTGACCAGAGTTTCAGTGGAAGCGCCGGTTACGCCGCCATACGGTTTCAGATCCTGAATAATTCGCAGCAGCCGCGCGCGGCTGAGAATCTGCGGGGTGAGCGTCTGTAGCCGCCCCTGCAAGCGGGAGCCGGCCTCCTGTGGCACCGGCAGCTCGTCAATGAGGATGGTGGTTTCGGATCGATAGCGGTAGGGCAGCATCCAGGCCGCAACCCAGGCTGCTGCCCATACGGCAAACAGCGTGCCCAGGATCCACCAGCGCCGGCGCAGAGCAATGTCACGGTATTGGCCCAGGCCGTACGGCTCCTCCGATTGGTGGACTCTCATGATTATCTTCCCAGAGGCCGCAGGAAGCTGTGCTCGATGGAGAGCGCCACCCGGTTGTGATTTCCCGGCCAGTAGAAGGGCGAACCACCAGTTTGGTAAAGCCGTTCGTAAGAGAAGCGAAAGATGGCGTTTCTGCCGAGTTCGCGGCGGAAGCCGGCGCCACCGCGCAGCATACGAAGATGTTCGCCCAGTGCGGCAGCCAATGCGGTTTGTTGCGCCAATTCCGCGGCCAGGTCGGTGGCCCAGTGCCTTGTCATTTGTCGTCCAACTCGCAGCCAGCCCGCATTCAGCCGCACCGGCCCCTGCAGGCCGCCGCCATCGCTAACGTTGCGGCTGAAGCCGGCCTGCAGGCTGTTGCGCCTTCCTGTCCAGGAATATATGGCACCCGCGGCGGGGGACCAAGACGCGGAAAACGCGGGGGCGTTCCGAACGGCGAACGTCTGGCCACTGGTGCGCGCATACTCTGGACCGGCGTAGACAACAAGGCTGGTGTTGGCAGTCACGGCAAACTGATGAAAGGAGAGAATCGAATGCGTGCGGGTTGGTACGTCGTACCCGGAAAAAGTCAGCTTCCGCACTCGATACTCCACCCCCAGGACGTGGCGGTGCGAAACTTGTCGCGAAAGATATGTATTTCCGGTGACAGCACGGTTATTGATCAGCGCCCCGGCCCAGGCATCTCCATGTTGGCTGTAATTCTGCAGGGCGAAGCTGCCCGTGAGTCCTGCTGTGGTATGGCGGCTGAGGCGATAGCTCACAGCGGCTCCGGAGAAGCTGGCGGTTCTTCTAAGCGGCGGCAGAACCCTCACCTGGTCAGGCGTTTCCAGAGGACTGAGCGCGGGCTGCAGCGACGCCCCCAGGCGATCAAAGGGATCGGTGGACAGAGCGTAATCCTGACGCAGTTTGAACGACCAGCGCATCGCGGGCCGTAGCTCAAAGGTTGTGCCGAAAACCTGGTTGAACTGGTTGCCGAGCAGCGAGTGCGCGCCCACGATTACTCCCGGGCGATAGCTTAGGTTCCACTTCAGCCGCCGCCGCGTCTGCTGGAATCCAAAAGTGGCGGCCAGATACTGCTGTCCGCCGCCTTCGTGCCGGGAAGCGCTGTTGCTGAAGTTATCGTCGTAAACGCTGCTGCTGGACAAGGAGACGATGGTGAAATTCGTCAGATGGCCAGCGGAAGCAAAACCGCTTCCCCGCATTTCTCCCGTGATGGGACCGGGAACTGTCTGGCCCCAGGCAGTGGCTGCCAGCCAAAGAGCAAATGCCAGCAGCCACCAACGGCTTGACCCAGGGAACTTCATGGCACGACCACGGTATCGCCGGCCTGCAGATGGACGTTCTGCTGCAGGCTTCGGCCGCTGATAACCTGCTTGTAGTTAAAGGCAATGCGCTGGTGCGAACCATCGGGATTGAGGCGGAGGACATAGATGGCTCCGGTTTTGGCGAAGTCGCGAAATCCGCCCGCCATGGCCAGCGCATCCAGCACGGTAAGGGGCTGCCCCAGCACAAAAGAGCCGGGGTGCTCCACCTCGCCCACCACATTGAAGTGGCGGCTGCGCGCCTCCTGCACCATGACGGTGACGGTGGGATTCACCAGGTAGGCGGTCAGGCGGGAGCGAATGCTTTGCTGCAATTCGAGGGGCGTGAGGCCAGCCGCCTGCACCTCACCGATCAGCGGCAGCGAGACTCTGCCGTCAGGGCGGACCGGCACCTGACGGCTGATTTCGTCTTCTTTCCAGACGTTTACCGTCAACAAGTCATTCGGCCCGATGACATATTCGGTCGCGGACGCTGGGCTGGCTGGATGGCTGGCTGCGGTTCCACTTTGCAGTCGGTCGCCCTCCACTTGAGCCCAGCAGAGCGGCAGAATCCAGCACATCGCAGCTAGCACCGCGACCACCTCGAATCCTGCCGCTCTGCCCCGGGACCCCACTTCATCTCGTAGCCTTCCGCTCATGCCGCTCCTGACCGGGCTACGCTGCTTCCACGTCATAGCCCTCGATGAAAACCGATACCGAGCGCTGAATAAGTTCGACGGAAACCACCAGGGTGGAGGCACCCTTATGCGAGTTGAGGATGCCTTCCACCCCATCGAGCACACCTCCCCTTATACGAATGCGCTGTCCTGCTTTAAGAAATGGGCAAGGAAAGAAACGATCTCGCTGCTGCATCACGGCGCGCACCTGCTCGATTTCCTGATCGGGAACCGTAGAGAGCTCATCCCACTTCCCCACAAAATTGAGCACGCCGGGGGTTTGGAGGACGTGCAGTCGCGTGGCAGGTTCGGGCAAGATGTGGACGAACAGATAGCATGGAAACAGAGGCAGGGCGACTTCCTTGCGCCGGTCGCTCCAGCGATGCACCTCGCGGATGAGAGGAAGGAATGTCTCAATCCCCGCCTGCTGCAAGCCAAGGTCAATGCGCTTCTCGTGCCGTGCCCGGGTGTGGACGGCATACCAATGCTGGCCGGCATGAATTGCCGGGGTGCCGTGGTGCGGAAGTTCAGCTACTTCAGCCATGGCTCTGCCGTCTGAGTCCCAATCGGAGCTGACACGAACCTGTTTGATGGTTTGACGCGGCCCGAAAATAGCCCTATCGGCCTCTAGGAGCAGGAAAAGGAAACTTTCTTCTCAGGAAAGGAAGAGGCCTCTGAATCGTCAAGACTGCCAAAAGTGCTGGCAATGCCCAGTCCCATCGCCTCACCGACCGGCTCCACACGAACTACGCTGCCGGTGGAACACAGCCGCACGGCGGGGCCTTGGGGATTAAATGGCGGCAGGAGCACCATCAACTCCACCGCGCTGGCCACAGGAGGTAAGGCATGGAAAGCAATCACAAACAGGCCGCCTGTGCTGATGTCTCGACAAAATCCTGCGCCTTCGCAGGCGGTCTGCCGGTCATCCATCCAACGAAAAAGAACCGGGATCTCCAGGACAAACCTGCGGGTTCGTCTTCGCTCCGCGCCAGTGTTTGCGATGTGCGTTGGCACCCGCTGCCGACCCTCTGCAATCGAAAAAGTTAGAGATTCAGACACGACCGCAGCATAAGCGGACGGGGTGGGCGCGACAAGAAACTGAAAGTCACACCGCCGATTGGTGCGGAAACGAGGCGTTCATTGTTACCGGCGGGTGCCTCGGACTGCCCATGGACAACTGTGGAGGATTAGGCCCCTCGGCCTAGGGACTATCGTCTCATTCGCGTGTCACAGGAGTGCTCGAAGGGCTGTGAATCCCGCTACCGGCGCGCTGTTCCAAAGGACGAAATCTTCTTTTATGGCAACAGTCGCCCGGCCCTGACCGTTGTTCCATCTTGGAACACAGCGTTAATCAGTGTGACCGCAATCACATACCTAAAGGGTAGAGCCCTGGAGATAATACGAATATGGCCGGCGATATCTTCCACGATCACGTCGATGTCCGTGTGCTGATTGCCGACTGCACTTACATGGGCAGCCAGCTTCTAGCCGAGGCCCTGCGCCGGGAAGGCCGCTTCAACGTCATCGGCTGCGCGGCGACCTGGGCCGAAGTCGCAACCTCCATGCCAGCTGGGCCACAAGTAATCGTGCTGGCCGCCGATTTTGAAAAGCCGGGTGGCGGGCTGGAGATCCCCGCCAAAATCGCGGGCCAGACCTGCCCGGCGGTCGTGGTCCTACTTGATGAGGCCGGCGATTCCGGGCTCATTGTGCGGGCGTTTCGCGCCGGTGCCCGCGGGGTGTTCAGCCGGTCTCAATCCCTGGCGGAGATGTGCAAGTGCATTGCATGTGTGGCCCGCGGGCAGATCTGGGCCAGCGGAGAACAGATCAATTACGTCCTAGAAGGCCTGAAACACTCGCTGGTTCCCCATTCCTCCACCGGATCCGGCATGAGCCTGCTCTCCCAGCGGGAGCAGCAAGTGGTGCGCTATTTGTGCGACGGGCTGAGCAACCGCGAGATCGCCCGCGCCCTAGGCCTGAGCGAGCACACGGTCAAGAACCATCTTCTACGTATCTATGCCAAGCTGGGCGTGGACAGCCGTATAGAGCTCATGTTCTCTGTCTTAGGCCGTGTTTCGTCCACGGACCCGCTGGCGGATTTTCCATCGTCGGGCAGCGATGCGGAACAGTTCCAGTGGTATTTGCAGTGCTCGCAGCGTTCGGCGCAGGCACAATACATGTTGGGGAAAATGTGCTCTTACGGCTCCGGCACCGGCCAGGATCCCTTTGCCGCGTACACCTGGTTGTTGCGGTCAGAAAGAGGGGCAACGGACCTGATCGGTAAGTGTCGTGCCATACGTGAGGTGCTGGGTAGCCATCTAACTCCCGAACAGCGCAAGCGGGCTGAAACCAGCGCGGCCGGCCAATTACGCGGAGCGCCTTCTGACACCTTGCTAGAGCCGGACCAAAGGCCGCGTTTGTCGGTACCGAACAAGAATTCCTAGCGCTCAAGGTCGAGAGCGCCCGCTCATGAGAGCGCAAGCTGCTGCCTGCATTTTCCTCATGCACTACCATCGGTGATTGGGTTCCGAGATCCTGCGTTTGGCATCGAGCAATAGCTGATGAGACAATACATTTCCTGCCGGGGTTCGCCTGGTATTTCCCAATTAGAACAGGAGGTCCTGATGCCGCCCACTCGCGCTAACGGCAAAATCTGCTACGTCGAAATGCCCACAACCGATATTGCGCGCTCGGCCGATTTCTATGAAGCGGTATTCGGCTGGAAAATCCGCAAGCGCGGCGATGGCGCCACTGCATTCGACGATGGCGTGGGCGAGGTGAGCGGCGCTTGGGTGATGGGGCGCCCGAGTTCGGCGAAGCCCGGCCTGCTGATTTACATCATGGTGGACAGCGTGGAGGCGACTATTAAGAAAGTAATCGCGAACGGCGGAACGATCGTGCAACCGCTGGGCGCGGACGCGCCCGAGATCACCGCCCGCTTCGCCGATCCCGCAGGAAACATTCTCGGGCTGTACCAGGAGCCTGGTCAGGGAAGTTAGCAGCTTGCAAACGCTCTTCCTTCCATTCACTGAAATCGGCCTGCCGTTCCGCCGAAACGGCTATCGGCTGGTAGCTATCACAAGATAGGCGCGGTCTCCTGCTTCAGCGTTGCGGCGATCACGTTCGCTTTCGGCGGCTGCACGTGTCTCATAGGTACAGGGCGGTGGTATCTCCGCCGTGGTGTTAATGCGCATGGGATTGACGATGACGTGATAGCGGGGGGTGGCGGGAAGGTTCGCAGCAGTATCGGTCATTTAATGATTTTTAGATGTCAACAGCACAAAGACGCCTCCGTCGTGGTGCGAGATGCGGGAGGAGAATTCGAGGTTGTCATCAATCGTGCCAATTTCGATTGGCTCTGCCCAGAGCCAATCGTGATAGCGCGACGCCTGGCCGATTCGGGGTTGGCCCGGGCGATCCTTGCACCGATCATTGGCCAAGTTAACTGGTTGGCGCGGCGGCGGATCTACTGCGTAACTTCATTCCGGCTGCGGGCCCACATTTGTTCGAAGGCCTGCTGGAAGGCGTGCACCTGGGTGGGGTCGGTGGTGAAGTGCGCGTTGTTGTCCTGCTGCTTCAGTCCTGAAGGCGACCAGTTGGCGCTGCCGTCGCGCAGCAGCTTGCCATCCACCACATAGGCCTTCAGGTGCATCAGATTGTGCTCGTTGGAATCCTTCACCCGCACCTGAACGTTAGGCTGCCGGTGAAACATGTCGGTGAGGGAGCGCTGATGATGCAGATCGGCTTCCCGCTGCTCCTCCTGGAACTGGGAGCGATCGCGATAGATACGTACTTTCACGCCGCGGTGAGCGGCCTCGATGATGGCATCGGCCAGGTAGCGGTCGGTAAAAGAATACATGGCGATATCGAGAGTGTGCCGCGCCTGTGCGATCTGCTCCAAGTCAAGCTGCTCGAGGTTTTCCGCGGGTGCGAAGTGGTTGCCGGCCTGGGTTTCCGCTGCCATGGCGGGCCGGGGAGCGCGGTCCAGCGCCGGCTGGTACTGGTAAAAGGCGGTTGCCGCCAGAGCCAGCAGGGCAATGTAGACGATTCGGCGCATCAGGCAGTCCTCTGCTCCAGTCGTTCTTTTATGCGAAAGGCGGCCAAACGGCAATATCCCGGGGGTACAGAGACGCTTGCGTTACCGTCGGCGGACAAAATGCTCCCAACCCCTAGCCGGCAGGCCACGTTCCTTACCCCTCTCAAGCAGCACAATTCTGCGGCCGGGGGTGATTTCGCCGATTCGAGTCACAAGCACGTCCGATATGTGGGAAGGTACCTTGCCCCTCGCGGCAAACAGCAGCTCATAGTCTTCGCCACCGTGCAGGGCGAAACGCAGGTTAGGCGAGCCCCCGGCGACGGGCAGCCTTTCCGCGTAAATGCGTGCTCCCACGCCGCTTTCATCGCACAGATGTCGCAGGTCGGTGGAAAGACCATCGCTCAGATCAATCATGGCCTCAGCCAGCTTTCTTACGCGCAAGGCACGGCCCGCGGAAAGGCGTGGCGTGGGAAAGAAGTGGGCGGGGTAGCGGCCAGGCTGAGGCTTCTTGAGCGAACCCCTTAGCAGGCGCTCGAGCAGCAGCGCGGAGCCGCCCAATTCGCCGGTAACATAGAGCGAATCCCCGGGATAAGCACCCGAGCGCAGCACAGCAGTGCCTTTGGGTGCCGAGCCTACAACGATGATGTCGGCTAGAACGCCTGCGGGCGATTGGGCGGTATCGCCACCGGCCAGCGGCACTCTATATTTCTTGGCCAGAGCCAGGAAGCCGCGCAGGAAGCCATCCACCCAGCGCTGCGGGAGCTTGGCGGGCAGAGCCAGGGAGAGAAAGGCCGCGAGCGGCTCGCCGCCCATGGCGGCAATGTCGCTCAGACCGCGGGCCAGGCAGCGGTGGCCCACGGATTCCGGCGGGTGCCAATTTCGCCGGAAATGCACGCCCTCCAGGCTGAAGTCGGTGGTAACCAATAGCTGGTGACCATGGGGCACCTGGAGCACGGCACAGTCGTCCCCTATTCCCTTAAACAGGCCGGCAACCCCGGGGCGGATCCCTGCCGTCAGACTAGTGTCACTTCGCCTGAATCCTGGGACAGGCCCGTAAGTTCGCGCCTGACGGGCAATTCGCTCGATAAGTGTTTTCTCGGGCAAGGGCACGCCCCACAACTATAGCAAGCCGCCAGAAGGTAACCTGCGGATAGCCCAGTGGTACAAGAACTTAGACGCAACGAAACAGGTCACCCCGGTAATGGGACCTAAGGGGTTTACCTCGTTGACAGGGGGGAATCTACTTTGTTACGGTGGCTCAGTTGTTTCCCCTTGGCTGCGGTCTGAAAGGCGGAAGTTGTTGTGGTTGTAGGGCCTTGGCCGCAAACAAACGAACCGACGGGCCTTAGCCGGTTCAACCGGGTTAAAGCGGCTACGTCATCAGACCTCTCCCCCTTTGAAGAGGAAGGCGTAACCGGGTTCCGAGAGGGGCCTTAGAACCAACGGCGGCCCGTTTTAGAGCAGTCAGATCCGGTGCCGTAGACGCCTAAGCGCATATAGGAGAACTATTGCGTAAACGTTTCTACATACTTTTTGTAGCCCGGGACGCCGAGGGGCAGCTGCACAAGGTGCAGATCCCGGTCTATTACCTTTACGTCCTGGTGATCGGTGCAGCCATTGGTCTGCTGAGCGTTACAGGCATCATCGGCTCCTACACCCGCATGTTGAGCCAGGTCTCCCGCTTCAACCAGCTCAAGGATGAGACCGACTCGCTCAGGGCGCGCTACTCCAAGCTGGAGCAGTCGGAACGCGAAAAAGATCTGCAGGTGGCATCGCTCGGCTCGCTGGCCAGCGAGGTTTCGGCCCTATACGGCCTGAAGCCCGATCCCATTCTTACCAGCAGCCCCGCTGGAAATTTTGAAGACCAGCAGGTGGGCGTTTCCATGGACCAGCTGCATGCGCTGCGCAGCTCCGCGCTGAGCGGGGCCACCATGATTGCCATCGGGATGAACATCAGCCACCCGGTGAGCATGAACGACTGGATCCGCGCCTCGGCCGCGCCGGCTCTGTGGCCGGTGATGGGGCGCATCACCAGCTCGTTTGGCGAGCGCATTGATCCGTTCAACGGTGAAGGCGCCTTCCACCGCGGCGTGGACATTTCCTGCGAGTATGGTGAGCCGGTGATTGCGCCGGCCGATGGGGAGGTGGTTTTCGCCGACTTCATGAATGGTTATGGCCGCGCGATCATGGTGGAGCACGGACATGGGTTGAGCACGCTCTATGGCCACCTTTCCAGCTTCGCCGTAGTGGCTGGGCAGCAAGTGCACCGCGGGGACGTCATCGGTTACATCGGCGACAGCGGCCGCAGCACCGGCCCGCACCTGCACTACGAAGTACGCATCAACGATGTGCCGGTCAATCCCTACAAATACCTGCGCATCACTGTGGCCCGTGATTTTGGGATAGAGCACGGGTCGTAGAGGCAGTTTTCAGTTCTCCGTTCCCATTTTCCGCGCCGCTCTCTTCTTCCCTTCTCCAACCAAATGAAAACCGCAGAGGACGCGGAGGACGGAGAGATAGTTTGAACTGATTCTATTTCAAGAACCTCAGCGTCCTCTGCGGTTATGGTTTAACGCGCGTGCGACGCTTCTTCTTGACGGGAGGAGCAGGGGAAGGCCCGGGTGTAGGCTGCGCTTCTGGGGCGACCACTTCCGGCGGAGGTTCGGCAAACACCTTCTTGATAAAATCCAGCGGCACGATCGCGGTCAGGGTCACGCGGTTTTTGTCCTGCACGATCTTCAAGCTGTCGAAAAAGGTTTTCACATCCTTGTCGCCCGGCCCAGCGGAGGCGATGGTAGGCTGCAGGCCATGGAAGATGGTGAGCAGCGCTCCCAGCTTTTCCGCCATTAGCGAGGCGCGCGGCTCCTGCTGGAAAATAGCATCGGCGCGAACGTGAATGGCGCGCAGAAAACGCACCGAGGCCACCAGCACGGAGCCGCTCAGCAGTTGGCGATAGTCTGGGGGCAGCAGCGCGTCGATTACCTGTCCACCCGGCAGTTGCGCCGGATTGCTCACGATGGCCCAGGCCAGGCTGCCAAAGGGCAGGCGCCGGTAGTATCGGCGCAGCAATGCGGGGCCGCCAAACGGAGACGCCAGCTTGCGCGAGCGGTCAATAATGCCGCGAATGACCTGGGGATCGTCGGAATTGGAAACCGCTACCGTTCCCACGGCCAGCATGGCCACACGCACAGTCCGGCCTTCCAGCGGGATATCGAAGATCTGCACCCCCCGATAGTCATTCACCGAATGCGCCAGTTTGCCCAGATAAGCGGCTACGCGGCTTGAGTTCCAGCGGCCGGTAAACACTTCGGTGAAGCGCATCTCGGCTCCGGGAGCGGCAGGGGTACCCGGGTAATGCACGGCGAAGGCAGCTTCGTCCAGGTCACGCTCGAACTGGAAGCCGGTCTCCTTGATAAATTCGTCGTATTCGGGTTCGTGAGGGACAGACGGCACTTGCCCCAGGCGGTCCATGCGGCGTACCCATTTGAGGTCCACGTAGGCAAAGGCGTCGGCGCCGGGCAGCAGGCGGGCAGGTTCAGGAGGCGCCTGCTTGCGCAGGAATACCAGCACCACCAGGGCGGCGGCAAACAGAACAACGGCCAGAATAGTGAGGCGAGTGCGTCGCCGCATAGGCTGCTCTTACCCGTCCCGCCGTTCGCTTTGACTTCTAGCCCGAGCAGTAGCGCAACTGGTCATATTTGGGTAGAATTTAT
>DATFDP010000214.1:0-24692 GCA_035252015.1 Terriglobales bacterium
CGAGTCCGGCAGGCGCTTTCAGCTGCGATTGACCGCGCTTCTATCGTGAATGTGCTGCTGCAGGGGCAGGGAGAGGCAGCCGAGACAATTCTGCCCAACTGGATGACCGGCTACGCCATGCTTTTTGCGCAGAAGGGTGAGAAAACTGAAGGCGCAACAGCTCCGAGTTCCTCCAGCACCCTGGCCCTCTCTTACGACGCAAGCGATCCGGCAAATCAGTTAATAGCCGAGCGGGTGGCGCTGAATGCGCGGGACGCGGGGATAAGAGTTAAGACGGCAGCTTCGGCTGCCAACGCAGATGTGATACTGGTGCGAATTGCGCTGGCGTCTCCGCAGCCGCAATTGGCGCTGCAGGTGGGAGCTGGGGCAGCGGGCTTGCCAACTCCGCCGTTCCAGGCGGCCTCACCAGAGGAGCTCTATGAGCGGGAGAAGGAGATGCTGCGGTCGGGCCGCATCATTCCTTTGGCGCATGTGCCGGAAGTTACGGCCATCGGGCCGAGTGTGAACGGCTGGCGCGCTGATCTTTCCGGTCGTTGGTCACTGGCCGATGTCTGGCTGGGGAGCGCACCGTGAGCTTTCGCCGCAAGCTGCTTCTGCTGTTCACGCTGACGGTGTGTGTGGCGCTGGCAGCGGTGGCGTGGACGGTTTCGGTCATTACGCGCCGAGCCTTCGAACAGTCGGAGCGGGAGCGAACGCAAGCGCTGGTGGCGCAGTTTCACCGCGAGTTCAACCGCCGCGGGCAGGAGGTGGCGAGCCGGGTGGAGGCCATCGCTGGCAGCGAGGCAGCCGCGCGAATGGCCCTCGACTTGAGCCGCCAGCCGGAGAATGCGGGCGCCTACGTGAACGACGCGGCGTCCGAAGCCAAGGCGCAGCAACTGGATTTTCTCGAATTTGCCGACGCCGCCGGCAGCATTATTTCCTCGGCGCATTGGCCGGCGAAATTCGGGTACAAGGAGCCCTTGCTGGCAAATGCAGGTCAAGTGCCCGCCTCTAATGCGTTTCTAAAACGCGAAGAGCTGCCCAATGGCACGGCGCTTGGGTTGTTCACTGTTCGAGTCATCCGAGTGGGCGACAAGCCGGTGTACGTGATCGGTGGGCGCAGACTGGATCAGGAATTCCTAGCTTCGCTGGAACTGCCGGCGGGTACGCGCGCCATGTTGTACACCGCCGCCGGCGGGGATACGTACTCACCGGGAGCGCTGCTGGATGCGGCCGGTCCGGTGCGGCAGGCAGAGAAGCTGCAGCCGCTGGTAGAGCAGGTTCAGGCCACAGGTGCGGAACAAAGCCTCGTGGTGAGCTGGTCTTCAGACCCTGGCGACAGCGAGAACGTGGACGCAATTCCGCTCAAGACGGAGCAGGGAGAGTTGCTGGGCATCCTGCTGGTGGGAAACTCGCGGCGGGGACTGGTGGCGGTCGAGGCACGAATCCGCTCTGCCTCGCTGCTGGTGGCCGGTTTGGCGCTGGTTGTGGCGATCGTGGTGAGCAGTTGGATGGCGACCCGGGTGACGCGTCCGGTGGAACAACTGGCCGAGGCAGCGCGCGAAGTGGCGGCGGGCAACTGGCAGGTGCGGGTGCAGGTGGACGCGAGCGATGAATTGGGCGAGATGGCCGATGCTTTCAACCGCATGACGCAGGAGCTTACGGAACAGCGCGAGCGCCTCGTGCAGGCCGAGCGAGTGGCCGCCTGGCGGGAACTGGCCCGACGCCTGGCACATGAGCTGAAGAACCCGCTTTTCCCGCTGCAGATCACGGTGGAGAATCTGCTCAAGGCGCGGGAGTACGGCGGGAAGCAGTTTGACGAAGTGTTTCGCGAGAGTGCGAGCACGCTGCTGGCGGAGATCACAAATCTGAAGGCCATCATCGGTCGCTTCAGCGAGTTTTCCAAGATGCCGCAGCCGCAGCTGCAAGCGGTGGACATCAATCAACTGGTGCGCAATGTACTGCAGGTTCACCAGGCGCAGCTGGGAGCAGATGGACGGCCGGCTATCGCCACTGAGCTCCAACTTGCTGACAAGCTGGGAAAAGTGGCGGCGGATCCGGAGTTGCTGCACCGGGCGCTGGCCAACCTGGTGCTGAATGCGATTGACGCCATGCCGCGAGGCGGCACGCTGACGCTGCGCACACGAGCAGGTACTGACAGCTGCTTCATTGACGTAACTGACACCGGTACCGGGCTGAGCAAAGAGGAGTGCGACCGGCTGTTCACACCCTATTACACTACCAAGGAGCACGGCACCGGGCTGGGGCTGGCCATCGCGCAGTCGGTGGTGAGCGACCACCAGGGCAGGATTGCGGTGAAGAGCGCGCCCGGGCAGGGCACGACGTTCGTGATCGAACTGCCTCGGCGCCGTGAAGATGCGCCGCAGTTCAGCGCTAAGTCGGGATAAGGATCAGGCATGGCTGGCAAAGCACACCTGCTGATTGTGGACGATGAATCCAACACGCTGGCATCGCTGGCGCGCGCCTTCCGGCTGGCGGGGCATGAGGCCACAGTGTGCGACAACGCGGCGAAAGCATTGGACTTGGCCAAGGCGCAAAGCTTCGACTTGATTCTTTCAGACGTGGTCATGCCCAACAAAGATGGTTTGGCGCTGCTGGAGGATTTGAAGACGCAGGGAGTGAGCTCGCCGGTAGTCATGATGTCGGGCCAGGCGCACATCGAGATGGCGGTGCGAGCAACCAAGCTGGGTGCGCTCGACTTTCTGGAAAAGCCGATTTCGACAGAAAAGCTGCTGCTAACGGTGGAGAATGCGCTGCGACTGCAGCGGCTGGAGTCAGAAAACCGGCAACTGAAGCAGCGCCTGGGCAAGCACGAGATGGTGTGGGCGGGCGAAGCCATGCGCCGGGTGATGGCGCAAGTGGAACGGGTGGCCGCCAGCGAGACGCGAGTGTGCATCCTGGGAGAGACAGGGACGGGGAAGGAGCTGGTGGCGCGCACGCTGCACGAGCGCAGCGCACGGGCCGGAGGGCCGTTTGTGACGGTGAATTGTGCCGCGGTTCCCGCGGAGCTGATCGAATCGGAGCTATTTGGGCACGAGAAGGGTTCGTTCACCGGCGCGGCGGCGCGGCACATCGGAAAGTTCGAGCAGGCGCAGCACGGGACGCTTTTTCTGGACGAGATCGGCGACATGCCGCTGGCCATGCAGGCCAAGCTGCTGCGGGTGCTGGAAGAAAACGAGATCGAGCGCATTGGCGGAGATAAGCCTCTGACGGTGGATGTGCGGGTGATCGTGGCGACACATCGGAGCCTGGAGAAGCTGGTGGACCAGGGAAAATTCCGGCAGGACCTCTTCCACCGTATCTACGTCTTCCCGCTAACATTGCCGCCCTTAGGCCAGCGGCGTGAAGACATTCCCGCGCTGGTTGGGCACTTCGTGCGGCAGGTATGCGCGCAAAACGGGTGGAAGGAGACGGCATTCACGCCCGAAGCAATTGAGGCGCTACAGAATTACTCCTGGCCGGGAAACGTGCGCGAATTGCGTAACGTAGTGGAACGGATGATTTTGCTTTCGCCGGACGGCAGTGTGGATTTGAGGGTGGTGCAGCTGGCGCTGCCCAGGCTGCAGGGAAGCGCCGAATTAAAAGGCCGTGCTTCGGGAACATTAGCTGAGCAGGTTGACGATTTTGAGCGGGAAACAATCCTGGCGGAACTGAAACGGAATCAGTTTCACGTAACGAACACCGCCAAGGTGCTGGGCCTGGAGCGCAGTCATCTATATAAAAAAGCGGAACAATTGGGAATAGACTTGCAGGCGGCGAGGAAGATGGGGGAAGGCGAGAGTTCGTAATTCAAGCAGACGAGGGTATGCTTAGATAATGCACAGGTCCAGCGATTGGCCGCCGGTGCGTCCGCCGGTGATCCGTTCCTCTCGGCGTCCGCGCTGGCTGCTGGTGGTTCTGGCGGCTGCGGTCATCATCCTGCTGGGCGGCCGCACGTGGCTCTCCTATTACATTGATGCGCTGTGGTTCGGAGCGATGGGCTACGGTGACGTGTTCTGGAAGACGCTGAGCATCCAGTCGGCGGTGTTTCTGGCGTTCGCAGCGGCCACATTCGTTATTCTTTACGGAACATTTCTGGCCCTGCAATGGGTGTATCTGAGCGACCTGCCGATCGGGCACACGATCTGGATCGGGGGACAACCACTGCGTCTTCCGGTGGAGCCCATTCTGCGCTTGATTGCGATAGCCGCTTCGCTGTTGATCGGGCTGGCGAGCGGCGCGGTGATGATGGCGCAGTGGCCCATGCTGGCGCTCTATTGGTATGCGCCGCGAACTGCCGGCGCTGCCGACCCGATTTTTGGCAGGCCGCTGAACTTCTATCTGTTTACGCTGCCGGCGTGGGAACTCATTGCAGGCTGGCTAACCCTGCTGGCGGTGATTATCTGCTTGGTGGCAGTGTTCTTCGTTGTTGTTGCCGGGGGCACGCGGGCGCTGGAGCGCAGCCGTGGAACGTACCGCCCGTTGTCGTGGCGGGGGCTATCAATTGCATTTGCTTTCCTATTGCTGATGGTGGCCGCGCAAGTGTACCTGGGCCGCTACGACCGGTTGTTTGAGAGTCACACTATTTTCAGTGGCGTGAGCTATACGGATGCTCACATCACGCTCCCAGGGCTGCTGGTAGTGTGCATTGCGTTGCTATTGGGGGCGGGGGTTGCCGCGGCCAATGCTTTCCGGGCGCAACGCGGGCGCTGGCTGGTGGCCGCCATGGTCCCAGCGGCCGTCTGCTACCTGGGGTTTCAGGTAGCAGGATGGTACGTGAGCAGCTTCATCGTCAAACCGAACGAACTGGTACGCGAGCAGCCCTACATCACACATAACATCGAGCTGACGCGGCAGGCATTCGGATTGGACCGCGTAGCGCAACGCGAATTTCCCGCCCAAACCAGCGTGCAGGCGACGGACGCAGCGAACAATCAACCCACATTGCAGAACATCCGCCTGTGGGACTGGCGCGCGCTGCAGGACACGCTGCGGCAGATCCAGGAGATACGGACATATTATGATTTTCCTGATATAGACATAGACCGTTATGAAATCAACGGCGAGGAGCGCCAGGTAATGCTGGCGGCCCGCGAGTTGAACCTGGACAAGTTGCCGGAGAGCAGCCGCAACTGGATCAACGAAAAGCTGATCTACACTCACGGCTACGGTATCACCATGAACCCAGTGAATGGCTTTACGCCCGAGGGGCTGCCGGAACTGCTGCTCAGCAATATGCCGGTGCAGAGCACGGTTCCCGGACTCACGGTGACCCGTCCGGAAATCTATTTTGGCGAACTGACCAACAGTGACGTGTATGTGAAGACGCAGCAGAAGGAATTCAACTATCCGCAAGGCGAGAGCAACAGTTTCACCTCGTACCAAGGCACGGGCGGGATCGTGATCGGGGGCCCGCTGCGGCGGGTTCTGATTGCGGCGGCACGGGGCGATCTGGCCAAGCTGCCATTCAGCGATGATGTAAACAGCGGGAGCCGGCTGCTTATGAGGCGCAATGTGCGCGCGCGAGTGACGGCGCTGGCGCCCTTTCTGACCTACGATCCCGATCCTTACATCGTGGTGGGCGAGGACGGACACCTCTACTGGATGATGGACGCGTTCACCACGTCGGACAGTTATCCCTACTCAGCCCATTACCAACTGAACGACGATCGCATCAACTACATGCGAAACAGCGTGAAGGTGGTAATAGACGCCTATGATGGCACGACCACGTTTTATGTTTTCAACAGCGAGGAACCCATCATCGCGGCCTACCGGCGGGTGTTCCCCGGGCTGTTCAAAGATGCGGCGGTGATGCCGGCGGATTTGCGAAAGCACGTACGCTACCCCGAACTGCTGCTCGCGCTGCAAGCTGATGTGTACGGCCTGTATCACATGACCAATCCGGAAGTTTTCTACAACCGGGAGGATTTGTGGAATGTGGCCAGCGAAGTAGGCATGAATGAGCCGGGCGAGCAAAGTACGCAGCCGATGCAGCCGAATTTCGTGCTCATGAAGCTGCCAGGAGAAAGCGGGATGGAGTTCGTGGAAATTCTGCCGTTCACGCCGGTTAACCGCAACAACCTGATCGGCTGGATTGCCGGACGCAGCGATGGCGTCCACTACGGCACCTCCGTAGCCTATGAATTCCCGAAAACGAAACTGGTGGATGGACCGCTTCAGATCGAGGCGCGCATTGACCAGAACGCGCAGCTCTCCGGGCAACTGACACTGTGGAACCAGCAAGGGTCAAGCGTGCGGCGCGGAAGCCTGCTGGTGATTCCGATCGGGAAGGCGCTGCTTTACGCGGAACCAATCTACCTGCAGGCAGCGCACAGCCCCATGCCGGAGCTGCGCGTGGTGGTGCTGGCGCTGCAGGAGCGACTGGCGTACGGGCCAAGCTTTGAATCCGCCCTCGCCGGGCTTTTTGGGGGAGCTGCATCATCCACCGGTTCAGGTGTTGCAACGGCAGAAGGCGGTCAACAGGCGCCGGCATCGGCCACGCCGTCGGGCGCGGCTGCTGAGCGAAACGCACTGATAACGCAAGCGGCCAAAGACCTGTCCGACTATCAGCGGCTGACAGCTGAAGGCAAGCTGGGGGATGCCGGGCAAAAACTGGAACATCTGAAACGCACGCTGGAACAATTGAACTCGCATACCAGATGATGGGCGTGTCCGTCATGTTAGAAATGCATAGGTGCTTCGGTCGCGCTCCCTCGCTGCGCTCGGTTACGCTCCCTCAGCGTGACATGATGAGGGTTATATGGCGTAAGAGCCCCTTACTTTGCGTTGTTGAGGGAGATGGTGAGCAGACCGGCCGCAGCACGGGGAAGTTCAAATTTGTAATTGCCATGTGAATCAGGACGTACCTCGCTGGTGTGCAACGGCGAAATGCGGCCATTAGAATCGAAGCGCGCCCCGCCGTATGTCACCTGAGGCGATAGGGAATCAAGGCTGGGCGCCTTGAGCAGAAGGAGCTTTCCTGAGCCAGTCGGTCGGTCGAGATGGACACGCACCGTGCCGGAAGCGGAGGAATCCTTGTTAAGGACCACCACGTTCACGGCGCAGTTCGAGCAGGCGCTGGTGGCATAGGCGCGGATATTCGCTGTGGTCTGGACACTTGCTGGCAGAAGGTGGTTGCCAGAGGTGCTGTGAGCGAAGAGGTACATGGCATAGTAGAGGGGCTCAACCACGTTTTTATAGTTCTTGGGGCTGTTCGGCGCCCCGTAGGTATCAATGGGATTATAGGAACTGCCGCCCGGGCGATAGCTGATATGGAAGTTGACGCCGGTGAAACCGTCTTCCGCGGCGGAGAAAAGCCAGTCGAGTCCCCAAAGAGTGGACGCGAAGGCATTGCTCACGCCAGGCATGCCACCGCAGGAGGCGGAGTTGGTTTCCGCCAGTGCGATGGGCAGCTTGCGCTGGTGGGCGGCGCCGACCCAGATGTGCGCAGCATCGTTGAAGCGAGTCATGAGCTCCGGAGCCAGCAGTTCCTCCACCTTGACCCGGCGGCCATTGCAGGTGGTTTTGGCGTACTCGTGGACCGTGACCAGCTTGAGAGCAGAGACGCCGACTCCATCCATAAAAGTGCCCAAATCCTGGGCATTGCGCCAGCGGCAGCAGATTGCGGGGCCGATCACGGGATATTGGCGGGCAACAGGATTCGCTTTGAAGGTTTCCACGTAGGCTCGAAAATTCTTTACCAGATCGGCGGGCGAGTAGGTCTTGGGCCGCTCGGGCTCGCCGAAAAGATCAGGCTCATTGCCCAGTTCGAGTCCTAACACCTGCTCCGGAGTGAGTTCCTTTGCAATTCCTTGCGTAACTTCGCTGAGCGCCCATTGGCTGGAGTTCTGCTTGAGGTTAAGGCCGACGATCAAGCGCCAGCCGGTCGCCTTGGCGGCTTCAGAATAGAGTTGGAAATCGGCGGCGGTCAGCTCGCCCTGGCAGCGGCCGGGATGGGGAGCGGCGGCGCGTTTCCAGCATGTATTGTCCTGGCTGTTGCCCCCCAGTCGAAGGATGCCGGGACCCAAGTTGCGCATGAATTGGAGAAAGCCCTGATTCGGCGTCTCGGGAACGCCCAAGGCATATATGGCGCGTATCGGCGCGTTGCTCCCGCGCGGAGAGAAGCGAGCAAGTCCCTGGCCGGCAGTGGAGACTTCCAGGCTGAAGCCGACGAAATCCTTGGGAATTTGGCGGCCAAGCGCCTTGGTTTCGACGGAGATTGCCGCCAATGGGCTTTGCGCGACGGCAGATGGAGCTGCGACGACAGTGCTCAGAGCACACAACGCAAAGACCAGGGCCACGCGAGATGCCCTTGAAAGCATGATGACCTGCCTTATGGCCGAGCAGAGGAATTGCACGAATTTTATTCTGTGCTAACAGGCACAGCAAATCGTAACTCATCCCGGTAGTGGTGCAGTTTGAAACTGCACCACTACCCTCATCCCAGGACAGTACGCTGGGCCTGCCGAAGTTCCACATCTTTGATTCCGCGACAAGCGAGAGCACGAAAATCAGCGACGCCGTTCAGCGCGAACACGGGTCCGGGAGAGCCGACTGGAGTCTTGAGCCGGAAGCAATCGGCACCCTGGACGTCTTCGAGCATAAAGGCCGGCCGGGCGTCTGGCTGCTCGAAGGCGACCTCTACATTGCTCAATTCAAGATTCTTGGCGTGGCGGATGAAGAATCCGTGTGCCGGCATGGGACCAAACATGTCCGGCTCGGGATATTCATTTTCGAGCTCCGGCGGCTGCAGGTCCGCCATTGCGCGCGAGGCCCCTCCGCGGTGGTGGAGGTAAACATCGCTGACCTTGACGTCCTCGGTAGGGTGGCCAGGAATGCCGCTGATGATGGCGGCGAACCGCGAATTGGCATTGTAGCTGACGATGTTGCTCAGAATAATTCTTCGCAGTTGGCCAACCGCACGTCCCTTGGGCCCGCGCATGCGGCTGCCTAATCGGAGAAAGATGGGCGCCTGAAAGATGTCGCGCATGGTGATTCCGCTGAAAACAACTTCCTCCAGCAGGGCACCGTCCACGCTCTCCAAGGCGATGCCGTTACAGCCTTCGAAGGTGCAGTTGGAAACCGTGATGTTCCTGAACCCGCCGTTCGATTCGGTGCCGAACTTAATGCGTCCGGTGCGCGGCAAACGGGCGTCTGGCGGGTACTTCTTAAAAGTGCCATCGAGCACCGAGCCTATTTGATAGCAACCGCTCACGTAGCAATTGGTGATGGTGATGTTTTCGGTGGTGCGAGCATGTCCCAGGGCGTAGGAACTCTTGGGACAGATGGCGTCATCAAAAGGCGAGTTAACCGTGCAGTTCGAAACTCGAACGTTGCGGCAACAATCAAGATCAATGCCGTCGCGATTTGTATCCATGGTGAGATTATCAATGGTGAGATTGTCCACACCGGTGGCGAGCAGGCAAAAATGCCCGCCTCTCAGGACCGCGAAATCGCGCAGCAGCACGTTATGGCAGTTCTTGAGCGCGATGGCTTTATTGCCCACGCCCGGCGCTTCGGCTCGCGGAGTGTCGTGTCCCTCGCCGCGGCTGAGTCCCTTGCCCCAGATAAGGCCCTGGCCAATGATGGCTACGTCGTGCAGGTTTTCGCCCCATATGAGGCTGTTGTGAAAATGAGTATGGCCGAAATCCTGGTAACCATCGGCGGCGGGATTCGGCTCGGCGGAGTCGTAGCCGCCGGTTGTTGTGCCCTCCATCGGAGTTTCGCCTGCGACAATGACCGCGCCTTGCTCAAGGTGGAGCGTGACACGGCTCCTGAAGTGGATGGAGTAGGAGAGGTAAGTGCCGGCAGGGAAGAGAACAGTTCCGCCGCCGGCCGCGCTTGCCGTTTCGATGGCGCGATTGATAGCCGCCGTGTCGTTGGTTTTGCCATCAGCGGCAGCACCATGCTGACGAACATCAAACGTATGGGAGCCGGCTGCAGTACGATTAAGCGCGCTCTGGGCATACGAATGCGGCACAGCGGCTGCTCCCACAAGGCTTCCAATAGCGGCATGCCTCAGAAAACTTCGGCGATTGTCGGACATTTAGTCTCCGTGAAAATGAAAGTTTTCGCGCAGAAGGGAAGATCGTCCGAAGGCAAGGTGTCCCAAGAACAGGTTCGCTGTCAATCCAAAATAGAGAGATTGACGATTGAAGAATGATGAATGACGATTGATCCCCTCGGAAAGTGTCTGTGGTGGCGCGGGTGAATCAAAGTCCAAAGGAATCTCGCGGCGAGTTCATCGGATCAGCAGCGGCAAGTGTCCCTGAAGCGACCCCCGTAATGGGCCACTATCGCTGGATCATCTGCGCGCTGCTGTTTTTCGCTACCACCATTAACTACATGGACCGGCAGGTGATCGGAATTCTCGCCCCTTACTTGCAACGCATCATCGGCTGGAACGATATTCAATATGGCTACATAGTGACCGCGTTTCAGGCGGCGTACGCCCTGGGCCTGCTGCTAATGGGCAGGCTGATTGACCGCGTGGGCACTCGCATTGGCTATGCGCTCTCCATCGCGGTGTGGAGCCTTTCCGCGATGGGGCATGCGCTGGCGAACTCGGTTGGGGGATTTGTTGCCGCCAGATTCATGCTGGGCCTGGGCGAATCGGGCAACTTTCCGGCCGGGATCAAGACGGTAGCGGAGTGGTTTCCCCGCAAGGAACGGGCGTTGGCCACGGGCTTGTTTAACGCTGGTTCAAATGTGGGAGCGGTGCTGGCGCCGCTAGCAGTGCCCTGGATCTATATTCACCTGGGCTGGCGCTGGGCGTTTGTGTTTACCGGTTTCTTCAGCGCCACGTGGCTGGCGGCCTGGCTTAGGATCTACCGGCAGCCGCAAGAGCATCCGCGCCTCTCTCCGGGCGAGTTGGCCTATATCCAAAGTGATACTGGCGAGCCTGCGTCCAAGCTTTCCTGGGCGTCACTGCTGCCACATCGGCAAACCTGGGGATTCGCCGCCGCCAAATTTCTGACGGACCCGATCTGGTGGTTCTATCTCTTCTGGGTTCCCTCGTTCTTGCACAGCAAGCATGGGCTTACACTTGCACAGCTGAGCGGACCGTTGGTAGTGATTTACGTGATGGCGGATGGCGGCAGCATAGCCGGCGGGTGGCTCTCCTCTGGACTATTGAAGCGAGGCTGGAGCGTCAACCGCGCACGGAAAACGGCCATGGCAATCTGTGCGTTGGCGGTGGTGCCCATCATCTCCGTTTCGTGCGTGGTTCAGTTGTGGCCAGCGGTTCTGCTGATTGGCTTGGCTGCGGCGGCCCACCAAGGGTGGTCGTGCAACCTGTTCACTCTGGTCTCGGACATGTTTCCCAAACGCGCGGTGGCGTCGGTGGTGGGACTGGGAGGATTCGCGGGCGCAGTGGGCGGAATGCTCATTGCTGACGGTGTCGGCCACATATTGCAGTGGACGCATAGCTACGTGGTGCCGTTCCTGATTGCAGGAGGCGCTTACGTGCTTGCGCTGCTGGTCCTGCATCTGCTGGCGCCGCAATTGCAGCCGGTGAATATCGCTTCTGCCCAACGGTGAGGCGCGAGCAGGAAGCTACGGTTCAAGTTGGAAAATGCGTTCCATCAGCAGCCATTTTTCTCCCGGCTTGCTCTGCGGCAAAGATTGCTGAAATTTCCACATCAGCTCCTCCCACTCCCGCACCTTGGGATTAGCCTGATCCGCCTTCGCTTTGGCAGCGAAGGAAAAGTTTGGCCCAGCTTCAAGAATCATGAACATGCGGGTACCGAGAAGATAAATTTCGAGATTCTCGACGCCGGCGTCTTTGATGCTGCGGGTAATCTCGGGCCAGATCTTCTGGTGATAGCGCTTGTATTCAGCGATGAGCGCGGGGTCATCTTTCAGGTCGAGCGTGAGGCAATAGCGCCGAGTCATGATTATTGTGCCCCTATGCCGAAAACAGCCACCGCTGGACCTATGGCCTTTGCCGGCTTATATCCGCTTACCGCGAAGTAGAGGATGTACATGTAGCAGATCAGCGGGACGACGAAGGCGGTTTGAATATTGCTGGCATCGGAGATGCGGCCCATGATGGCGGGGAAAACAGCACCGCCGATGATGGACATGACCAGCAAAGACGAGCCGCGCTTGGTGAGCGGTCCCAGATCCTTGATGCTGAGGGCGAAGATAGTCGGGAACATGATGGAATGGAAAAAGCCGATCACAACCACCGCCCAAACGGGAACAATCCCGGTGGTAATCAAAGCCACGGTGATGCACAGCAGGCACCCGACAGCAAATGCCGTCAAGAGCCGGGGCGCGGCGATGCGCTTCATCATGGCCGAACCGGCGAAACGTCCGGACATGAAGCCGATCTCGTGCCCGAGCAGGTAGTAGGCTGCTAGGCGCGCCGTCATTCCTGGAACAGTGTGTTGGGCAAAGCGGATGACAAAGCTGGCAACACCCACCTGGGCGCCAACGTAGAAGAATTGTGCCAGGACGCCTTTGACCAGGTGGCGATGGGCAAGGATGCTGCCGGGAACGGGTTCAGTTCCGGAAGCGCCGTGCGCGTCCTTTTCCTTCATATCCGGTAGATGCGCGAAACGGATGATTACCGCCACAAAGACGAAGATTCCTGCGATCGCAAGGTAGGGCAGCTTGACCGAGCCGCGTTCAGTGGCGCGAAAGGCCTGTAACTGAGCCGTGTTCATTGCAGCCAACTGCCCAGGTGTGTACTCTGCTCCGGTGAGAATGAAGGTCCGGCCAATAATGGGCGCCAGCACAGCACCCACCGCATTGAATGACTGGGCAAAATTCAGGCGGCGTTCCGAACTGCCCGGAGGTCCCAGGATGGTGACGTAAGGATTGGAAGCGACCTCGAGGAAGCTCTGGCCGCAGGCCATCACGAACAGCGCCAGAAGAAAGTAGAGGTAGAGTCCGATAAGGGAGGCGGGAAGAAAAAGCAGCGCCCCGATGGCGCAGAGCACCAACCCGCAGAGGATTCCCTTTTTGTAGCCAATGCGCTCCATCAGCCAGCCGGCAGGAAAGGCAGCAAGGAAATAGCCGCCAAAAAACGCGACTTGAATGAACGACGATTGGAAATCGTTCAGCCCGAAGGCATCGCGAAAGCGGGGAATCAGAATGTCGTTGAGGTTGACGCCGAAGGCCCACAGGAAAAAGAGCGAGGTGATGAGGGCGAATGGAACCAGGAATCGGCGCTCCGTGAAGGGGACGGCAGGTTTTGCTGCCGGTGGGCGGGGTGGACTGGTCATGGCATTGCCTAGGTCAGAGCACGGTCGAGATGAACGTATCCGCCGTCCACAAACAAGTGCTGCCCGGTGGTGTGGCTGGACCTTGGGGAAAGCAGGAAGAGCACTGTGGCGGCGATTTCCTCCGCGGTGGTCATCCGCCTGCCGAGTGGGATGCGGCGAACTATGGATGTCAGTTTCTGTTGCGGATTAGGAAAACTGCTGAGCCACTGCTCATAAAGCGGTGTCATGACCTCCGCGGGGACAACCGCATTGACGCGGATACCGGCGGGAAGCAATTCCACAGCCCACTCGCGGGTAAGTGCGAGAATGCCACCCTTAGCAGCCGCGTAGCCGGAGGTATTTCCCTGGCCGGTGAGAGCCACCTTGGAAGCGATGTTGACGATTGCGCCGCGAGCCTGTTTGAGTGCGGGAAGTGCATAATGCGCCATGTTGTAGTAGTGCAGCAGATTGCTTCCGAGTGAGGCGACAAATTTTTCCGGCGTGCCACGTTCAAGGCCAACACCGTCGTTCACCCCGGCATTATTGACCAGAGCATCGAGGCGGCCAAAGAACTCCACCGCGCTGTTAACTGTAAGGGGGCAGTTTTCCGCCCCGCAAAGATCCGCCGCGATAAAGCGCGCCTTAGCATCGCCTAGTTCACGCAGCAGCTTGGCGCCGGCGTCTTCATCGCGGTCCACAATTACGGGGACGGCCCCTTCTTGGGCGGCGGCGCGGCAGATGGCGGCGCCGATTCCCTTGGCTCCGCCAGTGACCAGAACGATTTTGTCTTTAAGCTGCAAGTCCATAGAATCGGGCCGCGTTTACGCCGAAAATCTTGTCCTTGTCTGATTGCGGCAAACCCGCGGTGTAACGGGAAATGATCTCCTTGACTTGGCGATAGCTGCCGGCCAGCAGGCAAACGGGCCAGTCGGAGCCGAACATGAGCCGGTCAATTCCAAAACAGTCAAAGACCACATCCAGGTACGGTTTCAAATCCGCAAAGTGCCAGTTCTGCCAATGAGCTTCGGTGATCAGGCCGGAGAGCTTGCAACACATGTTCGGTTGCGCCGCGAGTTGGCGAAGGTTGTGTTCCCAGGCGGCAATCTCTCCAGCTTTAATTTCCGGTTTGGCGAGGTGGTCAAGAACAAATTTCTGACTGGGAAATTTCGCCGCGAACTCAGTTGCCGCCGGAAGTTGCCGGGCATAAATCAGAATGTCGTAGGTGAAGCCGAAGGCTTGCAGCTCGGCAATCCCGGCCAGAAAATCCTTGCGCAGCATAAAGCGATCGTCCTTTTCGGCTTGGACAATATGGCGAAAGCCGCGCAGCTTACCGAATTGTGAGAAACGCTTAAGCCTTTGTGGCAGGCGAGCGGAGCAGAGGTCAACCCAGCCCACAATTCCGCGGACGAAATTGTTATGCTCCGCCAGATCCAGCAGAAACGCGGTCTCCTGCTCGGACTGGCACACCTGGACTACCACGGAGCCTTCGACCTGATTCTTCCTCAGCTCCGGAAGCAGGTGCTCAGGAAGAAAGTCACGCTTGAGCGCCGACATGTTGTCCGTAATCCAGTCGTCGCGGACCGGGTCATAGTGCCAGAAGTGCTGGTGCGCATCAATGGTCGCGACGCTCAGAGGGAGACGCCCCGTTTCCAGGGAATAAAATCGTCCTGTGAGAGGCCCTCTGCCTTCGTCTTTTTCTCGCCGCTCGCGACGCCGACTACAAACTGGAGAATCTCTTCGCCCATGACCTGAATGGTCTTCTCTCCCGTAATAATGCCGCCGGTATCAACATCAATGATGTCGGCCATTCTTTCGGCCAGCGCTGAATTGGTGGAAATTTTCACTACTGGAGTAATGGGATTGCCCGTTGGCGTACCCAGGCCGGTGGTGAAAAGCACGATATTTGCGCCGGCGCCCACCTGGGCGGTGACACACTCAACATCGTTGCCCGGTGTGCGCAGCAGGTTCAGGCCGGGTGTGCTGGAGTATTCAGGATAGTCGAGCGCGGCGGTCACGGGCGAGGAGCCGCCTTTCTTTTCCGCTCCGGCCGACTTCATGGCGTCCGTGAGCAGGCCATCGCGGATGTTGCCGGGCGACGGATTCATCTCGAAGCCCGCACGCACCGCCTTGGCGCGGGCCGCATAGTCGCGCATCAGATCCATGTAGCGGCGGGCCACGTCCTTGCTCACGGAGCGGTTGATGAGGTCCTGCTCTACGCCAGACAGTTCGGGAAACTCCGAGAGAATGCTGCGGCCTCCCAAGGCGGCCAGGAGATCGGATGAGTATCCGATGGCGGGATTGGCGGAGATGCCGGAAAAGCCATCGGAACCGCCGCATTTAAGGCCAATGCAGAGTTGCGAGATCGGCGCAGGTTCTCGCGTGCATTTGTTGGCCTCTATCAGGCCGAGAAAGGTTTCCCGAATGGCTTGCGACATGATGGCTGCTTCGGTGCCGCTTTTCTGCTGCTCCAACTCCACCAAAGGCTTGCTGAAATTTGGGTCGCGCTTGCGGAGTTCGGCGCGAAGCATCCCGAGTTGGGCGTGCTGGCAGCCCAGGCTCAAGATGGTGGCCCCCGCGACATTGGGATGGTGAAGATATCCGGCTATGAGTCCGCAAAGGTTCTGCGAATCTTCATGCGTGCCGCCGCAACCGCCTTCGTGAAGCAGAAACTTGATGCCATCCAGGTTCTCGAATACCCGTGGCTGTCGGGAATGACTCTTGTTGGCACGCGGGGCGCTGCGGCGGATTTCGTCGAATTTGTTCTCCTGGTAGAGCCGGGCGAGCTCGGCAACCTGGTCGCGATAAAGGTCGGGAACGGCATAGCCAAGTGCATGTTCGAAGGCGCTCTTCAGCACGCCCACATTGCGGTTTTCACAAAAGACGAGCGGCACGACCAGCCAGTAGTTTCGCGTGCCCACCTGGCCGTCGGCCCGGCGGTATCCCAGGAACGTGCGATTGCGCCAGCGGGAAACGTCCGGCGCTTGCCACTTGTATTCGTGCTCCTGCTCGTGGAAAGCCGTGGCAGCGTGCTGCAGGTTGCGGGTGGTCAACACCTCGCCTTGGCGGATGGGCTGCATCGCCTTGCCCACCAGCACGCCATACATGATTACTTCATCGCCGGGAGCAAAATCGCGCAACGCAAACTTTTGCTTGGCGGGAACGGCGGCCACAAGCTGGTAGGAGGCACCGCCAAATTCGACCTGCTCACCCGCCTGCAGGTCCATCAGGGCGACAAGGACATTGTCATGTGGGTGCAACTGCAAAACTCGGGCTCGGGCCGCGATTCCAGGCACGTCTTTCCCCCTCGGTGGATTGCCATATTATGCGCCAAAAGCCGTCTGCGCTGTTGCGCCTGGGGCTGGACGTGCCACATTGACCGTGCGACACTGCGCAGGCTAACATCCGCCGCCAGCGGGGGCCTATGTTAGGGACTTCAGTTTCCCATTATCGTGTGCTGGAGACGTTGGGCCGAGGAGGCATGGGCGTGGTGTACAAGGCCGAGGATGTCCGGCTCGGCCGCTTCGTCGCCCTGAAATTCCTGCCCGATGATTTCACTCTGGATACCTGTGCGCTGGAGAGGTTCCGGCGTGAGGCCCGCTGTGCCTCGGCCTTGAACCATCCCAATATCTGCACAATCTACGAAGTTGATGAGGTAGACGGAAAGCCGTTCATCGTGATGGAACTGCTGCGTGGGTCCAGTTTGGCCCAACGAATCGCGGCAAGACCCTTGCCCCTCCGCGAAGTGCTCGAGCTCGGCATCGAGCTGGCCGATGCCTTGGATGCTGCCCACGCCCAGGGGATGTTGCACCGCGACATCAAGCCCGGAAACATTTTCATTACCGAACGCGGCCAGGCAAAGCTGCTGGATTTCGGCCTGGCTAAAGTGTTGTCCGAAAAGGCATCCAGCAGCAGCGCAGCCACGTTGAGTCGTGCGCAAATCGCGCCTGCCCCGCTCACCAGCAGCGGAATGACCGTGGGCACCATCGCTTACATGTCCCCCGAGCAGGCGCGCGGCGAGGAACTGGACGCGCGCTCCGATTTGTTCTCTTTGGGCGTAGTGCTGTACGAAATGGCTACGGGAAAGCAGGCATTTGCAGCCAGCAGCGCCGCCTTGATCTTTGACGGCATTCTGCACAAGGACCCGGCGCCTCCAGTGCAGCTCAATCCCGAACTGCCCGCGGAACTGGATCGCATTATCCGCAAAGCCATGGTGAAGAAGCGCGAGGACCGCTATGCGTCGACGCGGGAGCTGCTCGCGGATCTGAAGCGGCTGCAGATGCAGATCAGTTCGGGGACGCGAATTGCAATCCCGATGTCACAGGCAATCCGCCGCCCGGGAGTGATCCTAGCCCTCAGCGTGCTTGTGCTTGCCTGCGTGCTCGGTGCGGCCTGGTGGTACAGGCACAATTTCACGGCGCGCTGGGCGCGGCGGGAGGCCATCCCGCAGATCAGGCAGTTGGTGGACAGGGGTGAGTACTTTGCCGCCTATAGGCTGGCTCGGCGCGCGGAGCCGTATGCGGCCGATGATCCCGCACTTACCCGTTTGCGCCTGAATTATTCCAGGCCACTGGCTGTTAAAACCGAGCCGGCGGGCGCGGATGTTTTCGTTAAGCAGTATGCGGATGTGAAGGGAGACTGGCTGTACATGGGCAAGTCTCCCCTGCGCTTGGACCTTCCCTTAGACAATTATCGTTGGAAAGTGGAGAAGAGTGGGTTCCACACGATCGAAAGCGCAGCACCACGCCAGGGCGGGAAGATCAGCTTTGTGCTGCAGCGGACGGGCGACGCGACCCCCGACGTGGTCTTCGTCCAGGGCGGCGATTTGCAACTCGGACGGGGTCGGGCTCTTAATATTCCCGCGTTTTTCGTCGGCAAGTATGAAGTGACCAATCGTGAGTTCCAGAGGTTCGTGCAGGACGGCGGATATAACAAGCAGGAATATTGGAAAGAGAAGTTCCTGGCCAACGGGCACGAGCTCTCGTGGAAAGAGGCCATGGCTCGCTTCCGTGACGCCACCGGACGACCAGGGCCGGCGACATGGGAAATGGGCGAGTATCCCAAGGGACAAGCCGACTACCCCGTGGGGGGCGTCAGTTGGTACGAAGCGGCGGCATACGCCCGGTATGCCGGCAAACGCCTGCCTACCATCCATGAGTGGAGACTGGCGGCAGGGGGCGGCATCTTTTCCGACATTCTGAACCTCAGCAACTTTGGCACGAAAGGCCCGGCACCGGTCGGAACTTACGCTGGCATTGGCCCCTATGGCACTTATGACATGGCGGGCAATGTGAAGGAGTGGTGTTGGAATGCCAACGGAAACGCGCGCTACATTCTGGGCGGAGCCTGGAACGATGCGGTGTACATGTTCATGGACGACGATGCTTATCCCCCAATCGATCGCCTGCCTACGTATGGTTTCCGCCTGGTGCAATCGCAAAATCCGGAGTCTTTTCCGCAAGGTCTGCTGCAACCAGTGGCGGCGACGCGAGCCCGCGATTACAGTAAAGAAAAGCCGGTATCAGACGCCATCTTCGCGGCTTACAAGGATTTTTACAAATATGACCGCAAGGCTTTAAACGCCAAGGTGGAAGCGGCGGAAGACTCCGGTGAGGGCTGGCGCAAGGAGACCATCAGCTTCGATGCAGCCTATGGGCAGGAACGGATTACGGCTTACCTGTTTTTACCCAAAAACATTTCCCAGCCCTACCAAACCGTCGTCTTCTTTCCCCACAGCGGGATGTTTGTGCCTGGTTCCAGCCGCAATCCGGAGCTGCAGTTTATAGACTTCATCATCAAGAGCAGGCGCGCGGTGATGTTTCCGGTTCTTAAGGGAATGTATGAACGTTTTGTTCCGGCCAGCACGGAAAGAAATACCAGTGGTGAAAGGGATTTGGAAATACAGGAGTACAAGGATCTTGCCCGCTCCGTGGATTACATTGAAACCCGCCCTGACCTGGATCATCAGAAACTTGCCTATTACGGGGTGAGTCACGGAGCCCGGCTGGGGCCAGTAATGCTGGCCTTGGAAACCCGTTTTCGAGCTGCGGTGCTGGTGGGGGGCGGCTTCAGCCCGCAAGAGCAGTTCCCGGAAATCCGCGAGATTAATTTCGCGCCCCACGTGAAACTGCCTGTCCTGATAATTGATGGTCGCTACGATTTTGAGTTTCCGGTTGAGACCTTCCAAAAACCCATGGTTCGCTGGCTGGGTACGCCAGAAGCCGAAAAGCGCTACGTTCTGTTCGACACCGGGCACGTGCCGCCACGCAATGGCATAATTCGCGAGACGCTGGACTGGCTGGATCACTATCTGGGGGCCGTTCATTGACTCAGCAAGACTTGGCGCACGTCATTCTCCGGACAACAACTTCACACCCAGGTTAGCCAGTTCGATATCCTCGGCTGAGGAGAGACCACTCACGGCTACTGCGCCGACTACCTCGCCGTCTCGCCAGACAGGAATGCCGCCGCCCCAGCCGACAAACCGGGGATCGCCGTAATAGGCGATGTCGAAACCTTTTTCGGGATGGCGTGCCTTCTCCCCGATATCCTTAGTGGATTTGCGTTCGCGGGCAGCGGTCCAAGCTTTGTTGGCAGCGATGCGGACAGAAGAGACGGGAGCGCCATCCATGCGGGCAAAGGCAATCAGCTCTCCGTAGCAGTCGGCGACCGCGATAACGGCCGCCTTTTTCATCTGCAATGCCCGTTCCACAATTGCGGCAACAATCCTCTGGGCTTCGGCATACTCGATTGTATGGAAGGTTTTCACCGGACTCCTCTCGCGGAATTATAGCGTTCGTGGAGTGCGGACTTACCTGGGCTCATTTGATTGACCGGCGCTATTCTGCAGCTTGGTGAACTCCTGCATTTCGCGCTCGGCTTCAGCGACCTTGCCCTGTTTGCGATAAAGGCCGGCCAATTCGAAATGAGCCTGGGCGGCGATGGAACTTTCCTTCTCGATGGAAATCACTTTCAGCCAGGCCTTCTCCGCGCCGGCGGGGTCGCCGCTGAGGGAGGCCGCTTTGCCCAGCGCGTAAAGCGTTTCCGGCATTTCCGGCTTGAGGCGGTCGGACCGTTCCAGTTCTGCTCGTGCCTCGCGGGCCTTTCCTTGCTGCAACAAGGCATCTCCCAGGCGGTAGGAGGCCTCGGCATTGCCGGGCTGGAGCTGGGTTTCGGCGCGAAATTCCTCTTCCGCCTTCTCCCATCGGGAAGCGCCGGCATAAACGAGGCCGAGTTCAAGATGAAGATGGGGCGTATCCGGCCTAAGGCGAAGCGCTTCCTTGTACTCCTTCTCCGCCTGGGGCATTTGCCGGAGCACATAGTAGTTCTCTGCCAGGGCCTGGTGAGCCCGGGCAGAGTCAGGATACGAGGCCAGCAGCGCGTCCATGGATTGTTTGGAGAGTAATCCGCTGGCGCGGCCCAGATAGTAGAGCAGGTCAGGGTCATCGGGCCGTTTGGCCAGTGCTGCCTGCAGGTTCTTGACGGCTTCCGGCAGTTCTCCGGTTTCGACTTGCGCAATGCCGAGCGCGCCCTGCTCCCGCACCCTTTGCAGATGCGGTATCGACTCAGCGGCATAACCTTGCGCGAGCAACGCATAACCCAATAGCAGATGAGCCGAGGCGAGGTTCGAATCCAGCTGCAGAGCATGCTTCAAGGCAGGGACGGCATTGGTGTAATCATGACTTTCCATGTAAGCCTGGCCCAGATTCACAAAGCCGGCGGGCAATGTGGGGTCGAGTTCAGTAACCTTGCGAAACTCGGCGATGGCGGCAGAAACATTTCTGTGCTTGTCGGCTTCAATACCTGCCTGCAGATGCTGCAGCGCGTCCTGAGAGGGCGATTGCGAGGCCAGCCACAAGCACAGAGCCAAGTGGATCATGGGTGCTCCGGTTCACGCACTTCGAGGAACTGATCGGCGTGAACATCGTTCACCTTCTGGTGTATGCCTGAAGGCCACGCAATTTCCAGTGTTGCGCTGGTAGCCGAGCCCAGCCCGAAATGAAGCCGCTTATCGTTGGCCGACAAGTAACTTCCGGCGGAAGTGGCAAGGCGTGTCTGTCCATTCACCCGCACGCGAGCGCCGTAGCCGTCGCGATTGCTGCGCGTTCCCCGCAGGGTAATGGTCAGCCAGTGCTGCTTGCCGCCGCGGTTGAAGAACATTTGTGGATGTGCACCAAGCACAGTGACTACGACGTCCATCCAGCCGTCATTGTTCAAATCTCCGAAAGCGGCCCCGCGGGCCGGTACGGGCAGCGTACTGCCGGAATCGACCGGCTCAAAACGGCCATTGTGATTCAGCGCCAGCAGCGGAGTTTCCCGGTAATGCAAGGAGGGGTCAATCTGTTCCACATTGTCCAGGACATGGCTCTGGGCAACAAACAGGTCTTTCCAGCCGTCGTTATCGAAATCTTCCAGGCCGACGCCCCAACCCGAAGTTCCCGAAGTCAGGGCGCCCAGGCCGGTGGCCAAACTGGCATAACTGAACAGGCCGCCGCCCTCGTTGTGATACACGCCGTAGATCTCCCGAGGTAGTTCGGTTACGATGATGTCCGGGCGCCCATCGTTATCGTAATCCTGAAACACTGTGCCCATCCCCGATAAGCGCCGTCCGCCTTCGGAAAGGCCCGCGCCTGACTGCAGCGCGCTCTCGGTGAAGCTCCCGTTGCCGTTATTGTGGAAAAGAAACTGCTGCATGCCGTCGTTAGCCACGAATATATCGGTGAATCCATCGCCGTCATAGTCGGCGAAGGCCACACCCAAGCCGCGGCCCTTTTTGGCGGCAATGCCGGAGCGCTGGCTAGCATCCTCGAAGGTGCCGTCGCCGTGGTTGTGGTAAAGAATGCTGGTAGTGGCGGGGAACTCTTCCGGCGGGCAATACGTCTTCCACTCGCCGCCGCAGATCTTGCTGTGTTTGGTGTCCCATTCCATGTAGCGAGTGACAAACAAGTCCAGCTTGCCGTCGTTGTCGTAGTCGAGAAAACCAGCCGATGTTGACCAGCCGCCGGCGGCCACTCCCGCCTTGGCGGTGACATCGGTGAAGGTGCCGTCGCCGTTATTGTGATACAGGATGTTGTGTCCGTAGCTGGTGACGTACAGATCGGGATAGCCATCATTGTCGTAATCGCCCACCGCCACTCCCATACCGTAATTGCCGTCTCCCGCATTCGCCAGGCCAGCTTGCACGGTTACGTCGGTGAAGGTGCCATCACGATTCTGTCGGTAGAGACGGTTCCAGTAGCGTGGGTCCTTGCGACCGAAGTCCTCCGGCATGTGCATAGGGTTGGTTATGCGGCCACCGTTGACCAGGAAAACGTCCAACAGCCCGTCATTGTTGTAGTCGAACAGGGCCACCCCACCGGGCATAGTCTCGATTAGGTACTTTTGCGGCGTAGGAGAGTTCTGCAGTATGAAATCGAGGCCCTTTGGCAGCTTCACTTCAAAGATGGCCGCAGTTCCCAGAGCCGGTAACAATACCAGGCAGAATAGGCCTTTTAACAAGCGGGAATTTCGAACTATTGGCCTGGTATTGCGAGACTTGGAGGTTACTTTGGGCGAACTGCGCCCCGCGTCGCGCGAAATTCGGGCGGACACTTGCCGGGAACGAAGGTCTGCCTGAACCCCTGGCCGTGAAGACAAACACATGATGAAAACGACCTGCCTACTGTACGCAGAAGGCATAGTAACCGCAAGTTCGCGGCGCAGTGCGCTGGTTGACCCAGGGCGGTCGGCTGACCGTTCGTCCGGCCTCACATAACAGTGTCAACATTTAGACACTTCTAATAATTTACTGCTGGCAACTATTGAAAATCTCAACAGTTGCGTGTATATCGGTAACGCTCTTCCTTCGATGTGGGCGACCTTAGTCGACGAGCAATTCAACCATTCTTCTGTTCTTGCAAGTGGAGCAAACTCGTAAGCGGCTCGACCTACGGCCCTTAAGTGCAAGATCAATCTGCTTATTCGGAAGGTAACGGTATGAAAAATCGGATTTTTCGAGTGCTCCCCGCGCTGGTGTTGACGTTTGCAGTGTGCGCCGTGCTGATTTCTATGTTCAGCCTTCCATTGCCGGCACAGTCAACCTACGGCTCGATAACAGGAAGGGTCACTGATCCTTCTGGAGCGGCGATACCGGGCGCCGAAGTGACGCTTACGAATCTGGCAACCACAGAGAAGCGCACCCAAACCACTGGTGCGGACGGCCTGTACTCTTTTGTGAATTTAATTCCCGGCCAGTACCGGGTGGACGCCTCTAAAGAGGGCTTCAAACATTTCACCCGCGAGCCGGTTGTGGTGCAGGTACAGCAGACGTCCGACATAGAAATTGCGATGCAGGTCGGCCAGGTCACCGAAAACGTAGAGGTCACCGCCGAAACGCCATTGATGCAGACGGAGACGTCGTCGCTTGGTCAGGTGGTAGAACAGCGGAAAGCTAATGAGCTGCCCTTGAACGGGCGCAACATCTATAGCCTTACCGCAATATCTCCTTCGGTCATTCCACAGGGTAATACCACAGGCACGCCGGTAGGTAAGAATCCATTCGACTTCGCCAATTACCAGGTTGGAGGTTCCTTCGCTAATCAGAGCGCGGAGTACTTGGACGGACAGCCGCTCAACATCGGCTACATCAATCTGCCGGTCTTGGTGCCGACTCAGGATTCGGTTTCGGAATTTAAGGTGCAGTACAACAACCTTGGCCCGGAATGGGGCAAGTTTTCCGGCGGCGTAATCAATCTGAGCACCAAGTCAGGGACCAATGACTGGCATGGGTCGGCCTATGAGTACCTGCGCAACAAAGTGTTCAACGCCAATGAATTCTTTCTCAAGCGCTCTCAAATCCAGAACGGACAAAAGAACACGCCGCCACCGTTTACGCAAAACCAGTATGGCGCGACTTTGGGCGGGCCGGTGCTTAAAGACAGGACGTTCTTCTTTTTCAGCTGGGAGTCTTTTCGTCTAAGGCAAGGCACGGTTTTCACCACCACCGTGCCGACGCTGCAGGAGCGGACTGGCAATTTCTCTGATCTTGGCTCCCGCCTGATCTACGACCCGCTGACTGTAAATCTGGCCACCGGTCAGCGTCAGCCATTTTCGGGCAACCTGATCCCCCCGGGTCGGATTAATCCGACGGCCGCGTACCTGATGGCCAACTATATTCCGGACCCGACAGGGTCCGGAACCACCAACAACTTCGTCAAGGCAGCCAGCACCGGCGGCAATATTGACGAATACGTAGCCCGCGGCGACCAGAAGATCACCAATAAGCAACATGTCTTTGGCCGGTTCAGCTACTGGCACTTGCTGAGCCTGGCGCAGGATCCGTTTGGTACCGGGCTGTGCAAAGACCGCTGCAGCGAAGATACGCACAGCAAGGGCATCGCTATAGGTTACGACTACGCGGTCACACAGAATACCGTAATTGACTTCAATATTAGCGCCAGCCGCTTCCACTACCTGCGCCTGCCCATCAACGCCGGATTTGACATGACAAAGGAAGGCTGGCCGGCT